>CAYSTX010000042.1:14792-19218 GCA_964434035.1 uncultured Acetobacteraceae bacterium
CCGTTGGCTATCGAATCCTGTCCTGGGAGGTGCGATCGCCCGACCCGGCAGGCGACTGACGCGCGGCACCGCGCATTGACCGCCGATCATTTTCTGTGCCCGCCGGAAGGCGGTTCCATCAACGATGGCACCATCAGGGAGGTCGCGACCCTGACCCCGGCGGTCGGCATCTCCGTGGACCCGCTCTCGGGCGAACCGATCTCCAGTCGCGTCATCGACATTGGCTTCGCACGGGGCGGAAGCTCCAGCGGTGCACGTATCGAGCTTGGGGAGCACGGCCTTCGACGGTTGGTAACGGTAGACTTGCTGAAGCGGGCGGATGAGCATTGATGACGCGAGGTGAACGCGGATTTACGTTGCTGGAAGTGCTCGTCGCGTTCGTAATCGCGGCACTCGCGTTGGGCGCGATGTTCCGCGGCACACTCGATGGATTGCGCGCCACACGCCTTGCCAGCCGGTATGCGGAGGCGGTCACGCGTGCCCGGTCCCATCTCGCGGCACTCACGGCCGGCGGCCTTACGTCTGGTGACCGGCAGGGTAACGACGGCGATGGTTTCCATTGGCATATCAGGATCACGCGTATCGCGGTGTCGGCGCCGGCAGCGGCCGGATCATCCGCGCGGGAAACACTCGGATCACCGGTGCTTTACGCCGTGAACGTCGCTGTGTCGTGGTTGGACGGCGGCTCGAGAACGGTGCAGCTCAACAGCGAGCGGATTGGTCTGGTACCGCCGCGGGGGCCCTGATGCGTGCCTCCGCCTCGGCCGGCTTCACACTGCTGGAAATTCTGGTCGTGCTGGTGATGTTTGGATTTTTAATGGTTGTCCTGAGACAGGGCACACAATTCGGGCTGCGCGCGCGCACTATGCAGACACGCATGCTCGACGCGAGCGATGCGCTGGAGACGACCGGTCGTGTCCTGCGTAATGTAATCGAGCAAATGGACCCGGGCACTTCGAACCGGCGCGCGATCGTGCTGGGCTTGCCGCACAGCCTGAGCATGATGACTACCCTGCCGAATGGAGCGAACGAGCTGGCGAGTCAGCAGGTTGAAGCCACTTTGATGGTGGATGGTGCTCATCGGCTGCTGTTGCGGTGGACACCCTGGCTGCACGCCGTGCGCCTCGTACCTCCGTCCGCGCTGATCGATAGCGAGCTGCTCGGCGGCGTCGACCATGTCGATTTCGCCTATTGGGACCAGCCAAGGAACGGGCGTGGTCAATGGGTCGAGAACTGGCGCGGCTCGCCATTGCCGGCCTTGGTGCGCATCAGGATCGCGTTCGTCGCCGGCGACCGTCGCCATTGGCCGGAAATGATAATGACGACGATGCGCCAGCCTTCGGGAATATGATTGTTGGTCGCGAAGGCCGGGCGACCGCCTGGGCTCTGTTGCACCCTTGGCGTCGGTTTAAGATCAACCGCATGATGATCAAATCGGATCACATCGGGCGGTGATCAGGAACAGTTCGGCGATCACGGTTCTTTGAGCCTTGATGTCGTTTCCACCGACGTTTCGAATGCCCGCTTTTGAGGTCGGAGCGGGGAGTCGACATCAGCATTAGGCGGGGTCCGAGCCGCGACGCCAATTGGCCGATTGCGCAACGAAACCGCTCGACGCGTGGTGGTCAAGGGTGCGTCTTCGGAACCGCGCCCTGTGTTCTCTCCGTGGACCACCCGACGCGCTCGGGTCGGCCGGCCATGACGACCCGCGAAGTTAGGGTCGGATTCAGATGCGCCGGACCGAGCTGCCATTCTCCGATGGTGCAGCCTGCCGAGTGCCGCGAGCTGCGGCCGGTCCGGCAAGCGTGCGCTCGCGGATCAAGTCGCGTTCCATCTCGGCAACGTCCGCCATTACGGTAATGCTATCCCCCGACGAGGATGACGGAGGCCCAGGCTTGGTCGGCCGGGTTGGCCGGGGTGGCGGAGAGATACTCGCTCTGGGCGGCGCGCAGGGCGGCGGGGGGGTCGCTCGGTCCGGTCTGCGACAGCCAGTAGTGATAGAAGCGCTGCAAGAAGGTTGCGGCGCTTTGATTCCCGACCGGTCGCAGGGTGACCAGCACATAGCGGGCGCCGGCGGTGCGGAGCGCCCGCACCAGGCCGGCAACGCCGTCGCCATAGTCGTAGCGCCCCTGCGCAGTTTCGCAGGCCGACAGCACGACCAGTTCGGTGCCCTCGAGGTTCAGGTCCTGCGCCTCCAGCGCATACAGGACGCCCTCCTGACCGCCGTCGCGCAGCATTCGGTTCGCCCCAGCCAACGCGATCCCTGCCAGCAGCATTGGCCGGTCCGCGACCACCTTCTCCGGCCAGTAAAACCCGTACGTGGCCAGATGCAGCACCCGCGGCGGCGACAGCGCGAACAGCCATGACTTGGTCGGCTGTGGGCCGTGCTCAGCGGGAACGATCAGGGTCGTCTCGTTGCGCCGCGCCTGGCGATAGAGGCTCGCCACCGCGGCCACCTCCTCCCCGCTGTGGGGCAACGGCGGGAAGCCCGAGAGCAGGCTCTCCGCCGTGGCATTGCGCAGCCGCTCCAAACGGGCCAGCTGGGTCTGATCGGGGCCGCGCGCGGCGATTGGCTGCGGCGCGACGGGTTCTGCCGGTGACGGCTGTTTTGGTGACGGCGTCGCGGCCCTGTCCGGCCCGCTCAGGTCGAAGTCGATGCCGCCAACGGCTACCAGGCCGCGCGCCGGCTGGACCGCCGGCTGGGGCAGCAGGTCGCGCCCGCTCTGCACCAACCGCACATCCATGAGCGCCATAAGCGGTGGCCCCGACCCGTCCTGCAGCAGGCCGAACGAGAGTAGGCTGAGCATGCCGTCCGGCGCGACGTAGAGACGCTGGATGCCGGTCAGCTCCGCCGCAAACGGCGCAATCAACTGTCGGTACAGCGCCGCAGACGCATCCTTGCCGGCCTTGCCCTGTGGATCCGCCAGTAGGGCGGCAACCGCTGGCCCGCTGTCGGCCACGGCGCCCAGATCGCGCGCCCGCACAGATCCGTCGCCCCCGATCAGCACCCCCGCCCAGTGCGGGGCGCTCCAGACCTGGGTGTGGAAGTCGACCGGCGAGAATTGCCGAAGCTCCAGCAGAGCGCTGCGCGCCCGCAGGCCGCTCAGGCTGGCCTGCAGGTCGGGCAGACTTGCGGTGCGCACCTGCAGCTGCGGCGAATAGGTCGGGCTCAGCCGACCGAGTTCGAGCTCGGCGGAATCGAGATCACGCGCTGTCTGCTCCACCTCGGCGGGACTGCCGCCGGCGTGGAACAGGCGCGCCCGTTGCTGGTGCAGCGCCCGCACCTGATCGGCCGCGGCGCGGATTTGCGGGTCCGGGCTCGCCCGTGACAGATGCGCCAGGAAAGCGGCCTCGTCGGCGGCGAGGTTCTTGAACCGCAGCAACGCCGAGGCGGCCAGCTGCGCCGCAGCGGCGTCCGCTCCTGGCGCCACCGCCAGGTTCAGCGCCACCTCCTGATAGGTCGATTGCGAGGCGACCAGCTGCCGGCGGACCGTCGCCGCCTCAGTGCTGTAGAGCTCGACCCCGAGCCAGCTCAGCACCTGCGGCTCCATTTGCGCCTGCAAGGCCGCGGCGGCCGTGATCTGTCCCTGCGCCGCCAGCAATCCGACCAGGTTCAGCTGCGCGGCCAGCGTCTGCGGATGCGCCGGCCCCAGCACCACGCGGTCGAGTTGGAGCGCCTCGCGCAACAGCGGCTCCGCATCGCCATACCGGCCCTGGCGCGCATACGAAAATGCCAGGTTATTCATGCTGCCCAGCGTGTCCGGATGCTTCGGCCCCAGCACCGCCCGGGAGAGCTGCAGCGCCTCGCGCAACAGCGGCTCCGCCTCGCCATACCGGCCCTGGTGGTTGTACAGCGCCGCCAGGTTGTTCATGCTGGCCAGCGTCTGCGGATGCGCCGTTCCCAGCACCTCACGGAAGCCCTGCAGCGCCTCCCGCAGCAGCGGCTCCGCCTCGCCAAACCGGCGCTCAGCCTCGTACAGCCCCGCCATGTTGTACATGCTGGCCAGCGTGTCCGGATGCTTCGGCCCCAGCACCTGGCGGCGCAGCTGTAGCGTCCCGTGAAAGAGCGGCTCCGCCTCGCCAAACCGGCCCTGAGCCTCATACAGCTCCGCCAGGTTGTTCATGCTGGCCAGCGTGTCCGGATGTTTCGGCCCCAGCACCTCGCGGCGCAGCTGCAGCGTCTCGCGCAACAGCGGCTCCGCCTCACCATATCGGCCCTGAGCCTCATACAGCTCCGCCAGTCTGTTCATGCTGAGCAGCGTGTCCGGATGCTTCGGGCCCAGCACCTCGCCGCGCAGCTGCAGCGTCTCGCGCAACAGCGGCTCCGCCTCGCCATAGCGGCGCTGAATCTCATACAGCTCCGCCAGGTTGTTCATGCTGGTCAACGTGTTGGGAGCGCGCGGGCCAAATGACTGCCGGGCCAGGG
>CAYSTX010000043.1:0-18824 GCA_964434035.1 uncultured Acetobacteraceae bacterium
CTGCGCCTGCTGCTGGTCGGCTATGAGAGCGGCAACCAGCAGATCCTGCACAACATCAAGAAGGGCATGCGGATCGAGGTCGCGAAGCAGTTCACGCGCGACTGCCACGAGCTTGGCATCAAGATCCACGGCACCTTCATCCTCGGCCTGCCCGGCGAGACGCGCGAGACGATCGAGGAGACGATTCGCTTCGCGACCGAGATCAATCCGCACACGCTGCAGGTCTCGCTGGCGGCACCGTATCCCGGCACGTTCCTCTACGATCAGGCCGTCGCGAACGGCTGGCTCGACGCCGAGCACGCCGAGCTGATCGACGAGAGCGGCATTCAGATCGCGCCACTGCATTACCCGCATCTGACGCATACGGAGATCTTCGACAGCGTCGAGACGTTCTATCGGCGCTTCTATTTCCGCGCGCCGAAGATCGCGGCGATTGTCGGTGAGATGGTGCGCAGCCCGCAGATGATGAAGCGGCGCCTTCGCGAAGGCGTCGAGTTCTTCCAGTTCCTGCGCGAACGCCACACGGAAGCCGCCTGAGCGCACCTCGCCTGCTTCGGATCACGGCCGACGATTTCGGGCTGAGCGAGGCCGTCAACGAGGCGGTCGAGCGCGGCTATCGCGACGGCGTGCTGACGGATGCGAGCCTGATGGTCGGCGGCGCGGCGGCCGCCGACGCGGTGGCGCGGGCGCGGCGCAATCCCGGCTTGCGGGTCGGATTGCATCTCGTGGTGATCGAGGGGCCGGCCGCCCTGCCGCCCGCGCGGATACCGGCGCTGGTCGGGGCGGACGGGTGGTTTCCGTCGGAACAATTGCGCCTCGGCGTGCGCTATGCGGCGAGCGGTGCGGCGCGCGCGCAGCTTGCAGCCGAGATCGACGCGCAGTTCGCGGCCTTCGCGGCGACCGGCCTGACCCTCGCGCACGCGGACGCGCACAAGCACATGCATCTGCATCCCGTTGTCGGCCGCCTTGTGCTGCGGATCGGGCGCAATTACGGCCTGAGCCGCGTGCGGGTGCCGTATGAGCCGCCGTCGGTGATGGCGGCGCTCGGCGAGCGGCCGACTGCCGGCGCGCGGGCGATGGCGGTGTGGACGCGGTGGCTCCGTATCGCGGCGCGGCGCGCCGGCTTCGCGACTGACGACGCCGTGTTCGGCCTCGCCTGGAGCGGGCATATGACGCCCGAGCGCGTGCGGCGGCTCGTGCGGGCGTTACCGGCCGGATCGAGCGAGATCTATCTCCATCCGGCGACGCGGCGCAACACGTTGCTGACCCGCCTCATGCCGGAGTACGAGCATGAGGCGGAGCTGGCCGCGCTGCTCGACCCCGGCATGCGGGAAGCTATTGCGGCGATCGGTGCATGACCGGCAGGTCGGCCATGAAGTCGCGCACGGTTTGGTTGACGAACGTGATGTCGGCGGGACGGTAGCCGGCGGTGGCCGCGACATGGCCCTGCACCGACGGGATGGTGACGTGGAGCCCGTTCGGAATGGCGTTCGCCGCCTCGATCCCCTCCTCGACCGGATTGTAGAGGTCGAGCCGGCCCGACATGATCAGCACGCGAGCGCGCACCGAATGCAGCGCGCGGATTGGGTCACCGTCGAACGGCTTCTTGCCGTCAATGACCGTGTCGCCGACGTTGTGGTGGTCATACGCCCAGGTCTGCGCAATCCAGTCGTTGGCATCGAAACCGCTTTTGACGGTTGCATCCTCCTGCGCCGTCATCCAGCCGAGCACGTCTGAGGGCTGTTCGAACTGAAGCCGCATCGCGGCCGGCGTGCGCGTAGCCAGCACGTTCAGGATGTCGGCCCGAAGCTTCCACCCGCCGGTCGGCTGCGCTGCGTAATGGCCGTTGTCGAACGCGGGGTCGAGCATGAGGGCGTGTCGCGTCGCCTCATTCACGGCGATCGACCACGCCGACGTCCGCGCCATCGGCGTCAGCGCGACGACCGTGTCCATCATGGTCGGGTGGCTCACCGCCCATTGCAGCGACTGCATTCCGCCCATGGATGCGCCGGCGACGGCGACAAGGTGGGTGATGCCGAGGTGCTGCAGCAGCAAATACTGGCTCTGCACCATGTCGCGGATCGTGAAGTGCGGAAAGTCGGGGCCGTGCTGCGCCGTGCTGGTGCTCGGCGACGTCGTGATGCCGTTACCGATCGCGTCCGTCTTGATGACGAAGAGGTGGTTCGTATCGAGACCCTTGCCGGGGCCGATTAGATAGTCGATTCGGTGGTGGTTGCCGCCGATCGCCGTCACCATCAGCACGACATTGCTCTTGTCCGGCGCCAGCGTGCCCTCGGTCATGTAGGCGATGTTGAAATCGTGAATGACGCCGCCGTTTTCGAGCTTCAGGTCGCCGATCTGATATCGCTGCAAACCGGGCTCGTCAGCGGCCCGCGCGGTAGGCGCAACGAGCGTACCGGCGACCGCCGTCGCCGCCAGCAAGGAACCGAGCCGACCCATCACAATCTTCTCCGCGGTATGAGCATGCGGCGAGGATGTGGCCGACGCGGCAGCCATCGTCAATCGCTACTGGCGGGTCTCGCGTGGCTCGTCGCCGTGCAGGATGTCCTCCTCGATCCGGACGGCGATGCAGTCCTTGTGCCGGCCAAGCTTCGCCTCGAACAACGGCACCATACCGCAACGAATTCGCACGGCGCCGCTCCGTTGGTAGCGCAGCGCGATGCGGCTGCCGGGTTGCAACGCCATGATTTCGGACAGGCGCATTTCCTGCTCGTCGAGCACGACTTCGAGCTCGACCTCGGTCTTCCACAGTTCGTCGGCGAGGTGCGTCTCCCACGTGCTATCGCGGCCGAACTTCTCGCCGGTGAATTGCTGCAGCAGCAGCTCGCGCACCGGCTCCAACGTGGCGTTTGGTAGCACCAGACCCATGTGGCCGCCGCGCCCTTCCATGTCGATGCGCAGCCGGGCCACGACCGCCGCGCTCGAGAGGCGCGAGATGGTAGTGAAGCGGGGGTTGACCTCAAGCCGCTCGAACCGAAACGTTACCGAACTCAACGGCGCGAAGCTTGCCGCAAGATCCGCGAGAACGACGCGGGCACACCGCTCGACCAGCGAGCGTTCGATCGGCGTGTACTGGCGCCCCTCGATCCGTGTCGGCGCCATGTTGCGGTTGCCGCCGAGCAGCACGTCAACGATCGAATAGATCATCGCGCTGTCGAGTACCAGCAGCCCGTAATTGTCCCATTCCTCCGCCTTGAAGACCGCGATCATCGTCGGCAGGGGGACGCTGTTGAGGTAGTCGCCGAAGCGGAGGGAGTCGATCGTGTCGATTCCGACCTCGACGTTTTCGTTGGTCAGGTTGCGGAGGCTGGCCGACATGATGCGGACGAGGCGATCGAACACGATCTCCAGCATCGGCAGGCGCTCGTACGAGACGAAGCCCGAGTTGATGATGCGCTCGATCCCGCCGCCGGTCGCGGTGTCGCGTGCGTACGTTTCGTATCCGAACAAGCGGTCGATGTCGGCGGAATTGGGTTCGGGCGCGGTTGGCGTGTCGCTCATCCGGATAGACCTCGCGTGAGGCCGCAAGGATCGATCAGAAAGCTTGAGGTTCCGTTGACGCGCGGCGCATGCGGTCGCGCTTTAACCGCGCCCGATCAAGACCGAGGCGCGCGCGGCGGCCCAAGTGCCGCGAGGAGCGCCGGCTCGAATATGAGGCTTGCGACCAAGGTGCCGCCGAGGCTGCTCAGCAGCAGCGCGCCCATGCTGGCGGTGCCCGGATGCGCGGACAACGCGAGCGAGCCGAAGGCGGTGCCCGTCGTCAGCGCCGAGAACAGAACCGCCCGCGCCGTCGCGGAGCCGAGCGGCCCGACCAGCCCGCGCCGCCAGTTCATGACGAAATAGATGTTGAACGACACGCCGACGCCGAGCAGCAGCGGCAGTGCGATGATGTTCGCGTAGTTGATCGGCAGCGGCGCGAGCACGACGACCAGCACCGTCATCGCCGCCGACAGTAGCAGCGGTGCCAGCACGAGCGCCGCGTCGCGGAGACGCCGCAGCGCGACGACCAGGATCACCGCGATCGCGATCAGCGCCAGGATCGCGGCCGAGCGGAAGGCAGAGACGATCGTGGCACTGGTGGCAACGATCGTGACGGCCGAGCCCTGCGCCTCGGGCGCCACTTCTTGCACCGTTTTGACGAAGCGAACGAGGCCAGCGCTGTCGCGGGCGGCCGATGTCGGCACGACCTGCACTCGCGTCCTGCCGTCCGGCAGCACCCAGTCGCGCGCAATATTCGGCGGGATGTCCGCGCGCGTCACTAGCTTGGCCGAGAGCGCCGTGCGGAGCGCGTCGAGTTCCATCGGCAGGAACTGCGTCAGCGCGCTGTTCGCTGCCATCAGCGTCGCGTCCGACGTCGCGACGAGGGCGCCGAGATCGGCCGCGATATCGCGCAGCGGATGATCGGGCGGCAGCGACTTGATGGCCGGCTGGATGGCAGAGAGTGCCGTTTGGGCTGCGAGCCGGATCTGACTCGCGGTGACGGGCGCGGGCGCCTCGCGGACCGCAATGCTCGGGCCGAGGATCGAGCTCGCATCCTCGATCAGCGCGAGCTTCTCCTTCTGATTGGTCGGGACGAAACTATCGAGCGTCACCGTCTGCGCGACCGTCGGAACCGCCGAGACACGGCGCGCCAGCGCATCCGCCGCGTCGGCATTCGGGGTCATGACGTCGATCGTGAACGGATTGGTGATCGGATCGTCCATCAGGTCCATGAGCGTCCGCATCGCCTCGGTGTGCTCATTCTTGGTGTGCAGCGGGTCGGCGTCGAACATGATGCGGGGCGCGAGTGCCACCGCGCTGATCGCAATAGCCGCGAAGACCGCCAGGAGCGGCAGCCGCGCCCGGGCGACCCAGACATCGGCACGGTGCCCTCCGGGCAGACCGACCTCGACGGCCGACGAACGCGGCCGGCAGAGCGCCACGAACGCCGGCAGGAAGCCGAGCGTGCAGATGAACGCGATCAACATGCCGATTCCGGCGATCAGGCCGAGTTCGGCGACACCGGTGAAATCCGTCGGCACGAAGGCGAGGAAGCCGGCCGCCGTCGCCGTCGCCGCGACCAGGATCTGTCCGCCCGACCGCCCCGCCGTCAGGCTAAGCGCGACGACGAGATCACCGCTCGCGTCGCGGAGCGCTTCCCGAAACCGCACGGAGAATTGCAGCGCGAAATCGACCGCGATTCCCACGAACAAAATTCCGAACCCGACCGACACGAGGTTGAGCGTGCCGACAGCGAGCGACGCGAACATCAGCGTCAGCATCAGCCCGAGCACGAGTGTGCCGAGCGCCGGCACGATCAGCCGCCAGGAGCGGAGTGCAAGGAACAGCCACAGCGTGATCAGGATAAAGCTACCGATCAGCCCGGTGACGGCGCCCTGCGCGACGGTCGCAAACTCCTCATCGGCGAGCGGGACGGAGCCGGTCAGGCGGACATGCGCGGTGCCGTCCTTGACGAACGGCAGTTGCGCGGCGGCGGCGCGCAGCGCGGCCGTCGCCGCACCGCCCGGCTGTAGCGCGCCGTAGTCGAGATGCGGCTGCACCAGCACGAAGCGATAGCGTCCGCCGAGTTCGGCAAGGCTGCCACCGATCAGTCGCTGCCACGACAGCGGACGCGGATGGCCCGCGACGGCGGCGGCGAGCGACGTGTGAAACGCGCGAAGCGCCGGGAGATAGGGGGTGAGGTCCGCCTGCCCGGCCGAAGCGCCCATGCCGAGCAGCGACAGCGCCGAAAAGAGGCCCCGCGCGCTCGGGTCCGCCGCCAACTGGCCGAGGAACGGCTGCGCGTCGATCGTGCTGTTGAGCAGCGTCTCGAGCGGCTTGCGGTCGAGAAACAGCAGGCCTTCCTGTTGAAGGTACGGAGAGGCATCCGGCCGGCGCACCGTCGCAAAGTGGGTCGTGTCCGACGACAGCACCTTGGCCAGCGCGGCGGCCGTTGCGTTCGCCTCCTCCGGCGCATTGGCGTCAATCACGGCGACGATCAGGTCGTGGAACTGTGGAAAGTCGCGGCTGAAAGCGATCGCGCGCTGCCGCCACGGCAGCGACTCGGCGAACAATTTATCCGTGTCAGTACTGACGCCGAGACGCAGCCAAGCGGCGAAGCCCGAGAGCATCACCAGGACGAGGGCGAGCAGCAAGACCAGTCTTGCGTGGCGCCGGCTCGTGTCTACGAGACCGGGAAGTAGTCGGGCGAGGCGCATCGCAGCCCTTGTAGTTAACGGACGGTGGAGGACGCGGCGATGCGCCCGTTCGTCGCCACCCTCTAATCTGTCCGTGCCGTCCGGTCGAGACCGTCGGGCCGCGTGTCAGGCCGCGAACTGCGCCGCGTCGTCGAGGCCGAGCGTGCCGATCGCGCCGGAAGTCGCCGCGTGCGCAAGCCCCGGTGCCTGCGACAGGACGTGGTCGGCATAGAAGCGGGCGCTGTTCAGCTTCGCCACATAGAACTCGCGATCGGCACTGTCGCCCTGCCCCAACCGGCCGGCCGCGATCACCGCCGCGCGCCCCATCTGCCAGCCGCCAGCGACGATCCCGAACAAGCGCAGCAGCGGCACGGCGCCGGCAGCCGTCACGCGCGGATCGGCGCGATGCGTCGCGACCACCCAGGCGACCGCGCGCTCAAGTGCCGCCGCGGCGTCCGCGAGCGCGGGCGCGACCGCGTGGCAGGTAGGGTCGGGCGTTTCCGATAGCGCCTTTTCCGTGGCGCGGATCGCGGCGATGACGCGGCCGGCCGCGGCGCCACCGTCACGCGCAATCTTGCGGCCGATCAGGTCGTTCGCCTGAATGCCGGTCGTGCCCTCATAAATCGTCGTGATCCGCGCATCGCGCAGGTATTGGGCCGCACCGGTTTCCTCGATGAAGCCCATGCCGCCGTGCACCTGAATCCCGGTGGACGCGATCTCGATGCCGGTCTCCGTGGACCAGCCCTTGACGACGGGGATGAGCAGATCGGCCTCGGCCTGCGCTGCTGCGCGCGCCCCGGCGTTGGGATGGCGCGCGGCCGTGTCGAGGGCGGCGGCAGTGACGTAAGCAAGCGCGCGCATCGCCTCGGTCTGCGCGCGCATGGACATTAGCATCCGCCGTACATCCGGGTGCCGGATGATCGCGACCCGCTCCCCGCCGCGCACGCCGATTTCGGTCCCTTGAACACGGTCGCGGGCGTAGGCGAGCGCCGCCTGCGTCGCCCGGTCGGCGATCGCGACACCCTCCAGCCCGACGGCGAAGCGGGCGAGGTTCATCATGATGAACATGTATTCGAGGCCGCGATTCGGCTCGCCGACGAGAGTGCCGATCGCGCCCTCATAGGCGAGCGAGGCGGTCGGGCTCGCGTGGATCCCTAGCTTATGCTCGATCCCGGTGCAGACGACGTGGTTGCGCGCGCCGACGTTGCCGTCTTTATCGACCAGGAACTTTGGCACGACGAACAGCGAAATGCCCTTCACCCCCTCGGGCGCGTCCGGCAGGCGGGCGAGCACAAGGTGGATTATGTTGTCGGTCCAGTCGTGCTCGCCGTACGTGATGAAGATCTTCGTGCCGGTGATCCGGTACGTGCCGTCGCCTTCGGGGACCGCACGGGTGCGGACGGCCGACAGGTCGGACCCGGCCTGCGGCTCGGTCAAGTTCATCGTGCCGGTCCAGATGCCCTCGACCATACGCGGCAGGTAGCGGCGCTTCTGGTCGTCGCTGCCGCAGAGATGCAGCGCCTCTATCGCGCCACGCGTGAGCAACGGGCACAGGCCGAACGACATGTTGGAGGCGTGCACCATCTCATCGACCGGGGCGGCGATGACCGAGGGCAAGCCCTGGCCGCCGAAAACCGGGTCGGCCGCGAGCGAGGTCCAGCCGCCGGCGATGAAGCTCGCATAGGCGTCGGCGAAGCCGGGCGGCGTCGTCACCCGCCCGTCCTCAAGCCGACAGCCGATGCGATCGCCCGTCTGGTTCAGCGGCGCCAGCACATCGGCGGCGAAGCGCCCGGCCTCGTCGAGGATTGCGTCAACCAAGTCGGACGTCACCTGCTCGCAGCCCGGCAGGGCAGCGATCCGGTCGAGGCCGACCAGATCCTTCAGCACAAACCGCATGTCGCGAAGCGGGGCGGCGTACGTCATGGCGCGGTCCTCTTTGGTCGGTGGCTGCTGGCCAAAGTATGCGGCGGGCGGGCGGTAAAACGAAAGCGGAACCGCCTCGCTTCGGTCAGACCGCGGTGCCCTCCAGCCCGAAATAGGCGCGCTGAAGCGCGTCGTCGGCGTGCAGTTGGGCGACCGTCCCCTCGAAGCGGATCCGGCCGTTTTCAAGCGTGAACACAACGTCGGCGAGATCGAGGAAGGCAACGTTCTGTTCGGCGATCAGCAAGGTGAGGCCGCTTGCCCGAAACCGCGACAGGATCGAAATCACCTCATTGACGAAGAGCGGCGACAACCCGGCGGACGGCTCGTCCATCACCAGGACGCGCGGCCCGGCGGCCAAGGCCTTGGCGATTCCGAGCATCTTCCGCTGTCCGCCCGACAGACCGGCCGCCTGCGCGCGGCGCTTTTTCGTGAGGTCCGGGAAGATCTCGTACAGCTCCTCCATCCGTGCGCGCAGCGCCGATGCCGGGACGAACTGGCCGCCGATGCGGATGTTTTCGTCGATCGAGAGGCCCGGGAAGACGCCGAGCTCGGACATGTAGGCCATGCCGAGCCGGACGCGCCGGTCCGTCCGCAGATCCGTCACGTTCTGCCCCGCCAGCGCGACCCGCCCGTCCCAGGCCGGCAGCAGGCCGAGCAGCACCTTCAGCAGCGTCGTCTTGCCGGCGCCGTTCGAGCCGAGCAGCACGACCGACTGCCCCGCCCGGACCGTGAGCCCGGCGCCCCAGAGCACCTGCAGCTTGCCGTAGCCGGCGACGAGGCCGGAGGCGACCAGCAGCGGCACGCCGTCCGATGTGCCGTCGCGTGCCTCAGACATGCGGGCTGCCCAGAAATACCTGCACGACAGTCGGGTCGCGTGTCGCGTCCGCGAGCGTGCCGCCGAAGATTTCGCGACCGGCATTCATCACGATTACCCGGTCCGTTACGCGCTCGATGAAGCCCATCAGATGCTCGACCACCAACAGCGCCATGCCGCTCGCGGCGAGCGCGCGCAGGCGATCCGACATCCGCAGAAGCTCGGCCGGATTGAGACCGGCGGCAAGCTCATCGATTAGCAGCAGACGTGGCGCGGTCGCGAGCGCGCGGGCGAGGTCGAGCGTCTTCTGCTGGGCGCTGTTCAGCTCGGCCGCAGGGCGCGCGGCGATCGTGTCCAGCTCAAGCGTCGCCAGCAGCGTCGCGACGTCGATCTGCGGCGCGTCGTGGCGGCGGCCATAGGTCGCGGCAACGAGGATGTTCTCCAGCACCGTGAGCGACAGAAATGGTTTCGGCGACTGAAACGTGCGGTTGATGCCGGTGCGTGCGAGCAGATGCGATGGCCGCCCGCCAATGTCGGCGCCGTCGAGGCGGACGACGCCCGCGTCGGGCATGTACAGGCCGGAGATAACGTTGATGCACGTCGTCTTGCCGGAGCCGTTCGGCCCGACCAGCCCGAGCACCTCGCCCGCGTTCAGATGAAACGACACGCCGTCCAGCGCGCGAAAGCCGCCGAAGCGCTTGACGACGGAATCGACCTCCAGAAGCGGCGGCCTTGCGTCAGGGGACACGCACGCCTCGCGACGTCAGCAGCGAGACGAGGCCCGCCGGCAGGAACAGCACGAGCCCGACGATCAGCGTGCCGTAGATCAGCTGAAAGTACTGCGGCACGGTTATGCCAATCGCGTTGTAAATGCCGTACAGGATGACAACGCCGAACACCGGCCCGAGCAGCGTCGTCGCGCCACCGAACAGCGTGAAGACGATCGCGAAGATGCTGAACTGCAGGTCGAACGCAGTCTCGGGGTAGAAGACCGAGATGTGCCAGGCGAACACGGCGCCGACCAGACCGGCGATGCCCGCCGACAGCAGCCACGCAACCGTGCGGAAGCGCACGATCGAGACGCCGGCGGTGGCGGCGCTCACCGGGTCCTCGCGGATCGCCTGCAGTGCGAGGCCGAAGCGGGAGTTGCGGAGCCAGACGACGATGCCGAGGGCGAGCGCGAGCACCGCGACCGCGACCTCATAGCTCGTCCGCGGCGCGAACACCTGCTGCAGCGACACGCCGTACGGACCCTTCGTCACGTCCTGCAGTGCAGGATTGGCGACGACCTCATAGACGGACCGCGCGGCGGCCAGCGACGAGATGGCGAAATAGGCGCCGGAGAGACGCAAGAGCGGCGTCAGCACAAGCGCCAGGATGAGCGCGCACACGACGCCCGCGACGATGGCGAGCGGCGCGGGCGCAGAGGCGTGCATGACGGCAACCGCGAAGCCGTACGCGCCCGCCCCGAAGAAGCCGACATAGCCGAACGGCAAGTATCCGGTGAAACCATAGAGGATGTTCAGCCCCTGCGAGAGGGCAAGGAACATGACGAAGTTGAACAACAGAAGCTCGTTCGAGTAGCCGTACGGCGCCGCCGCCATGACGGCGACGACAACGGCGGCGATCAGCACGTCGGTGAAGTTTCTACGCACGGCGCGTCTTCCGGCCGAGCAGCCCCTCGGGCCGCACAAGCAGTACGCCGATCAGCAGCAGGTTCGGCAACAGGTTCGCCCATGAGCTGAGATAGGTCTGCATCAGCATAAGGCTGATGCCATAAATGATGCCGCCGAGAACCGTTCCGAGCGGGTTGCCGAGCGTGCCGACGACGATCACCGCGAAGGCCGCGATCGTGATTTCGCCCCCGATGGACGGCGTCACCGACCCGAGCATGAACGGCGAGAAGACGCCGGCAACGCCTGCCAGCGCGATGCCGATGCCGAACGCGATCGCTGAGACCCGATCAACGTCGATGCCGGTTGCGAGCGCCTCGTCGCGGTTGACCATGACGGCGCGGGTCAGCGTCCCGAGTCTCGTCCGATAGAGATAGATGTACACCAGCACCACGGCGAGCGCGCTGACGGCGGCGCCGTAGACCCAGGCGGTCGGCAACGCCTGCCCTAGCAGCCGCACCGGGCCGCGCCCGAGCACGCGACCGGGGATCGACCGCTCGGACGTGCCGAACGCGATGGTGGCGACCGCCTCGATCATCTGCGACAGACCGAAGAACAGGATGATCGACAGCATCTCGGAATCGCGGGCCTTCAGCAGGCGTGGAACCACGAGGTAGTAGAGCGGCAAACCGATGATGACGAACGTCACGAGCACAATCAGCGCCGCGATCAACGGATTGAGACCCGCCAGCGTGAACGCCCAGTAGGCGACGAACGCGCCCAGCATGAGGAAATCGCCATGCGCGAGGTTGACGATCCGCATGACTCCGAACACGAGGTTCAGACCAAGCCCGACCAGCGTGAAATACAGGCCGAACGCGAGGCCCGTGATGACGGCGTGCAGAAACATGTGGCGGGATTAGCGGCCCCGACCAGCGTGCACCGGCTCTATTGTCCCGGCTTGCCGAACTCGGGCTTACCGGTCGCGACGTCCGGCGGATAGACGACGGTTATCTTGATCGACTTCCCGTCGGGTTCGGCGTGGACCTGCCCGATCGGGGTCAGCTCGCCGATCTGCGCGCCCTCATCGTTCAGCTCGAACGAGCCGTTCAGTGTTTTCAGCTTGCCCGACAATCCAAATACGGCCTCACGCAGCGCCATCTGATCGAGGCTCTTGGCGGTCGCCAGCGTGCGCTCCAGCACGAGGCCGGTCTGGTAGCCGGCGATCGAGTTCCAGCCGAACGCGACGCTCGTGTTGGGATACGCGCGATGCCAGGCATTGCGGAATTCTTCGAGCGACATGCCGACCTCGGGCTTGTACTCCAACGCGACTGAGGTGACGTACGTGAAGCCGCCGTCTAGCCCGGCCGCGCCGACGGTGTGCAGCAACTCGTCGGTCTCGAGACCGGGGTAGATGTTGAACAGCATCCGGAATTTCGAGCCGCTATCCTGCAGATTTCGCAGAAACGCAATGTCGTTACCTGGGTAACCGAGCGCGATGACCGCATCGGGGTTCGCGGCCTCGATGTTCGACAGGATCGTCGTGTAGTTGGAGGTCGTAGTCGGCACGCCTTGGTCGTAGACGATTTCGATCCCCTTGTTCGCCGCCTTGATGAAGCCCCGCACCGCGTTCGCTTGTGTGCCTGTGAAGTCATTGGTCGAGTAGAGGAGAGCGACTTTCTTGATGCCGGCCGGGACTGCGTCGGCGGCCAGGAAATCAACGATGTATTTCGGCCAGACGTTCGAGACCGGATCGGCCAGCAGGGCGATATAGGGGTTGTCCTTCGTGAAGAAGGCCGCGCCGGTGCCCGTCGGGTCGAACAGGAATTGCTTGTGCTCGCGCGCGATCGGCACCGCGACCGAAGTCAGCACCGAGCCGCTGTCGGCGACCAGGATGTCAACCTTGTCCTGCGTGATGAGCTGATTGTAGAGCGTCGCCGCCGTCGCGGTGTTGCTCTGGTCATCGTAGTCGATGAGCTTGAGCGGGATACGCTTGCCGTACGCGCCGACCATGGCGCCGCCTTCCGCGTTGGTGCGATCGACCCAGAGCTTCAGCCCGAGATCGACCGGCATCGAGATGCTCGCGAAAGTACCGGACCCCGCATACAGGTGGCCGATTTTGATTTCGGCCTGCGCCGGACCCGGCGCCGGCTGAGCCCCCGCGCCGCCTGACGCGGCGAGCATCGAGCAGGCGGCGAGAGCGGCGAACAGCGTTTGGCGCGAAAGCATCGTGGCGATCTCCGAAACAGGCGGAACACGAGGGACGCGGATCATTGTCCGTAGACCGCGTTGGGCAACCAGAGCGTCATGCTCGGGACGTACGTGATGATCATGAGGACGCCGAGGAGCAGGAGCAGGAACGGCAGAATGCCGCGGATCACCTCGCCAATCGGCGCATGCGAAATGGTGGACAGCACGAATAGGTTGAGCCCGACCGGCGGGTGGACGAGGCCGATTTCCATGTTGTGCGTGAAGATGATCGAGAAATGCACCGGATCGACGCCGAGCGGCTTCAGCGCTGGCGCCAGGATCGGCAGCACCAGCAGCAGCGTCGCCGTCACCTCAAGGAAGCAGCCGAGGATCAGCAACAGGATATTGATCGCCAGCAGGAACTGCCAGGTGGCGAAATGGTGCTCGAGCGTGAATTTGACGAGCTGCGCCGGGACGCCGCTTTCGGTCATCCAATGCCCGAAGGCAAGGGCCGCCGCGATGATCAGCATGATTGCGCCCGCGCTTTGGACGCCGTCGGCGATGATCGACAGTGTCTGCGACGGCCGGAATCCGCGATAGACGAAAAGGCTGACGAACAGCGAGACGACGGCGGCGACAACCGCCGCTTCGGTCACCGTGACGATGCCGCCATAGATGCCAACAAGCACCACGACCGGGACCGACAGGGCGGGCAGCGCGCGCCAGGTGACGCGCAGCCGCTCGGCGAACGGCAGCGACGGCTCGCGCGGGAAATTGCGGCGACGCGCGTCGTAATAGACCCACGCAAAGAACACCGCCGCCTGCAACAGACCGGGGATGATGCCGGCGAGGAACAGGCGCGGGACGGATTGCTCGGCGACGATGCCATAGAGAATGAGCGCCAGCGACGGCGGGATGACGATGCCGATCGTGCCCGACGCGCCAACGACGCCGAGCGTGAACGAGCGCGGATAGCCGCGCTCGATCATCGCCGGCAGCAGGATCGTCCCCATCGCTAGGGCGGTCGCGACCGACGAGCCGCAAATCGCGGCGAACAGCGTGCAAGCGACAACCGTGACGAGCCCGAGCGAGCCACGCACACCGCCGAGCCAAGCCGCCGCGACATCGACCAGCGCGCGCGCGACGCCGCCCTGTCGCATAAAGGTCGCCGCCATGACGAACAGCGGCAGCGCCATGAGGACCGGCGAGTTGAGGTGGTCGATGATGACCTGCGCGACGCCGATCAGCGGCTGACCCGAGTAGAAATAAAGGACGACTGAGCACGCGCCGAGAACCAGGAAGATCGGCATCCCGGAGGCGAGCAGGCCGAAGAACAGCAGAAGGAACCAGATCGCGTTCATGGTGGCGTCGTTGCCCGCTCAGCCCTGCATGTCGATCGGGCGTTCATGCTCGATCGAGTGGCCAACAACCATCGTCGCCGGATCGTAGTAGAAAGCGAAGCGCACCAGCCGGATCGTGTAGCGAACCGCCATCAGCACGCCGCCGGCCGGCAGTGCGCTGTAATAGAGCCACATTGGAAAGGCGAGTTCGGTCGAACTGGTTTCGTCTAGCAACCAGGATGTGCTGACGATGTCCCAGCCGTACCAGATCATCCCGCCGCAGAAGATGAGGGCGACGATGCAGTTGAAGCATTCGAGGACGCGCTGCGCGTTCGGCGGCAGGATCCGCAGGACGAGATCGGGCCGGACGTGGGCGTCGTTCCGAGCGAGCTGGCTCGAGACGATCATCACGGCCCAGATCATCAAATAAACGATCACTTCCTCGGCCCAGCTGATCGCATTCGACGGGTCGATGTAGCGCCCGAGGATCTGCACCATGCCCACGATCAGCGCGAGCGCGCCGAGCAGACCGACGAGGGTCCGCTCGACGCGGTCCCACGGCGTTAGCGGGCGCATCACGGCCGTCGCCTCTTCGCGTCCGGGACCGGCTAGATCAGGCGTTGGCCACGGAGCCGAGATCGGCCATCACCAGCTTGACCATTTCGGGCGAGATATGGATTTCCTTCGCCATCTCGTCCTGTTGCGCCATCATCTTATGCCGCGCGGCCGCCGTCTGCTCTTCCGTCGGAACGACGAACTGGATGCCGTGTGACTCGAGCGTCTTGCGGGCCCCGAGCTGCTGATCGAGCATGTTCGCGCGATACTGCGAGATGTTCTCGGCCCAGAGGTCGGTCATCGTCTTCTGCAGGTCCGGCGTCAGCGACTTCCAGAACGTCAGGCTGACCATCGGCAGGTACTCGCCGACGAATTGGCGGTCGCCGAAACCGTATTTAACGCCGGCATCCCAGAGCTTCGCCGTGACCAGGCTTAGGTCGGTTGAGATCAGGGCGTCGAACGTCCCCTGCGATAGGGCGAGCGGCACGTTCGGCCATGCGGTCGTATTCGGGATGCCGCCGACGTACTTGATACGCCATGCGACGCCGGCGCCGCCCGGACTGCGGATCTTCAAGCCTTTGAAGTCGGCGAGCGTCTCGATTTTCTTATTGACTGTGTACCAATGCTGGTAGCCGTTATCGATCCAGGCACCGAGGACGTGGCTGCGGATCTTCGTTTCGATTGCCTGCGCGAGGTGCTTTCCGGCGGCACCGTCAGTGACTTTATGCGTGACTTCGATATCGCGCCCATAGAGCGCCGGCAGCTGGAAAAGGTCAGCGTCCGGCACGAAGCCGGTCAGCGTCCAGGAGCCGGGGGCCGCCATCTCGACCTGCCCTTCGACGAGCGCCTTCGACACGTTGAGATCGGGGAAGAGCTGGCCGCTCTGGAACAGCTCGGTCTTGATCTTGCCACCGCTCGCCGCCTCAAGCTTCTTCAGGTAGTCGGCAATCGAGACGTTGCGGCCATGCGAGGGGGCGGTGTCGAGCGAGCAGCGCAGCTGGATCGGCTGCTCACCGCGGGCGCGAATGATCGAAAAGCTGGAAACGGCCAGCGCGCCGGCAGCGATGCCCAACGTGCGCCGAGAAACGACAGGCCCCATCGAACTCTCCCCCCGAGACTACCATTGTTGTTGTTTTGTTGTTTGTGCGTTGGCCGCTCAACAGTCAAGCGGATTGCCGGAGCGGGCGCTGCGGTTACGCCCCGCCCTCGCCCCTTGATCCCGGGCCTCACTCGCGAGCCTAATCCCGCGCGGGGGAAGGCAAGCCATGCACGATCGCGTCGCCGATAATCCGCGCCCATCGCGTTTTGAGCGAGGGACTTGGCGGCTTCGCGTCGCTGCGGGCGGTGAGACGGATTTCGACACAACCGACGGGTGGCGTGTCGTCGAGACTTTGCACCCGTTACCCCTCTTCAACGGCGGACCCGGAACGGAAGGTTAGTAAGCGATATGCATGTGTTGGTGACCGGCGCGGCCGGAATGATCGGGCGGAAGCTCGTGCAGCGTCTCGCGGCGGATGGACGCATCGGCGCACGCGCCATCGAGCGGTTCTCGCTCGTCGACGTGGTCGAGCCGCCGGCGCCTTCGGGAATTCCGGCGAAGGCATGGGCGGCCGACATCGCGACGCAAGACGAAGCGGCGCGGATGGTCGCGGACCGGCCGGACGTCATCTTTCATCTCGCCGCGATCGTCTCGGGCGAGGCGGAGGCGAATTTCGACCTCGGCTACCGCGTTAATCTCGACGGCACGCGGTACTTGCTTGAGGCGATCCGCGCGGCTGGTGCGCCCTATGCGCCGCGGGTCGTGTTCACGTCCTCGGTCGCCGTGTTCGGCGCGCCGTTGCCGGACGTCATCCCAGACGATTTCGCGACCACGCCGCTGACAAGCTACGGCACGCAGAAGGCGATCGGCGAATTGCTGCTCGCCGACTACTCGCGGCGCGGCATTCTGGACGGCATTGGGCTGCGGCTGCCGACGATCTGCATCCGTCCGGGCAAGCCGAACAAGGCGGCGAGCAGCTTCTTCTCCGGCATCCTGCGCGAGCCGCTCGCCGGGCAGGAGGCGGTGCTGCCGGTCGCTGAGACGGTTCGCCACTGGCACGCGAGCCCGCGCGCGGCGGTCGGTTTCCTCGTGCACGCGGCGTCCCTCGACACAGCGCCGCTCGGCGCGCGGCGGACGCTCTCCCTGCCCGGCCTGTCGGCAACGGTTGGCGAGCAGATCGCGGCACTGCGCCGGGTGGCGGGGGATGCGGCGGTGCGGCTGATCCGCCACGAGCCGGACCCGGTGATCGAGCGGATCGTCGCCGGCTGGCCCCGCGCCTTCGACCCGCAGCGGGCGCTGGCACTCGGATTCAAGGCGGAGAAATCGTTCGACGAGATCATCCGCGTCCATATCGAGGATGAACTCGGCGGCAAGATCGGCGGGTAACCCGCCGGCGGGGGAAACGGGGGAGGGGTCGATGGTTTTGGCGGAGGCCGATCGCGCGGCGAAGGTTGCGGCGTTTCGTGCGCTGCACGACGGTCCCGGCTTCATCATCCCGAACCCTGCAGACGCGGGGGAGGCGCGCCTGCTCGCCTCCCTCGGGTTTCACGCACTGGCGACCACCAGCGCCGGCGCGTCGTGGTCGGCGGGCCTGCCGGACGGGTCGCTCGGCATGGCGGGAACGCTGGAGAACGCCCGCGCCATCGTCGCGGCAACGAAGCTCCCCGTCTCGGCCGACCTCGGCGACGGTTTCGCCCGCGCGCCGGAGGAGATGGCGAAAACCATCCGAGCGGCGGCCGCTTGCGGTCTCGTCGGCGGTTCGATCGAGGATGTGATCGAGGGCGACGGCGCGCCGCTGGCCGACGAAGGATTGGCCGTCGCGCGCGTCGCCGCTGCCGTCGAGGCCGCGCGCGCCGTGCCGGGCGGCTTCGTGCTGACCGCGCGAGCGGAGGCGCATTTGTTTCCCGGCGCCGATCTCGACGCGACGATCCGCCGGCTCCGCAAGTTCGCCGATGCGGGCGCGGACGTGCTTTATGCGCCGGGGCTGCCGAGCCTCGACGCAATCCGCGCCGTCTGCGCCGCCGTGCCGAAGCCAATGAACGTGCTGCTCAACCCGGCGATCCTGGGTCTGTCGGCCGCTCAGGTATTCGAGGCCGGCGCGCGGCGGATCAGCGTCGGCGGGTTGCTCGCGCGCGCGGCGCTCGGTGGGTTCCTTCGAGCCGCGACCGAATTGCGGACTGCGGGCACGATCGGATTCGCCGCCGAAACGCCGCCATCGGCGCGGCTGAACGAGATCATGCGCGTCAGCCGATAAGCGAACCCGGCCCGTGTGTCGGGATGAGGCCGAGGATCGGCGTCGTGCCGGCGCCCGATGTATCGTTTCGCCCCGTACTGACGCGGGATGCGATCTCCTCGTTCGCGATGTGTTCGGCGCTGTCGGAAAACCCGACGACAAGGCTCGCCTCCGACATACCGCGGGCGAGCGCGTCGACCCAGCCGGCGGCGCCCTGCAGGTCGGGCGCGCGATGCAGCGTATTTTCATACAACAGCGCGACCAGCGCCGCCGGGCCCGGCATACCGTAGCGCTGCGTGAACTCGGGCGACGCGATGAAGGACGCGGCGACCTGAGTGACCGTCTCGCCATTGATCAGCGCCGAGGTCCACCCGTGAAACCCGGCCGGGTCGGCGACGCGACCGAAAGCCGTGTCATAGAGACGGGCAACCTCCTCCTCGGCCGTCGGCGCGTAGCTCACGTTTTCCTGCGCCGACAGATCCGCACGCGCCTCATCGGAATTCGCGATCGTGTCGAGCGCTGTCGCGCGCGTGAGGATGCCGTCGTTGATCGCGCCGACATAGCCCGCCGCGCCCGCCGGATCGGCCGCGCGATGCAGGCCGTTGACATAGAGCGCGTCGACGAAACCGGTCGTACTGGTGGCACCGGGATTGCGGGCGGTAAATTCCGGCGAATTGATGATCGCCTGCGCGACCGACGATATGGGCGTGCCCTGCTCGATCGCCCGCGTCCATGGGGCGAGTTCGGCGGTGCTCGGTGCGCGGCCGAACGCGGTTTGATAGAGCCGGATGACGGCGTGCTCGGCCGCCTCCTGATCCGTCAGGACCGGCAGCAGCGTGTCCTTCAGAACCGCGACGTCGAGCGGCTGTATGGAGGACGCGCCGTCGAGGTAGCTCATCACGCTGACCTTGCCCGGCACG
>CAYSTX010000044.1:0-18599 GCA_964434035.1 uncultured Acetobacteraceae bacterium
GAGGGGCGTGACTGCTCTCGAGTATGGCCTGATTGCCTCGCTGATCGCGGCTGTGATCATCACGGCCGTCGGCATGGTTGGCCAGGGCCTGACATTCAGCGCGAGCTTCCCTAAGCTCTAAAATGCGTAAGGGACCATAAAAAAGTTGCGAGGAGCTCAACCTGTCGTTATCGGTATGGTCTGATCCACCAACTAAGGGGTGCCGTATGATCGCTTTCGTTGCTTCCGTTCTGGCGCTGAAGACCGACGACAAGGGCGTGACCGCCCTCGAATACGGGCTGATCGCGTCTCTCATCGCGGTCGCGATCATCACGGCCGTTGGCTTGGTCGGGACGAACCTCACGGCCGTTTTCAATAACGTTGCCGGCCAGCTCTGATCCTGAGAGGGCCGCGAGATCAGCCGACGCGCGTCTGCGGCTACGTTTCTTCGCCTTTGCTGTCGAAATGCTGCGCCTACCCCTGAAATCGCTTCAAAAAGAGGATAAGTCATGCTGAATGATATCAATGCCATCGTTCATGCGATCCGCGCCGACAAGAAGGGCGTCACCGCGCTCGAGTACGGCCTGATCGCGTCCCTCATTGCGGTCGCGATCATCACGGCCGTGAGCTTGGTTGGGACGAACCTCACGAATGTTTTCAATACCGTAGCCGGTAAGCTCTGAAGGAGGATCGCGGCGTCACGGTGTGGCGGAAGTCTTACAGGTTGGCTAGCATGAGCGTATCGCATATCGTGTCATCCTTCAAAAAGGGGACTCGGCTATGCGTGCGCTCATCACAGCCGTCCTTTCCTTTCGGACCGACAGGAAGGGCGTGACGGCCCTCGAATACGGGTTGATCGCGTCGCTCATCGCCGCCGTGATTATCACCGCATTGACGAACCTCGGAACGGGGCTGACGGCGACGCTGGGTCGGATCGCTAATTCGCTGTGATCTTGGATTCGTGGTCCCTTAGCTGCCGGTCCCCGGCGCTCGGGGCTATGCCGAATTGATAGCCCTGGCTCAAAAAAAGGAATGACGCGCAAGGCGTCGACGACTGGGGTCGGCGTCCGGCGACCGCGATGCCGGTGACCGGGTGAAACGTGCCTAAATGCCAAAAGCCGGCGCCGGGGTGAGCCGCCAAAGGCGCTTCTAGATCGCGATGCTGTCCATAAAGGTCCCTTCCATGCGTGCCAACGTCGCTATCATTGTGAAATCGTTCTGTTTCGATCTGCGCGGCGTCACGTCGCTCGAATACGCGCTGATCGCGTCGCTAATCTTCCTGGTGATCATCGGCTCGCTAACGGTGCTTGGGGGCAATCTGAGCCCGATCTTCAACGCCGCCGCGGCGGCCTTGTGATCGTGGCGGTGGCGACAACGGAGCGCGTGTCCTGAGCGACTGGATCGCCATGGTCCTCGTGATCATCGCCGCCGCGCTTCTGCTGGTCGCGGCGGTGCATGACCTCGCGACGCGAACCATTCCGAATTGCGTCCCGGCCGTTCTCGCGATCGTAGGCATCAGCCTTCGCGCCGCGCATGGCGGCCTGCTGCCCGAACTGGGCCTCGCAGCCGGCCTGCTGTTGATCCTCGGCTTCCTCTGGTCGCGCGGTCTCTTGGGGGGCGGCGACGCCAAATTGTTGGTTGCAACCGCACTCCTTCTGCCGCCGGCGGGCTTCGTCGCATTTTTGCTAGCCGTTGCCGTTGCGGGCGGCGTACTATCAGTTGCATATCTCGCCTTGTCTTTCGTCGTCCGACGCCCGGCGCCCGGCCGTCGCACCGGATTTTTCGCGCGCGTGCTGAAGGCTGAGGCGTGGCGTGTCAGCCGGCGCGGGCCCTTGCCGTACGGCGCCGCCATCGCGGCCGGCGCCTTGCTGTTCTTGCTGCCTGCTCTCGATCGTTAAGGAAACGCAGCCATGCGGTTTGTCGTCGGACTGCTCGTGCTTCTCGGTCTGGGCGGAATGGCGTTCGCAATCAGTATCGCGATGAAACCACAGGGTGGCCCCACCGCCGTCGCCGCCAAGCCGCCACCGCCGAAGGCGCACATCCTGGTCGCGTCGCGGCCGGTGCGCGCCGGGGCGCTACTGGCGCTTGAAGACGTCGGCAGCAAAGACGTCGATCCGGATAAAATTCCGCCGGCCAGTTTCGTCGATACCATCGCGAATCGGTCTATGCTCCGCGGTGCGATGGTACGACATAGCTTCAATGCCGGGCAGCCGCTTGAGTCGAACGGGGTTCTGTCGCCCGGTGATCGCGGCTTCCTGGCCGCGGTGTTGGCGCCGGGCATGCGCGCGGTCACCGTCGGCGTCGACCCAGTCAGCGGCACGGCCGGTCTGATCTGGCCTGGTGACCGCGTGGACCTCGTGTTGACGCAGGCGATCGACGATAAGGATCAGCCGATCGACCGCCGCATCTCTGGTGAGCTCGTCCTGTCCGACGTCCGCGTGATCGCCGTCGACCAGCAGCTCGTGCAGGGCGGGCAGGGCTCGGCGCCGGCCGAGCAGTCGGCGAGCCAGAACCGCACCGTGACCCTCGAAGCGACCCCCTATGACGCCGAGCGGGTGACGGTCGCCCAACGTCTTGGCCGCCTGTCGCTCGTCGTGCGCTCGGCACTGCCCGCCGGCGCGCCCGATGATACGGCGAGCCCCCCGCAGACGACGGTCAGCGAGCCCGTGACCGCGAGCGCGGCCCCCGCACCGGCCGTGCCGCCGGCCATTCCGGTCGCCGCCGTCGGCATGGCGCCGGGTGCCGTCTCGATGGTGCCGAAAGTGGGCGTTCCGGGGCAAGCCGCCACCGCGCCGACAGTCGCCACCGCGCCCAGCACGCCGGCCGATGCTGCAGCACAGGCGCGGGCGGCGACGGCAACCGCGCGGGCGGCCGACGGTACGCCTATCGCCTGGGGCGGTGACGTCTCGACGGCGCTGCGTGATCTTCCGACCGGCAAGGCCGGCCTCAGCGTCCGCGTGTTCAGCGGTTCGACCGATCCCAAGGAGATTAAGTTCTGATGGTCCACCGGCGCGGACACTCGTCGGCTATCGGCGCGTTGCTTGCCGCCTTCGTGGCGCTCGCGCCCCTCGCCGTGTCCGCGCAACCGGCTCCGGCGCCGACACCGCGCCCCATAATACCGGCCGCGCGTTCCGAGACGATCGTGCTTGAGGCGGGCGGGGGCCGCGTCTTCCGCACGGGACGCCCGATCGCGAACCTCTTCGCCGCCGACCCGAAGGTCGCCGAGGCGCGGCCCGCAAGCACGAACAGCGTCTTCGTCTTCGGCGTTGGGCCTGGCCGGACAACGGTCGCCGCTATGGACGATGCCGGCAACGTGCTGGCGCAGTATCAGATCATCGTCCGCCCCTCGAGCTTCCCGTCGTCCGAGGCGGCGCGAAGCGCCCGCGCCGCACTGCCGAATTCCGACGTTCGCTACAGGACGACGCCGGACGGCATGATCAGCGACGGCTTCCGGGCAACGCCGCAAGACGCGGAGCGGGCGGATATTGAGGCGACAAGCCAGCTTCCGGAGAAGGCGCTGTTCGCCGATCGCGGCACCATTTCCGCGCCGATCCAGGTGACGCTGCGGGTGCGGATCGCCGAGATCTCCCGCGAGATCACACGGCAGCTCGGGATCAACTGGACCGCGCTCGCCAATATTGCTGGCGGTAAGTGGACAATTTTCGGCACGATTTCTGACGGGCTCAGCCAGTCCGCCAACCTGCCAAACACGCTCGGTCTCAACTTCAAGGACAACCACACCAACATCAACACGATTCTCGACCTGTTGGCGCAGGACGAGTTGATCACGATGCTGGCCGAGCCGAACCTGACCGCCCGCAGCGGCGAGACGGCGAGCTTCCTCGCCGGTGGCGAATACCCGATCCCGGTCGCGGCGCAGAACAACGAGATCAGCATCGCGTTCAAGCAATATGGCGTGTCGCTCTCGTTCGTGCCGACGGTGCTGACGGACGGGCGCATTAGCTTGCACGTGCGGCCGGAGGTGAGCCAGCTGACGTCGCAGGGGGCAATCACGGTGCCGATTGCGACCGGCGTATTTGGCAGCAGCACGATCACGATTCCGGCGCTGTTGGTTCGCCGTGCGGACACGACCGTTGAGATCGGGTCGGGGCAGAGCTTCGCGATCGCGGGCCTCCTTTCTAATACGTCGGATCAGACCGGCCGTGGCCTGCCGTACCTTGGCGAGCTTCCCGTAATCGGCCCGCTCTTCCGGTCGGACCTCTTCCTGCACAACAAGTCGGAACTCGTGATCGTCGTCACCCCGTACATCGTGCGGCCGGTCAGCGTGCAGGCGGCGCTGCGCGCGCCGACCGACGGGTTCGTTCCGGCCGGCGACGTCGACCGGCACATTATGTTCCGGCAGATCCAGCACGGGACGGGACCTCAAGCGCGGCCGATCGCGCCGACCCCGGTCGCGGTCCCGCTCGGCCAGGCGATCCAGGGGACCGATACGCCGGTCCCGGCCGGCGCCGGCTTCATGATCCGCTAGGAACAAGAACGATGCATCGCGTCGCTATTCTCCCGGTCATGCAAGTCATCGGGATCGCATTGGCAGGTTTGCTCGCTGGCTGCGCTGGGCTCGACGATCCGTATAAGCGCGCCGGAACGTGGTCACCTGAGGGGGTGAATGATCGCAACATCGCCGCGATGCTGGCCCGGCCGTCCGACGCCGCGTACGGCGTCGATGACCCGAACAGCCCGTCGGTTTTGTCCGCGCAGGCGGTCCGCCGGCTGTTGAACGACAAGGTCAAGAAACTGCCGGAAACGAGTATCGGCGTGTTCCAGTCGGGCACGCCGGCCGATACGGGCGGCGGCAACACGGGCGGCGCGTATTAATGGCCGACGGCGCAACCAGCCTGATGTCTCCGATCGGCCCGCTCAACGACGGGCCGGTCAGCCGTCTGCCGATCATCGTCTGTGCGTCTGACAAGGCGTCGCTCGCGATACTGCAGGAGGCGCTCGGCCCGGTTGCCGGCAGCGATTCGCAGTTCCGGCTCGGCGGCGTCGCCGAGATGTGCGAGCGGCTGCAGGCGCTGCAGTCCCCAATTTCGACGCTGATTGTCGACGTCTCCGGCGAGTCGGATCCACTCGCGGCGCTCGAAGGGCTCGCGATGTATGTCGAGCCGGGTGTGCGCGTGTTTGTCATCGGCGAGTCGACGGATGTCGGCTTCTATCGCCGCGTCACGCGCGGCCTCGGCGTGCAGGACTACCTCTACAAGCCGCTGAGCCGCGACATCGTCGCGCGCACCTTCGCCCCGTCGATCGCCGGCGTCGCCGAAGCGCCGCCAATCCGGACCGGCAAGGTCGTGACTGTTAGCGGTGTGCGCGGCGGCCTCGGCACCACGACGATCGCGGTCAATCTCGCGATGCTGCTGGCCGAACGTGCGCGCCACCACACGCTGCTGATGGACGCCGACCTGCACGCTGGAACGGCGGCGCTGATGCTGTCGAACGCGCCGAGCGGGGGTCTCCGCGCCGCGCTCGAAAATCCGAGCCGCGTCGACGTGCTGTTCGCCGAGCGGTCATCGCCCGCAGTCAACGATCGGCTGAGCTTGCTTGCGGCCGAGGAGCAGCTTGACGCCGTCATCAATCCGCCCGAGGGCGCGGCCCGGCACCTCGTCGAATTGCTGTGCAATCGCTACAATTTCGTTCTTATCGATCTGCCGCGCCACATCACGCCGCTGACGCGCGAGCTGCGGGAGATGGCGCATATCCGCGTTCTGGTGATGGACCCGACGCTCGCCTCGATCCGCGATGCGCTCCGGCATCTCGCGGTGCCGCGTGGCCCGCGGCAGGTGTCGCGGCCGGTCGTCGTGCTCAACCGCGCCGGGGTTCCGGGCGGGCTCGAAATCAAGCAGGTCGTTGACGGCTTGAGCAACTCGGTCGACGTCATCATCCCCTGGCTGCCGAAGCAATTGCAGCGCGCAGCCACGCTCGGGACGCCGGCTGTCGCGCAGAAGAACGCGTTTCACAAAGCAATCATTAAGCTCGCCGACGAAATCGTGCCGATGAGACCCGTGTCGGCGCAGCGGCGAGGCGTCTTCGGTCTATTTGGAGCGGCTAAGGGGAAGAAGAAGTCATGAACGAAATCAGGTCGGTTTTCGGTCGGCGCAGCAACACCGAGACGCCGGTTTTCGGCGCCGCCGCGGCGCCCGCTGCAGCGGTGGCGACAGCAGCAGCTTCAGCCGAGCCAGCCCCAGCGCCACCCCCCTCAGCGACCGCGCAGCTCCGCGTCGCGTGTCTCGCCAAGATCGACCCGCAGATGATCGCCGAGACCAACCCGGACCGGCTGCAGGGTGAGGTCGAGCGGCTGTTGGCGGAGATCGCCGACGAGAAGCGGCTTCAGCTGAACGGCCGCGAGCAGCGCCAACTCGCAGCCGAACTGGTCGACGACATCATCGGCCTCGGCCCGCTCGAGCCGTTGCTGGACGACGACACGATCACCGACATCATGGTCAACGGCCCCGACCGGGTTTTCGTCGAGAAGCGCGGCAAGCTGACGCTCTCGCCCGTGCGGTTCCGCGACGTCGCTCACGTCAACAACATCGCGCAGCGGATTGCCGCTGCGGTCGGCCGCCGGGTGGACGAGAGCAGCCCGATGGTCGACGCCCGTCTTGCTGACGGTTCACGCGTCAACATCATATTTCCACCGCTTGCCCTCAATGGCGCATGCATGTCGATTCGTAAATTCGCACGTCGTCGGATCAACTTCGACATCATCGTGCAAAACGGGTCCGCATCGCCGCAGATGGCCAAGGTGCTGCAGATCGCATCGGCGGCACGGCTCAACATCATCATTTCGGGCGGCACCGGCGCCGGCAAGACGACGCTGATGAACGCGTTGTCGCAGACGATCGATCCGTCGGAGCGCATCATCACGGTCGAAGACGCGGCCGAATTGCAGCTCCAGCAGCCGCACGTCGTCCGTCTCGAAACACGGCCGCCGAACCTCGAAGGCCGCGGCGAAGTGACGCAGCGCGATCTCGTCAAGAACGCGCTGCGTATGCGACCCGACCGCCTGATCATCGGCGAGGTGCGCGGCGCCGAAGCCTTCGACATGTTGCAGGCCATGAACACCGGCCACGACGGCAGCATGAGCACAATTCACGCCAACAACACGCGCGACGCCGTCACTCGTATCGAGAACATGGTGCAGATGGGCCAGACCAGCCTTCCGCTCCGCGCCATCCGCACGCAGATCGTCAGCGCGGTCGATCTGATCCTACAGCTTGAGCGCATGCGCGACGGTGTCCGCCGCATCACGCAGGTCACCGAGGTGATCGGCCTCGAAGGCGACGTCGTCACGATGAACGACATCTTCCAGTACGAATACGAGGGCGAATCGGCCGACGGCGTGCTGCGTGGCCGCTACAAGGTCTCGCGCGTCCGTCCGAACTTCATGCAGCGGCTGCAGTATTTCAACCTGGATCGCCAATATCTGGCGGCGATCGAGGACATGGCGTCCTGATGGATCTGCCGGTTTCACCGCTGGCAATTATCGGCGTGTCGGGCGCGCTCATGCTCTGCGGCGGCGGCTATATGTTCGCCGCCGACAAGCGGGCGAGGGCGAACCGCACGCGGCTCGAAGGCATTCTGTCGGCCTACGCGCCGGTCACGCTGCCACCGTCGCGCACGAGCCTCGCGCTCGCCGCCCGGCAGGAGCAGTCGGAGGCGCTGAAATCCGCACTCAGGTTCCTGCAGATCGATCCGTCGCGGCCCGATTTGTATCCGACGCGCTGGTGGCTGCTGCTCGCGTTCATGATCGTGCCGTCGGTTCTGATCGCGGGCGTCGCCTTTCTCCTGCTGGGTGGAATTCTGCCTTGGGTCGCGCTGCCCTTCGACTGGCTGATGCTGACGCGGATGGTGTTCGGATATTTCCACAAGCGGCGCACATCGATCCTCTATACGCAGTTTCCGGACGCACTCTCGATGATCGTCCGCTCGGTCCGCGCGGGTATCCCGGTGCCGGAGGCGCTACGGATCGTCGGCGAGGAGGGGCAGTTTCCGACGTCGGCGGAGTTCCAGCGGCTGTACGACGAAATTCGTCTCGGCGGCTCATTGCCGGACGCACTGACGCGCCTCGCGCAGCGCAGCTCGATGCTCGAATATCGCTTTTTCGCGGTTTCGCTCGCGCTGCAGAGCCAGGCGGGCGGCGGGTTGAGCGAGACGCTGGAAAACCTCGCCGATGTCATCCGCAAGCGCGTCGCGCTGAAACAGCGCGCGATCGCGCTCGCGTCTGAAGCAAAGCTGACCATGTACGTGCTCGCCGTGCTGCCCTTCATCGCCGGCCTCGGCCTGATTGTGCTCAGTCCGGATTACGTTCAGCTGCTGGTGACGACGTCGTCCGGCAAGAAGCTGCTGGCGGCTGGTATCTTTTTGCTCTGCCTCGGTATTGGATCGATGCGCGTGCTCATTCGCAAGGCGGTGTCGTGAGCAGCTTTCAGGAGCATGCGACACTGTGGGAGATTGGCTTCGCCGTCTCCCTGATCGTGATGCTTGCCGGCACGATCCTGCTGCCGATGGCGGAGCGGCGGGCGCGCGTGCAGGCGCGGATTCGCGAGGCGGCGTCGGCCGTTGGCGCCGGTGGTCCCACCGCGGCAGGGATGGTCGAGGGATCGCAGATTCCGATGTTGATGCGGCCCTTCGGGCTGCTCGGCCGCGCGGTGATCGCGAGCGGACTGCTCTCCGGCAAGGTTCTCGCCGATCTCGAGCAGACCATGATTTCCGCCGGCTATCGCACGGGTCCGGCGCTGTCGCTCTTCGTGGGCGCAAAGATCGCGTCGCTAGGCGGGCTGCCGCTGATCGTGTTCGTGCTGCTCGAAGCGAGCGGGCTGCACGTTCCGCCAGGGCTGGTCCTGGTGGCGGCCGCGGTGACCGGGCTGCTGCTTCCTGATTTTTTCGTGCGCCGCACCCGCAAGAAGTATCTTGCCGCGGTGGAAGACGGGCTGCCGAGCGCGCTCGATCTCCTCATCATCTGCGCCGAGGCGGGTCTCGCGCTCGAGGCAGGATTCGAACGGGTCGCCGAGGAGCTGAAAGAGGGTATCGGCCCGACAGCGAACGAACTTCGTATCACTGCAAACGAAATGAAGATCCTGTCCGATCGCCGCCAAGCGCTGATCAACATGGGCCGCCGGACCGGCCTTGAGAGCATGAACCGTCTTGGCGGCATGCTGGCGCAGAGCATGAAATACGGCACGCCGCTCACCCAGGCGCTTCGAGTCCTCGCCGCCGAAATGCGTCAAACGCTGCTGACAAAGTTCGAGGCGAAGGCTGCCAAGCTGCCGGTGATGCTGACGATCCCGATGATCCTGTTCATCCTGCCCTGTATCTTCGTGATCATCGGTGGCCCGGCCGCGATTCAGGTCATTCATTCGCTGCACGGGCGATAACCAAATGCTGAAACGAAGTATCGAGCCCCAAGGGGGGCCGCTCGAACCCGAAGAAACAGACCGGCTATTATTGTTACTCGCGGCGCTCGGGCTCATCCTATTTTGCGGTACCCTTGCGCTCATAATCTGGGCGCCACAGCGTATCGGCGTTGCCGCAACCGATTCGGACGGCCGATGTCGTGCAGGATCGGTATGCGCCGTCGCCGCGCCCGCGCATACCGGCTGGACGTACCATCCCTACGCTCTGCTGACGCCGCACCAGACCGACCATCAACGCGCCTCCTGACGGGAGCTATCGATGCGAAGCTCCTTCGTCGGAAGCGCGACGTTATTTGCAGGCGCTGCAATCATTGAACGCGTCTCGTACACCACACGTCCAGTCGACCAACTCGCGTCGAGTCGCAACAAGCATATTCAACTGCTGATCGCGGCGGCATGCCTGGTCGCGGCACATGCGTCTGCCGCCCGCGCCGACTGCGCGACCGAGGCGGCGTCGGCGGAGCGGGCGGCGGGGCTGCCGCCGGGGCTTCTGCACGCGATCGGCCTGCGCGAGAGCGGCCGCCGCGATCCAGCGACCGGACGCGTCCAGCCGTCGCCTTATGCGATCGACGTTGACGGCGCGGGCTACTTCCCGGCAACCCGCGAGGAAGCAATCGCGACCGTCGCCGACGCGCAACGGCGCGGCGCGCGCTTTATCGATGTCGGCTGTTTTCAGATTGATCTGCGCTACCACCCGATGGCGTTCGCCTCGCTTGACGAAGCCTTCGATCCCGCCGCCAACGCGGCCTACGCCGCCCGCTATCTCGCGTCCCTGCACGCCACCTACGGCAGCTGGCCGCAGGCGGTCGCGGCGTACCATTCAGCGGCGCCCGCGGTCGGTGGTCCTTATCGCGACGCGGTGTACCGGACATGGCTCGGCGGCCCGGCTCCGGACGTTGCCGCATCGGCCGCGCCGGACGCGCCGCCCGCGCTGCCCTACGTTATGCTGGCCGGCGTGCGGCTCTGGCTGCCGCCAGGCGACGCGCTGCCGAAAGCCGCCGTGCGGCGCGGCAACCTCGCGATCGTCAACGTGCCGAGCCGTCCCGTTTTTCATGCCGGCAGCTATTGAGCGGCAAGCGATGTCGGTCACCCAGCTTGATCGTCGTGTCGACGCGCCGCACCGCCTGTTTCCCTGGGCGGCCGTTCTATTGGCCGTCGAGACGATGGTCTTTGCCTTCGTCGTCGCCGGCACCCATGGCCTGATCGTCGCGCTGCCGAAGCCGCTGACGACCGACTTCGTCAGCTTCTACGCCGCCGGCGAACTCGGGTGGCGTCACACGGCGTCTCTCGCGTACGATATGGCCGCCCATTACGACGTCGAACAGGCCGTGACAGCACCGGGCATCGGCTACCAATACTTCTTCTACCCACCCGTCTGGCTGCTGCCGCTCGCGCCGCTATCGCGCTTGCCGTACCTCGCTTCCTTCATCCTGTTTCAGGCGACGACGCTCGCCGCGTTCCTGGGTGCGGTGCGGCTGGTTTTGCCCAGTGCCGGGTGGCGAACCGTCGTTGTCGTTCTCGCCTTCCCGGCGGTGTGGTGGACGTTCGGTCAAGGACAGAACTCGTTCCTAACCGCCGCCCTGTTCACGGCGGGTCTCGCGCTGCTGTGGCGGCGCCCCATCCTCGCCGGCGTGCTGCTGGGGTGCCTTTGCTACAAGCCGCATATCGGGCTGCTGATCCCCGTGGCACTCGTAGCCGGCCGGCACTGGCGCGCGTTCGCTTCCGCCGGCGTCACGGTCGTCGTCGTGGTCCTGCTATCCATCGCCGTGTTCGGCATCGCGCCCTGGGCCGCCTTCATGGCGCGCGCGATCGCGTCGAGCGGCATCTATGCCGACGGCCACATCAACCTTGCGGGCATGGTCACGCCGTTCGCACTCGCGCGGCTCGCGCAGGCGCCGTCCGCCGCCGCGTCCGCGGTACAGGCCGTGATGGCGCTGCTTGCTGCCGGGTTCGTCTGGCACGCTTGGCGCCGGCCGGCGAAGCCCGAGGCGCAGGCGGCGGCGCTGCTGGCCGCGACGCTGCTCGCCGCCCCCATCCTGCTGCTCTACGACTACGTCATCGCCGAGGCGGCGCTCGTCTTCCTGTTCGCCGCGAACGGGCGGCGCCTGCCATCCGGCATCACCGCCGCCATCGTGCTCGCGGTCGCCGCCGTCCCGTTCGTCTGCCTACCGCTCGCGACGGTGACGCCGCTGCAGATCGGGCCGATCGCCTCGCTCGCCCTGGTCTGGCTTACCCGACCGGGGCGATACGCTCGCGCTTGACCTGCACCGTCAGCTCCGACAGCGCCTGCTCGACGCCGTCGAGCATCTCGTCGATCTCGGCCTTGGTGATGATGAGTGGCGGGCTGAACGCGAGCGTATCGCTCGGCAGCGTCCGCCCGATCACGCCGGCCTCTTCCATGAGCTTCACCAGCCGCGCGCCGATCTTTGCCTTTGGGTCGAAGTTCGTGCGCGTCGCGCGATCTGCGACGAGCTCGAGCGCGCCGATCAGGCCCATGCCGCGCACCTCGCCAACCAGCTCGTGGTCGGCGAACCGCCGCCGCAACTCGGCCTGCATGTGCGGCCCGACCTCGCGCACGTGGTCCAGAACCCGCTCCTCGTCGTAGATCTTCAGCGTCTCGACCGCGACGGCTGCCGGCACCGGGTGGCCGGAGTAGGTGTAGCCGTGGCCGAACGTGCCGATCTCGTGGCTCTCCTTTGCGAGCGCCTCGAACACTCTCTCGTTCACCATCACGGCGCTGATCGGCAGGTAGGACGACGACAGCGCCTTGGCACAGGTCAGGATGTCCGGTGCCACATCAAGGCTCTGGCAGCCCCAGTAATTGCCCGTCCGGAGGAACCCGCAGATTACCTCGTCGGCCACGAACAGGATGTCGTGCTTCTTCAGCACCGCCTGGATCTTCGGGAAATAGCCGCGCGGCGGGACGAGCACACCGCCCGCGCCCATGATCGGCTCGGCCCACATCGCGGCGATCGTCTCCGGCCCCTCGGCCATGATGAGCCGATCGAGCTCCTCGGCGCAGCGGGTCGCGAACGCGTCCTCGGTCTCGCCGGGCTGCGCCTGGTGGTAGAAATGCGGCGTCATCGTGTGGATGAAGCCCGGAAGCGGCACGTCGAAGCTGCGGTGGTTGTACGGCAGACCGGTCAGCGATGCGGACCCGATGGTGATGCCGTGATAGCCCTTGATCCGGCCGATGATCTTCTTCTTCTGCGGTCGGCCGAGCGCGTTATTGAAGTACCAGACCATCTTGATGGCCGTGTCGTTCGCCTCGGAGCCGGAGTTGGCGAAGAACACCTTGCTCATCGGCACCGGCGCGCGGGCCAGCAGCATCTCGGCCAGCTCGATCATCGGCGTATGCGATTTCGCCGTGAACCCATGGTAGAAGGGCAGGCGCCGCATCTGCTCATATGCGGCGCGCGCCAGCCGCTCGTTGTCGAAGCCGAGCGAGGCGCACCAGAGGCCGGCTATGCTTTCGATATAGCCGCGCCCCTCCTCGTCAAATACACGTACGCCTTGGCCGCGGGTGATCACCATCGGCCCGTTCGTCAGGTGGGCCTGCAGATCGGTGTAGGGGTGCAGCACGCTCGCGATATCACGAGCCTCGGCTGAATTGGCGCGAAACGACGTCATGGATCGGGGCCTCCCTGCGAATCCCCGATCCTAACCCTGGCCGCGCCGGGATGGCGAGAGGTCGCCGCCCCCCGTCTCAGACCTCGGCCGCCGCGCGCCGCTCCATCGCTTCCTCGGCTGAGCCGACGCCGCCGTGCGCTGCCGACCACGCGACCGGGTCTTCAAGGAACCGGCGCACTTCAGTCAGCGCGCTCTGCTCGAAATATGGCCGGTCGGCGCAGGCCTCCAGCACGTCCCACCAGGTGCAGAGGTGGTGGAGCGAAATCTCCATCTGCGCCAGCGTCTCGAAGCTGCCGGGGAAGACGCCGTAGAAGAACACGACGAACGCGTGGTTGACGATCGCGCCGGCGTCCCGCAGGGCCTGCGCGAAGCGGATCTTCGACGCGCCGTCGGTCGTCAGATCCTCGACCAAGAGCGTCCGAAGCCCCTCCGGCACGTCGCCCTCGATCAGTGCGTTTCGGCCGAAGCCCTTCGGCTTTTTCCGTACGTACGCCATCGGCGCCATCATCCGGTCGGCGATCCAGGCCGCGAACGGAATGCCCGCCGTCTCGCCGCCGGCGACCGCGTCGATGCTTTCGTATCCAACGTGGCGACCGATCTTCTCGACGCCAAGCTCGCAGATCTTCGCCCGCGCGCGCGGGAAATAGATGATGCGCCGGCAATCGATGTACACCGGGGAGCGCCAGCCGGACGTGAACGTGTACGGCTCCTCCGGACGGAAATTCACGGCCTTGATCTCAAGGAGGATGCGCGCCGTCGTTAGCGCCGCATCGCGGTCCCACTCGGTCGCTCCGCTGCCTGCCTTGATCGCCATATGTCATCTCCCGTCGCGCTGATCGGTGAGTAGCGGCAAGCCGTCGTCTCGTCCAATCTAGCGCGATATGCCGTCGCAGGGGCGACGGAGGCAGAGGAAAGGTTTGGATAATGGCGGAACGCACCCACCGCATTGCGGTCATTCCCGGCGACGGGATCGGGCAGGAGACGATGCCGGAGGCGCTCCGCGTGCTTGACGTCGCGGCGACGCGTTTCGAGTTCCGGCTCGCCTACGACCACTATGACTGGTCCTGCGCCACCTATCAGCGAACGGGCGCGATGATGCCGCCGGATGGCCTCGCGCGACTGGCAGAGGCGGACACCGTGTTGCTCGGCGCCGTCGGCTGGCCCGGCGTGCCGGATCACGTGTCGCTCTGGGGCCTGCTCATCCCGATCCGTCGCGGGTTCGATCAGTACGTCAATCTGCGCCCGTGCCGGCTGATGCCCGGCGTCCGCACGCCGCTGGCAGGCCGCACCGAGGCGGATATCGACTTCTTCGTCGTGCGGGAAAACACCGAGGGCGAATACAGCAGCGTCGGCGGCCGGATGTTTGAGGGCACCGACCGCGAGTTCGTTAGCCAGCAGAGCGTCTTTTCGCGCAAGGGCGTCGATCGCGTGCTCGCCTATGCGTTCGAGCTCGCGCAGTCGCGGCCGAAGCGCCACCTGACGTCGGCCACCAAGTCGAACGGCATCACCTACACGATGCCCTACTGGGACGAGCGTTTCGCCGCGATGGCGCAGGCGTACCCCAACGTGCGGACGGACCAGTACCACATTGACATCCTCTGCGCGCACTTCGTTCAGCACCCGGACTGGTTCGACGTCGTCGTCGGGTCGAATTTGTTCGGCGATATCCTGAGCGACCTCGGCCCGGCCGTCGCCGGCTCGATCGGCATCGCGCCGTCGGCCAACATCAACCCGGAGCGGACCCATCCGTCGATGTTCGAGCCGGTGCACGGCTCGGCGCCCGACATCGCCGGGAGGCACATCTGCAATCCGATCGGGCAGGTGTGGTCGGCGGCGATGATGCTCGACCATCTCGGGGAGAAGGAGGCGGCCGCCGCGATCGGCGCCGCGATCGAGGCGTTGCTCCGCGACAACTCGGCGCCGCGGACGCGCGATCTGGGCGGGCAGGCGGGGACGCTGGATGTGGGCCGCGCGCTCGCCGCCGAGGTAGCACGCGGTTGAAGCGAATCGCGGCCGGCCCACATGATGAGACGTCCGCAATCAACTGAAAGGAGGTGATCCAGTGTCTCATTGTTTGACCAAGCGTGCGCCTGTCGCCGTGACCTGGGTCTGCTTCGCCGCCTCATCCTGGATGGCGCGCTGATCGGCGGTTCCGGCTTCAGCCGAGCGCTTCAGACAATGGAGGGGTCCCGGGATCAGCGCCTGGGGCCCCTCGCTTGTTTGGGCCGGCCTTCGTTGCTCGCCGGCTTCCGCCGGACGTTGTTTTCGGTTCGTCACCAGCCAATGTTTGCCCGGCTCGGCTTGACCACTATACTCGGCGGGCATTTGCGAACCGTTCGCAACACGAGGGTCATCAGGATGGGCGGCAAGGCCGAACTGAACATTACGCGCCGCTGCGAGCGGGCGGTCATCACAGCCTATACCGACCTGCGTCAGCTTGGCACCGATGACGTGGCCGCCTTCGGCGCCTGTACCACGCTCTATCGAATCCATCACCCCGAGGCCTCACTGAATGAGGCGCGGCGGCTGGTTGCCGAGTGGATCGACCATCACATCACCCGGGGCGATCGCGGCCCGACGCGCGGCTGCGACTGCCCCTGAGCCGCGGCTGATCAGTCCCCGCCGCGCGCCCACCTGATCGCGACCAGCGCCAGCGCGTCCATGGTGTCGATCGCTGGCGCGCCGAGGTCGGCGGAGGGCACGTCTCGCAGCGCGATCGGGATCTCGGTGCAGCCGAGCACAATTGCGGCCGCCCCGCGCCGGACCAGGGTCTGCGCCGCCTCGATCAAGGGCGGGGCGGCCTCGGCGACGCGGTTTTCCTTCACCAGCCTAATCCCCGGCTTCAGCAGAAGCTCCATCTCGGACGCATCCGGTACCAGGCAGTTGTGGCCGCGCGTGGCCAGCCGCGACTGGTAGAGATTGGCCTCGAGCGTCGCCGCCGTGCCCATCAGACCGAGCGTCGCGCCAGGCGGGATGCCCGCGGTGGCCAGCGCCTCGATCGTCGCGTCCACGATGTGCAACAGCGGAGCAGGGGCAATGTCGGCCGCGATCTCGTCCGCCCAGAGATGCGCCGTGTTGCAGGCGATCGCGATTGCGCCGCACCCGGCCGCGCGCAGACCCCGAACGCCGCGCAGCAGCCAGGGCAGCGGATCGGCCGGACCCGTCACGCCGCGCCCGATGGTCCGGGGCGGCACACGTGGGTCGGACCAAAGGATGGCCGGGACATGGTCCTGCTCTCGCGCCGCTGGGGTGAGCCGCGTCAGCCGGTCCATGAAAATGGCGCCGGCCAGCGGCCCCATCCCGCCCAGCACGCCCAGAATCCGCCCGTCGTCCATGCCGTCCCCCGTGCCCTTCCGCTCCATGTGATTGATCCCGCCGGCGCAAGCTTGCAAGTCAGGGCGCGTCGCAGCAGCGTGGCGACATGCTTATCGGCCATCGCGGCGCGCGCGGTCTGTTCCCCGAAAACACACTTGAGGGTTTCGCCCGCACGCTCGCGCTCGGCGTGCGCGCGCTTGAGTTCGACGTCGGGCTGACGGCGGACGGCGTCCCCGTCGTGCTGCACGACCCGCGTCCGAACCCGGACCTGGGGCGGCTCGACGGGCAGTGGCCAACTGCGCCGGGGCCGCTGGTGCACCGGACAAGCTTCGCCGACCTCGCCGCCTACGACGTTGGGCGGGCCCGGCCGAGCGGGCGCGTCGCGAGCCTGTTTCCCGATCAGGTGCCGATCGACGGCGCCCGCATCCCCTCGCTCGCCTCGGTGATTGCGGCGACGGGTGGGGCCGAGCTGTGGATCGAGCTGAAATCTATCCCGTCCGCCATCGCCCCTGACGCGACCGCCGGCGCCGAGGCGCTGACGGACGCGGCGCTCGACGTGATCGGGCGGGGCGGGGCGGCGGGTCGGGTCGTGGTGCAATCCTTCGACTGGCGCTGCCTCCGCCGCGCCCGGGCGCGGCTGCCCGCGCTCCGGCTTTCGTTCCTGACGCGCGACGCTGACCGCGCCGACCGGCAAGCGTGGTTTGGCCGGACGGAGGCCGACGCCGCCGCCTGGCGAAGCGTCTTGGCCGAGGGTGGCGCAATCTGGGCCCCGGAGTATGTCGACCTCTCGGCCGCGACGGTCGCCGCGGCGCGCGCCGCCGGGCTCTCCGTCGCGGCCTGGACGGTCAACGCGGCCGACGACATGCGGCGCCTCGTTGACTGGGGCGTCGACTGGATCATCACGGACTATCCCGACAGAGGCATCGCCGCCGGCTTTGGCGTGAGCGCGCTCATCGCGCGGCGGCGGCATGCCGATGAAGCTCGATGCTGCCGAGGCCCTCGCGAGCAGCTCCTTGAGCTCGGGGTTCTGCGCGCTCGATGGCGCGACCAGCACGTCCATCGGCACGAAGTACTCATGTGCATGCGGGATAAGATTGCGCGCGAACTCGTTGTAATGCCCGCGTTTCAGCCCGTAGAGAATCCGCATGTCGCGCACCGGCATGACGAGCGAGCGGGTCGGCGCGGTCTCCATCAGCCCGGTCGTGCGCCAGCGCGGTATCGACGTGATCGGCAGCACCGGTGCGCACAGCCAGGCGACGGGGCAGACGACCAGCATCGACTGAACGCTGGGTGCGAAGCGGGAGCGCTTATCAAGCAGGTTGGTCATGGAGCTGCACGCCTCGACGACCACGATGTCGGCGAACGGTTCCTGCTCCGTGCCGCCGAAATTGATCCAAAGCCCGTCTGGCATGGTGCGGAACGCGTTGCTGCCGGCGAATTTCAGAAACGGATGATGGCCGTTGCCCTGCACCGCCGGGCGGCCGCGCAACCACGCATCGGGACCAGACGGTTGGGGACGCAATCCTGGCGGGCGCTGCGGCCATTGCCGCAACCGATCCCGGACGATGTGGTCAAGCGTGCGAACTCGCAGCACCATATTCTCCTGAAACGTTCAAATTTAGGCCTAGGTCTCAACCTAAGCGTGCAATAGCGCGGCGGATCAAAACGACGAAGACACATTCCGCAATGAGCGAGTCTTGAGACATTAAAAAGCGGTCACGAAGGCGTGAGTTCACAATCCTCCGCAGCAAGAATTCCAGCGAAGCCGCGTTTTATTGGTCGAAGCGACTGTAAATAGTGAACATGGCGAATCTGTTATGGGCGCTTCCTGCGGAATGATCTGAGAAAGCGCCGCTTGTTCATGAAAAAACGCCCCGGCGAGAGTTTTCGCCGGGGCGTTCCATTAGGCTGGGCCGAAAAGAGGGAAGCGTTAGCCGCGCCGCTCGATCGGCACGAAGTCGCGCTGTGTCGGGCCGGTATAGAGCTGCCGCGGGCGGCCGATGCGCTGTGATGGGTCTTCGATCATCTCTTTCCACTGGCTGATCCAGCCGACCGTCCGCGCCACCGCGAAGAGGGCGGTGAACATGCTGGTCGGGAAACCCATCGCCTTGAGGATGATGCCGGAATAGAAATCGACGTTCGGGTAGAGCTTCCGGTCGATGAAGTACTTGTCGTCGAGTGCGATCTTCTCCAGCTCCATCGCGAGGTCGAGCAGCGGGTCGTCCTTGATCCCAAGCTCGCTGAGCA
>CAYSTX010000045.1:0-11011 GCA_964434035.1 uncultured Acetobacteraceae bacterium
TGACGCGCATCGTGCCGATCTCGGCCGCCATCGCGGCGCCGATACGGCCCGCGACCATCAGCCCGGCCAGAACCGGCCCCTGCTGGGGCGTTACCGACATAAGGAAAACGTTGGGGATCGCTCCCTCTGCCGATAAGCGCGATATGCCGGTAAACGACTGCAGCGCCAGCACCATGCCCGTGAAGATCGCCGTCAGCGCGACCACGGGCAGGCTCATGAACCCGATTTCGAGGAGGGCGCGCCCGAACAGCCGTCCGTAGAAAGGTGGCCGCGCGATGTGCGACAGGCCGGCGACCGCGAACAGCGTCACCTGCCCGGTGACCCGGCACGCATCCAGCGCGGCGCGCCCGATCCGGGCGACGAGATCCAGCGGGGATGATCTCACGCGGCGAAGTGGCGCCGGCGGATACGCGGCGAGAGCGATGTCAGCACCTCGTAGGCATTCGTCCCCGCCGCGGCGGCGACCGCGTCGGCATCGAGGTCGGGGCCGATCAGGGTCACACGGTCGCCGGGCGAGAGCGCGGGGCAATCGGTCGCGTCGAACGTCGTCAGGTCCATGGACAGACGCCCTACCAGTGGCAGCGCCCGCCCGTCAAAGCGCGCCTGTCCGCGGCTGGAGAGCGTGCGGTGCAGACCGTCCGCGTACCCGATGCCGACCGTCGCGATCCGGGTTGGTCGGGACGCGCGCCATGTGGCGTTGTAACCAACCGTCTCGCCCGCCGCGATCTCGCGTATTTGCAGGACCGGCGCGGTCAGGTGGACGACCGGCTGCATCGGGTTGGCGCGATCCGGGGTCGGATTGATGCCATAGAGCGCCGCCCCCGGCCGCGCGAGATCGGACGCGGCGCTGGCACCCAGAAAAATGCCGGACGAATTGGCGAGCGACCGCTTTGCTTGCGGCAGGCGGTCGCAGGCGGCGGCGAAGCGGGACGCCTGTGCCGCGTTCAGCGTATCGTCGGCAATTTCAGCCGAAACGAAATGCGTCATCATGTACAGGAGGTCGATGCCCTCGAGCCGGCCCGGATCGGCGGCCAGCGTGTCGACCGCGCGGCGATCGAGCCCGAGGCGGGACATCCCCGTGTCAATGTGCAGGATCGCCGGCAGGGCGCGGCCAACCGCGCGCGCTCGTGCCGCCCACAATTCGATCGCGCCGAGATCGTTCAGCACCGGGACGATGCCGGTCGCCACGAAAACCTCCGCGTCATCCGGCGCCACGAACCCTTCGAGCGCGGCGAGCATCGTATCCGGCAGCAGCTTCGCGATCGCCAGCGCCTCGCTCAGCCGCGCGACGAACACGTGGCGACAGCCCTCGCGATGCAGCCGTGTCGCGACGGCCACCGCGCCAAGCCCGTACGCATCGGCCTTCACCACCGCCGCCACCGCGCCCGACGGATGCAGTTTGCGCAGTATTCGCCAGTTCGCGGCGACAGCGTCGAGGTCGACGTCGAGGACGGGGCCGGTCCCCTCAATCATCCCCGTTGACCGCGTGGTGCTGATCGAGGTCGGCGAAGCGGGTGAACTCGCCCTCGAAAAACAGCGGGATCGTGCCCGTCGGCCCGTGCCGCTGCTTGGCCAGGATCAGCTCGGCCTTGTTGTGGACGTTCGCCATGTCCGCCTGCCACTTCGTCAGGGCATCCTGAAACTTGTCCTCGGATTCGAACGCCATTTGTTTCGGCATCCGAAGCTGAAGATAATATTCGTCGCGGTAGATGAACATGACCCCGTCCGCATCCTGTTCGATCGTGCCGCTCTCGCGCAGATCGGACAACTGCGGGCGTTTGTCCTCACGGCTTTCGACCGCGCGCGACAGCTGTGACAGCGCCAGCACCGGCACCGCCAGCTCCTTCGCGATCGCCTTTAGCCCCTGCGTGATCTGGCTGATTTCGAGCACCCGGTTTTCGGGCCGCGTGCCGGCCGCCGGGCGCATCAGCTGCAGGTAATCGACAACGACCAGCGCCAGCCCCTTCGTGCGCTTCAGCCGACGGCAGCGGGTGCGCATGGCGGAGAGCGTCAGCGCCGCCGTGTCGTCGATCTCGATCGGCAGACTCGCGATGTCGCGGCTGACAGCGACGAAGCGGTCGAAGTCGCGTTGGCCAATATCGCCGCGCCGGATGCGGTCGCCGGAGATGCGCGATTGCTCGGCGAGGAGACGAGTCGCGAGCTGTTCGGCGCTCATTTCCAATGAAAACAACGCGACGGCGCCGCTCGGGGCAGCGTTAGGGTCGGTCGCCTGGGCCTCGTCCATCAGCGCGCGGGCAGCGCCGAACGCGATCTTTGTCGCGAGCGCGCTCTTCCCCATGCCCGGCCGTCCGGCCAGGATCAGCAGATCCGACGGATGCAGACCGCCCATCTTGCTGTCGAGGTCCCGGAGCCCGGTCGAGAGGCCCGAGACGTGGCCCCCCCGCTTGAATGCGCGTTCCGCGCCCTCAATCGCCTCCGTCAGCGCGCGGCTGAAGCTGACGAAGCCGCCGGAGGAGCCGCCATCGGTCGCGAGCGTGAACAGCGCCTGCTCGGCCGCCTCGATCTGCTTGATGCCGTCAAGTTCGGGCTCGGCGCCGAAGGCGTTGTTGACCACCGTCTCGCCAACGTCGATCAGCTGCCGGCGCAACCAAGCGTCGTGGATCGCGCGGCCGTATTCCCCGGCGTTAATGATGCCGACCATCGCGGTCAGCAGCTGCGCCAGATAGGCGGTGCCGCCTACCTCATCGAGCGCGCCCGAGTGCTCGAACTCGCCCTTCAGCGTCACTGCGTCGGCGAGCTGTCCGGCTTCGATTCGGCGCGAGATGGCGTGGTAAATGCGGCCGTGGATCGGGTCCGCAAAATGTTCGGGGGCGAGAAACTCCGAGACGCGTTCGTAGGCGCGGTTGTTGGCAAGGAGCGCGCCGAGAAGCGCCTGTTCGGCCGCCTCGTTCGCGGGCGGCCGGCGGAGCGACAGACCGAGCAAGCCGCGCTGGTCGTCGATGGGGTCGAGCGTTTGCATGTAACCGGCAGCCTACGCCCGACGAACGGGAGTCGTCTTGCCGGCGATCCTGTGGATGGCTGTGGATAACGGGGACCTCCCCGCGTTCGCCCGCCTGTGTGCCCGCGCGGTCACACAGGGGAGAATTAGGCGCTCCGTGCCGCGATCAGCCGCCAGGTCGGGTCGGCGCTGCCGAGTGTCCTCTCGAACGTCCAAAGGTCGGTGATCTCCGTCACCGCGTCGCTGCCGGCGATAATCGCGCCGTCCTCGGCGACCGTCAGGCTCACCTGATCGGAGACGAAGCGAACCGTGATCGTCGCGATGTGATCGAGCAGTGAGGCTTGATCGATCCCGATCGACTGGATCGCCCGGATTTCGGTCCGCTGCGTCTGTTTCGCCTGCTCGCGCGCGGTAATCGCGCCGTCGAACGCCGTATACATCTCGTCGCCCAGCAGCGGCCGCAACGCGTCGCGGCGGCCCTCGGCGAAGGCGCTGACAATCAGGCGGAACGCCTGTTCGGCGCCGGCGAGGAAGCGGGATGGATCGAACGAGGGGTCGACCGCGCGCATCCGAGCGAGCGCTTGGCCGGTGGCACTGGACGGGTCGGGGATCGTGGCCGAAGTCGCCGGCTCAGCCGGGCGCGCCGGCTCGGCCAGCCCGTCGATCACCGGGCCGCGCGGCGCGAGGCCCGGTGACGCGGTGCCGGCGGGGGCCGTATCCGGCCGCTGATAGGGCTGCGGCGGGCGCTCAAAGCCGGTTCGCTTGCCGAGGACCGAGCGCAGTCGCAGCACGAGGAATACCGCGATCATGCCGAACAGGATCAGATCAATCGGAAAACCGCCGCTGGACATGAAGTCGCTCCGTTTGGGTAACATGATAGATGGGGTCGCCGTGCGCGTCGGGCAACTAAAACCCGGGAGCGGGCCCGGGAGCGGCACGATCAGCCGGCGGCGCGGCGGGTCGCTTGGCTGGCCGCTTCGGTCGGCTCCGTCTCGTCGTCCGGCGTCTCAAGCGCGGCCAACAGCGCGTCCCGCAGCGCTGCGAGCTTGCGTTCGTTCTCTATCTTCAGCCCGAATACGTCCTTGACATAGAACACATCGACGGCGCGGACGCCGTAAGTAGTGACATGCGCGGACGCGATTTGCAGCCCTTGCTCACTGATCGCCGCCGTCACGTCATGCAGCAATCCGGGCCGGTCGCGGCCGTTGACCTCCAGCACGGTATGGGTGTTCGACGCGCTGTTGTCGATGACGACGCGCGGCGGCACATGGATCGCGCGCATTCGCCTTCCAAGCAGCGGCCGCGCGAGCTTGCCCTTCTCGGCCGGCACCCGCATCCGTCCGGACAGCGCCTGTTCGATCAGCGCCGAGACGCGCGCGAGGCGGTGCGGCTGATCGAACGCGCCGCCGGCCGCGTCCTGGATCCAGAACGTGTCGAGTGCCATGCCATTCGTGAGCGTATGGATGCGCGCGTCCACGATTGACGCTCCGGCGACGGCGAGCGCCAGGGCAATTTTGTTGAAGAGCCCCGCATGATCCGCGACGTAGACGGTTACCTCTGTAACCGCCCGCGCCGGCAGCGGTCGGGTCTCGACCGTGAGGGGTGCCTGCCGCTGTTCGGCGTCGCGAAGCAGGCGGGCGTGGCGACCATGCGTCTCCGGGTCGAAGCCGAGCCAGTAGCCGGGGTAGCCGAGACCAGTGAACCAAGCGATCTGCTCCGGCGTCCAGTCCGTCAGTATCGCGGCCGCCGCTTTGCGCGCTCGCTCGACGCGGACATCGCGCTCGGTCGTCGATAGGCCGCCGGCCAGAACCTCGGCGACACGCGAATAAAGCTCGCGCAGCAGCGTCGCCTTCCAGCCGTTCCAGACCTTCGGCGATACCGCCCGCATGTCGGCGACCGTTAGCACCAGCAGCAGCCGCAGGCGCTCGGGCGACTGGATGGTGTCGGCGAGGTCGAGAATGGTCTTCGGGTCGTCGATGTCGCGCTTGAAGGCGGTCTGGCTCAGCAGCAGGTGGTTGAGCACCAACCAAGACGCAGTCTCGGTCTCTTCGGCGGTGAGGCCGAGCAGCGGCCCGACCTCGGTCGCGACTTCGGCGCCGTTCGAGGAATGATCGCCGCCGCGACCCTTCGCGATGTCATGCAGCAGCATTGCGACATACAGCGCGCGGCGCGATTGCAGATGCTCGAGCACGCCGGACGCGACCGGCGCCACGGTGGCAAGGTCGCCGCGTTCAAGCGCGGTCAGTACGCGCAGCGCCTCGATCGTGTGCTCGTCCACCGTGTACACATGATACGTGTCGAACTGCATCTGGCCGACGATCCGCGCCCAGTCAGGCAGCCAGCGCCCCAGAAATCCGGTCTCGTTCAGGATGGTGAGCCAGTGCGCGCCGTCCGTGCGCGGGTGCGCCGGCGTGCCGCACAGAAGGTCCATGAACAGCGCGGCCGCTTGCGGATCGCCGCGCAGCGCGATGGCCGCCCGCTCGTTGCGGATGAACGCGCGCATCGCCAGCGGGTGCAAGGGCAGGTTGCGATCGCGAGCAACCTGCAGGAGGCGCAGCATGAGCAGCGGCTCTTCCAGAAAATCCCGCCCCGGCGCGGCCAACAGCGCGCCGTCGGCGATCACGAAGCCGCTGGCGATCAGCTGCGGGTCGGTCTCCGCCGTGATCGCGGGCGGGCCGAGTGCGGCGCGAATCATCGCCGGCTCCAGCACGCGCGTCAGCCGCGCGACCTCGCGCACGGTCAGGAAATAGTGACGCATGAAACGCTCGACGCCGTCCTGCCGTCCGTGCCGCGTGTATCCCATGCGGGCGCCGACCACCGGCTGCAGGTCGAATGTCAGCCGCTCCTCTGCGCGGCCCGCGACGTAGTGCAGATGGAACCGCACCGTCCATAAGAATGCCCAGGACCGGCGCGCGTGCTTGGCCTCAAGCACCGTCAGGATGCCGGCGGCCGGGCCGGCCGGGTCCGCGAGCTCGCCCATCGTCTCTGTATCGAACAGATAGCGCGCGGTCCAATAGAGCGTCTGCAGGTCGCGCAACCCGCCGCGGCCTTCCTTGATGTTAGGCTCAACCATGAACGGGCTGTCGCCATAGCGGCGATGGCGGCTCGCGCGCTCTTCCTGCTTGGCGAGGATGAAGGACCCAGCGCCCGCCTCGGCGCAGTCGGCGCGGAAGCGGTCGTGGAACTCTGCGTATAAGGCCGCGTCGCCGGCGATGTGCCGCGCGTCGAGCAACGCCGTGCGGATCGTGACGTCACCGTCGGCCTCGGCCAGACAGGACGCGACCGAGCGGGTCGCGTGCCCGACCTTCAGCCCGAGATCCCACAGGAAGTAGAGCATCGTCTCGACCACGCCGAGCGTTTCGGCCGACGGTTCGGCGCCGGTCAGGAACAAGAGATCGATGTCGCTGAACGGCGCGAGCAGCCCGCGCCCATACCCGCCGGTAGCAACCACCGTCAGTCGTTCGCAGCTATCGTCCGACATCGGCCCGGGGTCCGGCCGGCGCAGCGTTGCCTCGGCATAGAGCGCCGAGACGACCCCATCCGTCAGTGCCGCGAGATGCCGCGCGGCCTGCAGCCCGGTGATTTGCGTGTCCTCGAAGGCGAGCCGAACTTCATTCTGAATGCGCGCGAGATGGCGGCGAAAGGTCGCCATCACCGTCTCGCGCGGGCGCGCGCCGCCGGGCACGGATGCGTTGCACGGGCCAATAGACTCCAACGCCGCCAGCAGGTCGCGGCGGACGGTTTCGGCCGCTTCGGCCGCGGAAGGCAGGACGAGCGTCTCGGTCATGACTCTAAATGTAGATCGTTCGCGGCGCTGTCGCCATCGAGGATCGCGCACAACCGGTAAACGGTTTCCAGCGCGACGCGTGGCGTTAACGTGTCGGGGTTGATCGCGGCAAGTTCCGCGATCACACGTGCCGCGGTTTCGGCCTCTGCCGCGCCGTGCGTGTCAGCGGGTTTTGCTTCGACCGCGGCGTCGAACAGCGGCAGCGACGGCTCAAGCCCGCCCGCCTGCGCGTCGAGCATCGCGAGCAGCGCGCGGGCCCGCCGCACGACGGGCGCCGGCACGCCCGCGAGCGACGCGACATGCACGCCCCAGCTACGGGACGCGGCTCCGGCGGCGACCTCGTGCAGAAAGACGACGCTGCCGCGCCATTCCTTCACCCGCATCGTATGTGGCGCGAGGCGCGGCAGCCGGTCGGCGAGGCTCGCCAATTCATGGAAGTGCGTTGCGAAAATACCGCGGCAGCGCACCGTGCTATGCAGCGCCTCCAGCACCGCCCAGGCAATCGCGAGCCCGTCGCGCGTCGACGTGCCGCGCCCGATTTCATCGACAACAACGAGGCCCCGCTCGCTCGCCTGCGTCAGGATCGCCGCCGTCTCCGTCATCTCGACCATGAAGGTGCTGCGACCGCGCGCGAGGTCATCGGCGGCGCCGACGCGGCTGAACAGCTGATCGACAACACCCATTACCGCCGCCTCTGCCGGCACCGGCAGCCCGGCCTGCGCCAGGATGACCGCCAGCGCCGTCTGCCGCAGGAACGTCGACTTGCCCGCCATGTTCGGCCCGGTCAGCAGCATCAGACGGCGACCGGGCGATAGGTCGCAATCATTCGGCACGAACGCCGCGTGGCCGGATAGCGCCGCCTCGACCACCGGATGCCGCGCCGCCGTCAGCGTGAACGCGGTGTCGCCGGTGACAACCGGGCGGCACCACGTCCCGCCTGCGGCCAGCGTCGCCGATGCCTGCGCGACGTCGAGTGCGGCGAGCGCGTCGGCGGCGGCGGCGAGCGCGTCCGCGTGTTCGAGCACGGCACGGACCAGCTCGGCGATCAGCCCCGCCTCACGTTCGGCCGCCCGTTCGCCGGCTTCCGACACGCGGCGGTCGAGATCGCTCAGCGCCGGGGTCGTGAAGCGGGCGCCGTTTGCCATCCCTTGCCGCAGCGTCATGTCGTCCCGCGCGCGCAGCGTCTCGACGGCGGCGGCGGGCGCCTCCAGCACGTAGCCGAGCTGCGCGTGGTGGCGGATCTTCAGGCCAGGGACGCCGGTCGCGGCGGCCAGCTCTCCCTGCATCGCCGCGATTACCCGCCGGCTGTCGTCGCGCAGCGCCCGTTCGGCGTCGAGCGTCGCGTCGACTCCGGGGCGGATCGCGCCGTCCGTCTCCCCGCGCGGCGGCAGCGGATCGGCGAGGGCGGCGGTTAGCCTGTCGCCGAGCACGTCGGCTGGCCGCAGCGCCGCGCGCAGTTCCTGCAGCGGTGCCGGCGCCGCCGGGTCGATTGCATCGGCGGCGCGCGCGGCGGCTTCGATGCCGTCGCGGATTGCGGCAAGGTCGCGCGGTTGCCCGCGTCCGAGCGACAGCCGGCCCAGTGCGCGGGCCATGTCGGGCGCCGACGCGACCGCCGCGCGGATCTCGGCCGCCGCCGCCGGGGCCGCCAGCATCCAAGACCACGTATCCTGCCGCGCCGCGATCGCCGCCGTGTCAGTGAGCGGGGCCGCGAGCCGTGCGGCCAGCAGCCGCGCGCCGGGCGCGCCGAGGGTGCGGCGGACGGCGGTGAGCAGGCTATGCGTTGCGTCGCCGTCGCGGGCGCGGACGATTTCGAGACTTGCGCGCGTCGCCGCGTCCATCCGCAGCAGGCCGGCATCGGCCGCCGGGATGGGGGCGGCGAGGCGCGGTAGGGCGCCGGCCTGCGTGCGGCGGACGTAGAGCAGCGCCCTTCCGGCCGCCTGTGCCTCGGCGTCCGACAGCGCGTCGCCGGCCGCGCGAAAGGCGTCCGAGAGCGCCTCCCGGGCATCCGCGACGGTCGGCGGTGTCGCATCGTCCGGCGCGCGGCGGGCGGCGGCGTCGCCGAGCGGAAGGTCGGCGGTCGCCACGATCTCGGCGGGGTCGAGTCGCGCGACCAGCGCCGGGAGCGCCGCCGGCGTCACGCGCGCGGTCGCGAACGCGCCGGACGAGACGTCGAGCCACGCCGCCCCGACCGCACCGTCGTCCGCGCGAACCAAGGCGAGTAGCAGGTTCGGCCGTCCCGGCTCCAGCAGCGAGTCCTCGACTAACGTGCCCGGCGTGACGATCCGGGTGACCTCGCGATGGATCGGCGCCCGACCGGACGGCCGAGCGCCGGCCGGCTCCATCTGTTCGGCGATCGCGACGCGGAAGCCCTGGCGGATCAGGCGAGCGAGGTAGGTCTCGGCGGCATGCACCGGCACCCCGCACATCGGAATCGGCGCCCCGTTGTGTGTCCCGCGATGCGTCAGCGTGATCCCGAGCGCCGAAGCGGCGTCGGCGGCGTCCGCGAAGAACAGCTCGTAGAAATCACCCATGCGATAGAACAGCAGCGCCTCGGGATGCGCCGCCTTCAGGGTGTGCCAGCGCGCCATCGCTGGCGTCGCGCCACCGGAGCGCCTTCCGGCCGGCTCTTGGTCCTGCGTCATACTTCTTGGTTCGGCATCTTTCGCCCGTCGAACATATGAGGGAAAAGGCTTCGGCTCTTAACCCTGACACGATTCTGGCGAGAGAATGAGCAGCAAGCAGATTTGGAAGACCTCCTGCGCGACAATTGCGCTCGTGGCGATGACAGTGAACATCGCGGCCGCGGCGACCACCGCGCCGCAGGTGACCGAGCCGGCGCTGACACTCGCGACCGCCACCGGCAGCGAGGGCGCGAAGAATGCCAACCTCTCGCCGAAAACATCTCTCACGACCGCGCGGAAGATCGCGCTCCTGCGTCAGAAGGTGAAATACGTTTTCGTCATCTTCCAGGAGAACCGCTCGTTCGACCACTATTTCGGAACGTATCCCGGCGCGAATGGTTTGTTCTCGACTTACCCCGGCGCTAATCCTGACGACCCGGACGCAAAGCCGGCGAGCGCCCTCGGCAGCTTCAAGCAGCTGATTCGCAACACTGACGGCAGCTACACGACGATTTCGCCGTTCCTCATCCCGCGGACGATCAAGAACGCGAAAGGGCAGGACGTCGAACTATATCCCGAGGATACGTACTCGGTTGACCATAGCCACAATGGCTACATGAATGATTTTCACTATGACGCGGCGACAAAGTCGAAGCCGCTGAACGATGGCTACGTGCTCGATCAGGAGGGCCTGCATTTCTCGGGCGATGCATCGACGGAGGCGACGGTCGTTAACGGCAGCGGCGTCGCGCCGACCGCCAATCCCTCGCTGCAGGCGAAGCAGAAGGGCGAGGTCGTGATCTCGCACGTCGACTGCGACACGATACCGTTCCTCTGGCAGTACGCGGACCGTTTTACGCTGTTCGACAATTTCCATCAGACGGCAACTGGCCCCTCGACGCCGAACGCGATCGCGATGATCGCGGGCCAGGTCGGCGATACGCAGTGGGTCAAGCATCCGGATCAGGCGGACCCGAAGGGCCAGACGCTGCCGAACCTGACGGACAGCGCGCCATTCCCCGGCAGCACCAAGGACACCGCGCCGAAGAAGCCGCCCTACGGCCCGGATGAGGCAGCCAACGGCAAGTCGCAGACCGGCCCGTATGTTTCCCGCGATCCACAGGTCAACCTGACGTTCGCGACGCAGCCGCTGGCGTTCGCCGGGAAGCAGATCGGGCAGATCATCAAGTCCGACCAGAATCCGAAGGCGAACCTCGCGGACGTCGCGCAGGATATCAAGGCGATCGCGGCGAAGAACCCGACCGTCGATTGGGGCTGGTATCAGCAGGGTTTCGGGCCCGAGCCGTTCGACGGCACCGCGGTCGCGGTCGAGGGCATCGACTACAAGTCGGCGCCGGAACACGCATCCTATATCGTCCACCACAATGGGCCGGAGTATTTCGGCTATCTGAGCGACAATCCGGCCGAGCTCGCGCATCAGCACAGCCTGCAGCAATTCTACACGGACATGTCGCAGAAGGCGCTGAACCCGAAGGGCGGCGTTTACTACGTCCGCGGTGGTTACTTTAACAACGATCACCAGGCGCCGATCGACCCGAACCCCAACGTGCAGAAAGCGACACCGGGCAACGACGACCATCCGAACTACTCGGACGCGCAGATCTCGGAGACGCTGGTCGCCGA
>CAYSTX010000045.1:11111-18137 GCA_964434035.1 uncultured Acetobacteraceae bacterium
GAGGCGTTCGACAACGACCGCCTTTCGGGCGCGCGGCCGGTGCTGCCGGCGGCGTATGCGATGATCAACGATCCCGTCGCCTTGCCGCATTATCGCGGCGCCGGCTGCACCGCGCTCGGTATCGTGCCGACGGACTACCCGCACGGTTACGGCGTTGGCATGGAAAGCGATCCGCCGCCGCGCGACTTCAACCCGCGCCCGATGCAGAGCCCGGGCGATCCGTACATGGACACGAACAACAACACGGGCGGTCAATCGACTGGACCGTGGCCGAAGTAAGTTTAGCGGCCGCGGTCGGGCTCCTGGTTGCGCTCGCTTGCATTGGTCCGGCCGCCGCCGATACGCTCGCGGATGTGCGCGCGGCGGGGCGTCTTAGCTGCGGCGTGGTGACGGAGCCGGACGACCGGAACAAGGTCGACCTGCACGGACCGCTCGCGCCGCTTGACGCGGCGATCTGCGACGCGGTCGCCGCCTCCGCGCTGGGCCCGGCGGCGCGCACCGACGTTCGCCGCTACACCGCCGAGCAGGACGCCGAAGCCGCGCTGCAAAAGGGCGATGTTGCGCTCGTTGTCGGCGTGACGCCCGGTGTGACGCCGCTGATGCGCTACGGGATCTGGTTCGGGCCGCCCGTGTTTTACGACGCACAGGGCTTCCTCGTGCGGCGCGACGCCGGCATTGCGACGCTCCGCGATCTCGCGGGGAAGGGCGTCTGTTACGAAGAAGGGACGGATACCGAACGAACGCTGCAAGCGCGCACGCTCGCGGCGGGCATCGCGTTGCTCCCGATGCCGTTTCAGGAACAGGGCGAGATGAACGACGCCCTGCTCGGCGGCCATTGCGAGGCGATGAGCGCCGATATTTCGAAGCTTGCCGCGACGCGCGTCTCGTTCCGTCATCCGGACGACTTCGCCATCTTGTCGGACACGCTGACGCTTCAGCCCGTGGCGCCCGCCTATCGCTACGGCGACCAGCGGTGGGGCGCGATTGTTGACTGGACCGTGCATGCGCTTGTCCTCGCCGAAGCGTTCGGTCTGACAAGCGCGAACATCAGCGAGGCAACCGGCGACGACCCGGTACTGCAACGTCTCATCGGTGCGGATTTCGCGACCGCAAGTGCGCTTGACTTGCCGCACGCCTGGACGACGCAACTGATTAAATCCGTCGGCAATTACGGTGAGATTTACGCGCGAACAGTTGGAGAAAACGGCACTCTACAACTGCCGCGCGGGCTGAACGCGCTTTGGACACGTGGCGGCCTCATGCATCCGCTGCCTGTTCAGTAGAATGCACGAAACCGTCACAAAACCGACCACGGCGTTGAACTTTCCTCCTGGTAATGACCCGGACATGCCCACTTGCGGGTGCGCTATTCAGGAGAGAGAAGGGTTATGTTTCGTCCGATTCAGTTGATTGCCGCCGTCGCCGCCGTTGCGGTCGCCGCCGTCAGCGCGCCTGCCAGCGCCGATGTGATCGATTTCTCGACCGCTTCCGGCAGCACGACGCCTCTCACGGTGAATGGCGCGACTTTCACCTCGCCGAGCGATCCCGGCGCTTACACGGTCGGTTCCAACGGCGGTCTATATTCGACCCTGCCTGACACGGTGCTCTCGGGTGCGGGCGTTGCGGCGGAGCTCGATGTCAGCCTCGCGGCGCCTACCGAAGAGGTTCAGTTCGCCTTCGCGCTCGGCGATTTCTTCGCCCTCGGTGGCGACGACACGCTGACGCTGACGACGAATACGGGCGGGACAGAGACGTTCACCGCGTCGCTCGTCGGCAGCGACTTGTACCCGCAGGGTTACGCCAACTACGTCGGCCCCTCGTTCACGAGCTTCACGCTGACCAGCACCGAGCCGCTCGCCATTGGCAACGTCGGCGTGCCGGAGCCCGCATCTCTCGCGCTGCTCGCGGCTGGCCTCGGTGGTCTCGGCTTCGCGCGCCGCCGCCGGGCCTGATCGACCCGATTGTACGTGACGACAAGACGGCGCTTTCGGGCGCCGTCTTTTGTTTGCGGGGGCGACTCGCCCTGATTTCGTGCCTGGCCCCGACAATGCGCTCATAGAGACGCCGGCCTTGCTGGCCGGTGTTACGTGCGGACTGTTCGCCGCCGATCTCCCGGCGCATCGGGCGTCGCTGCTGACGTATGACGAGAAGAAAGTCGAAATAGACCCGGCGCGGATCGCCGCCGACTAAGGCCGGCGGCGCGACGGTCGGATTAGAAGCCTTCGCGCTCCAGGCGCTTGCGCTCCATCTTGCGGGCACGGCGGACCGCCTCGGCGGCCTCGCGCGCACGGCGCTCTGATGGCTTCTCGAAATGGCGGCGCAGCTTCATCTCACGGAAGATACCTTCCCGCTGCATCTTCTTCTTGAGCGCTTTGAGCGCCTGATCGACGTTGTTGTCACGAACGAGAACCTGCACTTGGCCGCCTTCTCCTTTGGTCCGGGTTGATGGGAGTAGCATACACGCACGATAAAGCCTCGCGCCCGGGGGTCCGGTTGCGAGGAGCGCGTCGATACCATGGCCGCACGGCCTCGCCAAACGGTTTCCTGCACCTAGCTTCTGATCCGAACGAGGGTTTCTCGATGGCCATTCTGAAAATCGCCCGCATGGGCCACCCGGTCCTGCTGCGCCGGGCCGACCCCGTCCCCGACCCCGGCGGGCCGGAAATAAGGCGGCTCGTCGCTGACATGATCGAGACGATGGAGGACGCGAACGGCGCCGGCCTCGCAGCACCACAGGTGCATGTATCGCTGCGGCTGTTCGTCTTTCGCGTGCCCGAGGGACGCGCCGACGCGGACCCGGACGATTTGCCGGTCGGCCCGACGGTGCTGATCAACCCGACCGTCGAGCTGCTGACCGAGCCGGACGTACTGCGGTGGGAGGGATGCCTCTCGATCCCCGGCATGCGGGCGGCGGTGCCGCGCGCATCACGTGTCCGTTATCGGGGCGTTGATTGCGACGGCACCGTGATCGAACGCGAGGTTTCGGGATTTCACGCCCAGGTCGTACAGCATGAGAACGATCATCTGGATGGGATCTTGTATCCAATGCGCGTGACCGATTTCTCCACCTTCGGCTACGTCGAGGAGCTGGCGCGTGCCGCCGCCGCTGCGTCTTCGGCGAGCGCATGAGCCGCGCACCCGAGCGGTCGCCCGAGCGCGACGCCGCGATCGACGCGATGCTGCCGCATGTCGCGACCCTCGGCTGGAACAACCGCGCGCTTGAGGCGGCGGGGCTTGGCGACGACGGCCCGCTGCTGTTTCCCGGCGGTGCGCCCGACATGGTCGAGGTCTATTGCGACCTGGCCGACCGCCGCATGGAGCAGGCGGCCGCCGCGACGGACTTCACTGGGATGGGTTTGACGGCGCGCGTGCGCGCGGTCATCGCGCTGCGTTTCGCGCAGAACCGGCCGTTCAAATCCGCCGTCCGCCGCGGCATCGCCGTGCTGGCGCTGCCGGGCCGGGCTGGACTTGCCGCTGTCTGCACGGCCCGGACAGTGGACGCGATCTGGCACGCCGCCGGCGACCGCTCGGCCGATTTCTCCTGGTACACGAAGCGGGCGATCCTCAGCGCCGTCTACGGCTCGACCCTGCTCGTCTGGCTCCGGGATCCGAGCGAGGACGACGCGGAGACGCTCGCCTTCCTCGACCGGCGGCTGGCCGGCGTCGGCCGGATCGGCAAGACCCGCCGCCGGATTGAGCGCGCGTTTAAGCGGCGGGCGTGATGGTGATCGCGTCCACCCGGTCCGGATAGAAGGCGAGATGCCCGGCGATCGCGGCGACCGCCGGAAATGGCGTTTCGTAGGTCCAGACCGCATCCGCCGCCCGCCGGTCGCCGGCGACCACGCTGAAATAGGACGCGTCACCCTTAAAAGGGCAGTGTGAGGTGCGTGTGCTCGGCTCGAGCACGCCCGGAGCCGCATCCTCGCGCGGGATATATTGAACCGGCTTCATGCTGCCCTCGCGCAGCGTCAGCGCCCGTGTTGTGTCGGCCACGACGTGGCCGCCGAGAGTGACAACGACTCGGCCTTCGGTCGGAGTGATCGTGATGTGATGGGCGGGGCGGCCTTGGGGAGGCTGATCGTCCGGCATCGCGCTGTTCTCCTCTGTTACTCGTCCAGCGGCACGACCGCGTCGCCGAGCGCGATCCGCCCGGCCTCGACGACGACCGCATGGACGCCAAGGTCCGCGTGGCCAAAGGCGGCGCGCAGTTCGGCCGGCGGGTCGGCGTCGCGCTCAGCGGTTGCCGGGTTCACCTGCGTCGCGGGGCAGCGGACCGTCCGCCGAACCACGCGCAGCGTCGCGCCACCGATCTGCACCATGCGTCCGACCCACTCGAACTCCCGAAACGCGGCATCGGCCGTGAAGTAGACGTTGGCGCGAAACCGCATCCGGTCCCGTTTCGCCCCAACCGCGTGCTCGAGCGCGTGAACGCTGGCGAGGTTGAGCAGGCTGATTACCGGCAGGCGCTGATCGTGAAAGACGTGGCCGTGGCCATAGTGGAACACGGGCTGGCCGCGCGCCTCCTCGCCGAGGAAGTCGACCAGGAACGCCGTGATCCGCGCGCGGCCCGCCTCGGTTCGCGGCTGCGCCTCGACCATCCTCCCGTCGCGGGTTGCTATTGTCAGCCGGTCGTGGCGCGGATCATAGGCCGAGCGCAGCCCCGCGATCCGCGCGTTCTTCATCAAACACATGAACTCGGTCTTCGGGCGGAACGCGGGCGCGCCCGGGTCGAACAGGCTGTCGCCCTGCGCGAGCGCGAAGGCTCGATCCCACGGGATTGGTCCGCCTTCTTCGACGTCGGCGGTCTCCAGCGCCTCGGCTGACAGGCCTTTGACCGGATAGCGATAAAGGTGCTCGACACGCATCCATCCGCTCCCCTTGCGGCGGCCAGTATCGGCGCACCATGTCGAAACGGAAAGACCGCCGTCGCCGCGATATGGGACGGTTGGCCTGGTTTTGTCGCCTCCTCTCCAAGGGACACCACACCGCCATGGACATCGAGAAATTCACGGACCGCGCGAAGGGCTTCCTACAGGCCGCGCAGACCATCGCGATCCGGGACTACCACCAGCGGCTGACGCCCGAGCATCTGCTCAAGGCGCTTCTGGATGACGAGGAAGGCGCGGCCGCCGGGCTGATCCGCGCCGCCGGCGGTGATCCGGCCGCGGCCCAATCGGCGGTCGAGATCGAGCTGGCACGGCTGCCAAAGGTGCAGGGTAGTGGGGCCGGGCAGCCGCAGGTGACGCCGGAACTCGCCCGCGTGCTCGACGCGGCGCAGACGGCGGCGACGCGCGCCGGGGATGAATACGTGGCGCAGGACCGGCTGCTCGCCGCCCTCGCGGCAAGCCCGACGCCGGCAGGCCGCGCGCTCACGTCCGCCGGCGCCACGGCGGACGCGCTCGCCCGCGCGATCGAGCAGGTGCGCAAGGGCCGCAAGGTCACCAGCGCCAACGCCGAAGCGACGTTCGATGCGCTCAAGAAATATGCGCGCGACGTCACGGAGCTCGCGCGCGAGGGAAAGCTCGACCCGGTGATCGGCCGCGATGAGGAAATTCGCCGCACGATCCAGGTGCTCGCCCGGCGCACGAAGAACAACCCGGTGCTGATCGGCGAGCCGGGCGTCGGCAAGACTGCTATCGTTGAGGGCCTCGCACTCCGCATCGTCAACGGCGACGTCCCGGAGGCGCTGAAGAACAAGCGTCTGCTCGCGCTCGATCTCGGCGCGATGGTGGCGGGCGCGAAGTTCCGCGGTGAGTTCGAGGAGCGGCTGAAGGCTGTACTGAAGGAGATCGAGGCGGCCGAGGGACAGATCATCCTGTTCATCGACGAGATGCATACGCTCGTCGGTGCGGGCCGTGCGGACGGGTCGATGGACGCGTCGAACCTGATCAAGCCGGAGCTGGCCCGGGGCGCGCTGCACTGCATTGGCGCGACCACGCTCGATGAATACCGCAAGCACGTCGAAAAGGACGCGGCGCTGGCACGGCGGTTTCAGCCGATCTTCGTCGGCGAGCCATCCGTTGCCGACACGATCAGCATCCTGCGCGGCCTGAGAGAAAAATACGAACTGCATCACGGCGTGCGGATCACCGACGGCGCGCTGGTCGCAGCGGCGACGCTGTCCAACCGTTACATCACCGACCGTTTCCTGCCGGACAAGGCGATCGACCTGGTGGACGAGGCGGCGAGTCGGTTGCGGATGCAGGTCGACAGCAAGCCCGAGGAACTGGACGAGCTTGACCGGCGCTTGTTGCAATTGAAAATAGAGCGCGAGGCGCTGCGCCGCGAGCAGGATCCCGCGTCGCGCGAGCGGCTCGCCAGGCTTGAGCAGGAGCTGGCCGAGATCGAGGAAAAATCAGTCGCGATGACGGCCGCGTGGCAAGCCGAGAAGGAAAAACTCGCCGGCACGCAAAAGCTGAAAGAACGGCTCGAGCGGGCGCGCCTTGACGTAGAGGCGGCGCAGCGGGCTGGTGACCTCGCGAAGGCATCGGAGCTGAAATACGGCGTTATACCCGACCTCGAGCGGCAATTGGCCGAGACGGGCGAGGGGAAGCTTGTCTCCGAGGCGGTTACGGAAGAAGGCATCGCCGCCGTCGTCAGCCGCTGGACCGGCGTGCCGGTCGAACGGATGCTCGAGGGCGAGCGCGCGAAGCTGATGCGGATGGAGGACGCGCTGCGTGAGCGCGTCGTCGGGCAGGAGGACGCGTTGCGCGCGGTCTCCGACGCGGTGCGCCGTGCGCGAGCGGGCTTGCAGGACCCGAACCGCCCGATCGGCAGCTTCCTGTTCCTCGGCCCGACCGGGGTCGGCAAGACCGAGCTGACCAAGGCGCTCGCCGAGTTCCTGTTTGATGACGAGCGGGCGATGGTGCGGATCGACATGAGCGAGTTCATGGAGAGGCACGCCGTCGCCCGCCTGATCGGCGCGCCGCCCGGTTACGTCGGTTACGAGGAGGGCGGCCAGCTGACCGAGGCGGTGCGCCGGCGACCGTATCAAGTGATCCTATTCGACGAAGTCGAGAAGGCCCA
>CAYSTX010000046.1:0-4318 GCA_964434035.1 uncultured Acetobacteraceae bacterium
TCAGCGCCGGCGCTCGACGCGTGTCTCCGCGCCTTCGCCGACGCGCACGGTCACAAGCTCGGCGCGGTCGCTCAGCCCCTTCGCGCCGCACTGACCGGCACAACGACGAGCCCGGGCATCGACGCGACGCTCTCCGCCCTCGGGCGCGACGAGGCGCTGGCCCGGATCGACGCCGCGGTCAGGAGCGGCTCCCCGTCCTAAGCAGCGGGCAGTCGCTTTCCTCGGCCGGGTAGAGCGTCGATGCCGGCACCTTGGCGACCACGTCGAGATTATCCAGCGGGTCCGTGACGGCGGACGCCGGCTTGACCCGAACGATCGTCAGATCGGCCATCAGCCGCCCGTCGGCCCGGATCGGCGCGTTGTGGACGAAGATGTCGTTGACCGGCATCTCGTGCATCTTCGCCATCACCTTGTCCGTCTCCAGCGTGCCGGCCGCCTGCACCGCCTTCAGCCAGTGCAGCATCGCGACGTAATTCAGCACATGGATGTCGGTTGGCGCCCTTCCGCCGCGCAGTTTCATGAACCGGCGCGACCAGGCGAGCGTCTCCGGGCTCTGGGCCGCGTAGGTCGTCGTGCTGAACTGGAACCCCTCGGCGTATTTTGGCCCGATTGCGTTGATGTCGGCCGACAGCACCAGCAGACCGACGAGCTGCATCGACGAGGTCAACCCGAACTCATGTGCCTGCTTGATCGCGTTGACGAGGTCGCCGCCGGCGTTGGCTAGCGCCAGCCCCTTCGCCTTCGAGGCCTGCGCCTGGATCATGTACGCCGAATAGTCGCTCGTCCCGAGCGGATGCAGCGCGGCACCCACGACCTTGCCGCCCTGCTTCTGGATGATCTCCGCCGCATCCCGCCGCAGCGCGTGGCCAAACGCGTAATCCGCCGTGATGAAGAACCAGGTATCGAGCCCCTTGGCGACGACGCCGTTCAAACCGGCGACCGACAAGCCTCGCGTACTCGGCACGAATTGGGCGGTGGTCGGCGTGCAGTTCGTGCCGACGAAGGCCGACGAATAGCCGCCGCTATCGAGATAGATCTTGTGCCGCTGAAACGCGATCGCCTGGATCGCGAGCCCGACGGAACTCGCCGAGCCGTCGAGAACCATGCTGACGCCCTGCTGGTCGTACCAGTCGCGGACGAAGGCGGACGCGACGTCCGGCTTATCCTGCGTGTCGGACTGCATAATCTCGATCTTGCGGCCGAGGACGGTGCCGCCGAAATCATCGACCGCCATTTGCGCGGCGATCTTGACGCCGTCGCCGCCGATTTCGGCATAGATGCCTGACGTGTCGGACGCGATGCCGACTTTGATCGGCCCCTCCTCAGCGCGGGCGGTGAGCATCGATCCGGCGACGCAAGCAACAGCCAGCGCCAGCCTCATGGTCTTCATGGCCGCACCCCTCCTCCGTCGCTTCGCGGACCGCTCTCTGTCGGCCTCCTTAAAACGATAGGCAGGTCGGCAGGGCGAGGCGAGGGATGATTTGGGCCGCCCGAGTTGACGAACCGGCCACCGCTCTGCGACGAGGAGCCTCGTGCGCAACCAGACACGTCATCTGCTCGCGATCGAAGGGATGCATCCGCCCGAGATCGCGCGGCTCCTCGACCTTGCCGAGAGCTATGTCCTGCTGAACCGCTCCGGCAAGACGCAGCGCGACGTGTTGCGGGGCCGGACGCTGATCAACCTGTTTTTCGAGGACAGCACCCGCACGCGGACCAGCTTCGAGCTGGCCGGCAAGCGGCTCGGCGCGGACGTGATCAACATGTCCGTCTCTACCTCGTCGGTGAACAAGGGCGAGACGCTGCTGGACACGGCAGCGACGCTGAACGCGATGCACTGCGACCTGCTGGTCGTCCGCCACGGGCAGTCGGGCGCGCCCGCGCTGCTGTCGCAGAAGGTCGACGCGGCCGTCATCAACGCCGGGGACGGCACGCACGAACACCCGACGCAGGCGCTGCTCGACGCGCTGACGATCCGCAGGCGCCGCGGGAGGCTCGAGGGGCTGACGGTCGCGATCTGCGGCGACGTGCTGCACAGCCGCGTCGCGCGCTCGAACATCTATCTGCTGACGGCGATGGGCAGCCGCGTCCGCGTGGTCGGGCCGCCGACGCTGATCCCCGCCGAGGCAGAGACGCTGGGCGTCACCGTGCATCACACGATGCGGGACGGTCTGACCGATTGCGACATCGTCATGATGCTGCGCCTGCAGCAGGAGCGGATGGCGCGCGGGCCGGTGCCGAGCGCGCGGGAGTTCTTCCGGTTCTACGGGCTGGACGCGGCAAAGCTTGTCTATGCGCGGCCGGACGCGCTGGTGATGCACCCGGGGCCGATGAACCGCGGCATCGAGATCGACAGCGCGGTCGCCGACGATGTCGAGCGCTCAGTCATTCGCGAGCAGGTGGAAATGGGGGTCGCCGTCCGCATGGCGGTGCTCGATCAGCTCGCGCGCGGCCGCAATGCACGCTGAGCCGCGCGATCTTCTGATCGCCGGCGCCCGGATTATCGACCCGGCGTCCGGCACCGACATGATCGCCGACCTGCTGTGCCGCGACGGACGCATCCTCGACATCGGCACCGGGCTCGGCCGGCCGGACGGCGCCGAAATAGTTGACGCGGCGGACCGCATACTTTGCCCCGGCCTCGTCGACATGCGCGCGGCACTGGGTGAGCCGGGGGGCGAGCACCGGGAGACGATCGCCTCGGCGGCGCTCGCGGCGGCAGCGGGCGGGATCACGACGGTCGCGGCGCTGCCCGATAGCGACCCGGCCGCGGACGACCCAGCGATCGTCCGCCTGTTGCGGGCGCGCGGTGAGGAAACCGGCAGCCTGACGATCCTTCCCTATGGCGCCGCGACGCGCGGCTGCCTGGGCGAGGAGCTGGCCGAGATCGGACTGCTCGCCGAGGCGGGCGCGGTCGCCTTCACCGACGGTGCGCGGGCAATCGGGTCGGCGCGGGTGATGCGGCTCTTGTTGTCCTATGCGCGCGGCTTCGGCGCGATGGTCGTGCAGCATGCGGAAGACCCGTCGCTCGCACGCGGCGCGGCGGCGACCGAGGGGGCGCTCGCGACACGGCTCGGCCTGCCCGGCGTACCGGCGGCGGCCGAGGCGCTGATGATCGCGCGCGACCTGCGACTGCTGGCGTTGACCGGCGGACGGCTGCACATTGCGCATGTCTCGACGGCGGAGGCGATCGGGCTGATCGCGCGCGCCAAGGCGGACGGGCTGAACGTCACCTGCGACACGGCGCCGCCCTATTTCGATCTCAACGAAACCGCGATCGGCGACTGGCGCACCTACGCCAAGCTGTCCCCGCCGCTGCGGTCGGAGGCGGATCGGCGCGCGATCGCAGCGGCGCTGGCGGGCGGCGTGATCGACGCCGTCGCGTCCGACCATCAGCCATGGGACCCCGATGAGAAACGGCTGCCGTTTGCGCAGGCGAGCGCCGGGGGGACCGGGCTCGCGACGCTGCTCGGCGTGACGCTCGCGCGGGTCCATGCCGGCGATCTGTCGATGAACCAAGCGATCGCGCTGCTGACGGCCGGCCCAGCCCGCGTGCTCGGTGTTGGGGGCGGGACGCTGGCGCGCGGGGCGGCGGCCGATCTCTGCCTGTTCGCGCCCGACCGCGCCTGGCAGGTCGAGGCGGGGCGGTTGCCCGGCAAGGCGCAGAACACGCCGTTCGACGGCCGGGCGCTCGAGGGGATGGTGGTCGGCACCTGGAAGGGCGGAAGGCGCGTCTTCGGATGAACCCGATGCTGCACGCCGCCTTGGTCCTCTTGTCAGCGGCGATGACGGGTTACTTACTCGGGTCGATCCCGTTCGGACTGCTGCTGACACGGCTCGCCGGGGCGGGCGATCTGCGGGCGATCGGCTCGGGCAATATCGGCGCGACCAACGTGCTGCGAACCGGCCGCAAGGGTCTGGCGGCGGCGACGCTGCTGCTCGATGCCGGCAAGGGCGCGCTCCCGGTGCTGATCATGCTGCGGCTGATCGGGCCGGACGCGGCGCTGTTTGCGGGGGCGGGTGCGGTTGTCGGCCACGTATTCCCGGTCTGGCTCCGCTTCCGCGGCGGCAAGGGGGTGGCGACCGGGCTCGGCCTGCTGCTGGCCGCCGCGTGGCCGGTGGGCGTGGTGGCGTGCGCGGTCTGGCTCGCGGTCGCGCTGATCGTCCGCATCTCGTCGGCTGCCGCGTTGATGGCCTTTGCGCTAGCCCCGCTCGCGGCGTTGCTGCTCGCGACGCCGGGGACCGCGGTGCTGGCCGTCTTCGTCGCGGCGCTGATCTTGTGGCGGCATAAGGCCAACATTGCGCGCCTACGCGCCGGGAC
>CAYSTX010000046.1:4418-14538 GCA_964434035.1 uncultured Acetobacteraceae bacterium
AACCCTCTCGACCTGCTGCGCCTCGCCCGCACCGAGGGCATCGGGCCGGTCACGTTCCGGCGATTGCTCGGTCGCTACGGCCGGGCTGCGGCGGCGATCGACGCGCTGCCGGGCCTTGCCCGCGCCGGTGGCCGGGCGGCGCCGCCGCGTATTCCGACCCGTGCCGAGGCCGAGCGGGAGGTTGCGGCGCTCGCCGCGCTGGGCGGCCGGTTCGTCATGCTGGGTGACGCCGATTACCCGCCACTGCTGGCGCTCCTCGACGATGCGCCGCCGGTGCTTGGGGTGCTCGGCGATCCGGCCGCACTGTCGTTGCCAGCGGTTGCCCTCGTCGGCGGGCGGAACGCGAGTGCCAACGGGCAGAGGATGGCCGAGACGCTCGCCTCGGGTCTGGCTGAGGACGGGCTGATCGTCGTCTCCGGCCTCGCGCGCGGGGTCGATGCGGCGGCGCATCGCGGGGCGCTGGGGGCCGTCGGCCGGGCGGGGTCGCGCACGGTCGCGGCGGTCGCGGGCGGGCTCGATATCCCCTATCCACCTGAGAATGCTGCACTGCAGCGCCACATCGCGGATGGCGGCGCGGTCGTTGCCGAAGCGCCGCTCGGCACCGAGCCGCAGGCGCGACACTTCCCGCGCCGCAACCGGGTCATCGCAGGCCTCTCGCTTGGGGTCGTCGTGGTCGAAGCGGCCTTGCGGTCGGGCAGCCTGATCACCGCGCGGCTCGCCAACGAGGCCGGGCGGGAGCTGTTCGCCGTGCCTGGATCGCCGCTCGACCCGCGCTGTCACGGCTCGAACGACCTGATCCGCCAGGGCGCCCACCTGACCGAGACGGCCACCGACGTGCTGGCCAATCTACCCGCCGCCCCACGCCCCGCCGCCCCCTCCGGCCGGCGCGGTTTCGCCGAGGATGAGGACGATCCGCCGGCCTTTTGGGACGACGGGGTGGACCCGGCGGCGGCCCGTGCCCACGTTATCGGCCTCCTCGGCCATGACCCGACGTCGGTTGACGATGTGGTGCGGCGCTGCCAGTTGTCCGCGAGCGACGTCCATGCGGCGTTGCTCGAACTGGAGGTCGCGGGCCGGGTCGAACGGTTGGCCGGGAACCGCGTCGCCCTGATCTGAAGCTTCCGCGCGACGCCCCGGTGCCCCGGTCCGGGACGCAGCACGTTGATTATTTAGGTGGCCATGACCGACGTCGTCGTCGTCGAATCGCCCGCTAAGGCCAAGACAATCAACAAGTATCTCGGGAACGGGTATACCGTCCTCGCGAGCTTTGGTCATGTCCGCGACCTGCCGCCGAAAGACGGCAGCGTGCGGCCGGACCAGGATTTTGAGATGGACTGGCAGGCGGATGACCGCGGCCAGAAGCAGATCGCGGCGATCGCCCGGGCGCTCAAGGGCGCCAGGACCCTCTATCTCGCGACCGACCCGGATCGTGAGGGCGAGGCCATTAGCTGGCACGTCCGCGCCATGCTGGACGACAAGCGCCTGCTGCGCGGAATCGATGTCCGCCGGGTCACGTTCAACGAGATCACGAAGGCGGCCGTCACAAAGGCCATGGCCCATCCGCGCGACCTGGATCAGCCGCTGATCGAGGCCTACCTCGCGCGCCGCGCGCTCGATTACCTCGTTGGCTTCACGCTCTCGCCTGTGCTCTGGCGCAAACTCCCCGGCAGCCGCAGCGCCGGGCGGGTGCAGTCGGTGGCGCTCCGGCTGGTCTGCGAGCGGGAAGCCGAGATCGAGGCGTTCCGTTCCCGCGAATACTGGACCGTCGACGCGCTGTTCACGACGCCGGCAGGCGCCCCGTTCGCGGCGCGGCTGACGCATCTCGACGGGCGCCGGCTCGATCAGTTCGACCTCAACAATGAGGCGCTGGCCGCCCGCGCTGTCACCGCGATCGAGGCCGGGCAGTTCAACGTCGGCACGGTCGAGAAGAAGCGCGTCCGCCGCAATCCGCCGCCGCCCTTCACCACGTCCACCCTGCAACAGGAGGCATCGCGCAAGCTCGGCTTCGGTGCGCAGGCGACGATGCGGCTCGCGCAAGGCCTCTATGAAGGTGTCGATGTCAACGGCGAGACCGTTGGCCTGATCACCTACATGCGGACGGACGGCGTGCAGATGGCACGGGAAGCCATCGACAGCATCCGCGGCCATATCCGGGAAGCGGTCGGCCGCGACTACGTGCCGGCCGCGCCGCGCGAGTACACGTCGCGGGCCAAGAACGCGCAGGAAGCGCACGAGGCAATCCGCCCGACGGACGTGTCCCGCACGCCCGAGCAGGTCGCGCGGTCGCTGAATAACGACCAGCGGCGGCTCTATGAGCTGATCTGGAAGCGGGCGGTGGCGGCGCAGATGGCGTCGGCCGAATTAGATCAGGTTAGCGTCGATGTGGTGGACGAGAGGGCGGGTGACGGCGTGCGGCTGCGCGCCACCGGCTCGATCCTCGCGTTCGACGGCTTCCTGAAACTATATCGCGAGGATCAGGACGACGCGGTCGAGGGCGAATCGGACGACGACCGGATGCTGCCGCCGATGGCCGCGAAGGACCCGCTGCGGCGCGGAGCAGTGACGCCGGCACAGCATTTCACGCAGCCGCCGCCGCGCTACTCCGAGGCGAGCCTTGTCAAGAAGATGGAGGAGCTTGGCATCGGCCGGCCGTCCACCTACGCATCGATCCTGCAGGTGCTGCGCGACCGCAACTATGTCCGGCTCGATGGCAAACGGTTCTTCCCCGAAGATCGCGGCCGGCTCGTCACCTCGTTCTTGACGAGCTTCTTCGAGCGCTACGTCGATACCGGCTTCACCGCGGGGCTCGAGGAACAGCTCGACGACATCTCGGGCGGCCGAGCCGATTGGCGGGATGTGATGCGCGCGTTCTGGGAAGAGTTTTCCCGCGCGATCGAGGAGACGCGCGAGCTCAAGATCAGCGACGTCATCGAAGCAATCGACCAGGATCTCGGCCAGCACTTCTTCCCGGCGCGGGAAGATGGCGGCGACCCGCGGCTCTGCCCGGCGTGTCAGTCGGGGCGGCTCGGGCTGAAGCTCGGCCGCCACGGCAGCTTCATCGGCTGCTCCAACTATCCGCAGTGCCAATACACCCGCCGCCTTGCGATCAATGGCGGCGACGACGAGTCGGGCGACACGCTGAAGGAAGGTGTGCGCACGCTTGGTCAGCATCCGGAGACGGGCGAGGACATCACCGTGCGGCGCGGGCCGTACGGTATCTATGTGCAGCTTGGTGAGGCCGACGAGACCGACAAGAAGAAGCGACCCCGCCGCAGCTCCCTGCCGCGCGGCATGAGCGGCGACACGATCACGCTCGAACAGGCGATCGGCCTGCTGTCATTGCCGCGCTTGGTCGGCATCCATCCGGAGATGAAGGAGCCGATCGAGGCCGGCGTCGGCCGCTTTGGCCCCTACGTGAAGATGGGTCCGGTGTTCGCCTCGCTCGACGCCGATGACGACGTGCTGGCGGTCGGGCTCAACCGCGCGGTCGATGTGCTCGCGAAGAAGCTCGCGGGCGTCCGCTCGCTCGGGCCGCACCCGACGGATAAGGAGCCGGTCGCGGTCAAGCGTGGGCGCTTCGGTCCGTATGTGCAGCACGGCCGCGTCGTCGCGAACGTGCCGCGCGGCACCGCGATGGAGGACGTGACGCTCGAGGATGCGGTCGCACTGCTCGCCGAGCGCGGGCGGCCGATCCCGGCCAGGGGCGCCAAAGGTAAGAACGGGAAGAACGGGAAGGGCCGCAGGGCGGCGACCAACGGCAACGGTAACGGCAACGGGGACGCCGGGCCCGCGCCGAAACCCGCGAAGACAAGGCCGGCGGCAAAGCCGAAGGCCAAGACGAAACCGAAGGCGAAAGCCAGACCGAAGACGGCCAAGCCAGCGGCGAAAACCGCAACCCCGCTAGCCGTGAAAACCGCGATCCGGCGCGCGGCGGGCTGAACCGTATGGGGCGCCGGCCGCCCGGCCAGAAGCCCGCGAAACGGCAGGGCGGAAAGCGCACCCGTCCCGCTCTGTCGACCTTCGCGCCTGACGCGCCGGGCGGCGTCCCGACGCGGGAGGCCGTGCGAGCCTTCGTCGCCGCACAGCCCGGCCGGGTCGGCAAGCGCGAGATCGCCCGCGCCTTCGGCACCGCGCCCGAAGACAAGGCGGCGCTGCGCGACATCCTGCACGACCTCGGCCGGGACGGCGCGCTCGAACCCGCGGGCAGCCGCCGATACCGCGAGTCCGGGCGCCTGCCGGAAGCGATGTTGGTGCAGATCACCGGCACCGACCCCGACGGCGACGCCATCGCTCGCCCCGTCGGGTGGCAGGGCGACGGACCGCCGCCGCTGATCCTGATGGCGCAGGAGCGGCGCGGACAGCCCGCCCTCGCGCCCGGCCAGCGCGTGCTGGCCCGCCTCCGCCCCATCGGGGGCGGACGGTACGAAGGCCGCACCATAAAGCGGGTCGATTCCGCGCCCGGCCGCGTCGTCGGCCTGTATCGGCCCGGCCCGCGCGGCAAACCGGGGCGGATCGTGCCGACCGAGCGGCGGGCCAAGGGCGAATGGATCGTCCCGCCCGGCGAGGATGGCGGCGCTGTCGCCGACGAGATTGTGCTCGCCGAACCGCTGCCCCATGCCGGCCTCGGTCTGAAGCCCGCGCGCGTAATCGAGCGGCTGGGTGCGATGGGCGACGCGCGCTCCGTCTCCATCGTCTGCATCGCGACGCACGACATCCCGGTCGAGTTCGACCCGGCGGCCCTCGACGAGGCAGCGCGCGCCGGGCCGGTCGGGCTTGGCGCAAACCGCGACGATCTCCGCGCCGTGCCGCTCGTCACCATCGACGGCGAGGACGCGCGCGACTTCGACGACGCGGTGTATGCCGAGCGGGACGGCGACGGGTTCCGCCTGATTGTCGCGATCGCTGACGTCGCCCACTACGTCCGCCCCGGCAGCGCGCTCGACCGGGCGGCGTGGACGCGCGGCAACTCCGTCTATTTCCCCGATCGCGTCGTACCGATGTTGCCGGAGGCGCTGTCGAACGGCTGGTGCAGCTTGCGGCCGAATGAGGATCGCGGCTGTCTCTATGTCGAAATGCGTGTCGGCGCCGACGGACGCAAACGCGGCCACCGTTTCGGCCGCGGCCTGATGCGGAGCGCCGCGCGCCTGACGTACGAACAAGTGCAGGCGGCGGCCGACGATGAGGCACCGCCGCCGGTGCCGCTGCCGGACGGGCTACTCGGCGCGCTCTATGCGGCGTTCGGCGCGCTGCTCTCGGCACGGCAGGAGCGCGGCACGCTCGACCTCGATCTCCCGGAGCGGAAAGTCGTGCTCGACACGGAGGGCCGCGTCGCCGCCGTCGCACCGCGCCCACGCCTCGACAGCCACCGGCTGATCGAGGAGTTCATGGTGCTGGCGAACGTCGCGGCGGCCGAGGAGCTGGAACGGCTCGCCGCCCCCTGCGTCTATCGCGTCCACGCGCCACCATCGGACGAGAAGCTGGAGGCGCTGCGCGGCTTCCTCGCGACCATCGGCGTCACGCTCGCGCCCGCCGGACAGATCCATCCGCGCGACCTCGACGCCGTGCTGCGCCGTGTCGTCGGCACCGAGCAGGCGCCGCTGGTCAACGAGGTGATGCTGCGGAGCCAGTCGCAGGCGGCCTATTCGCCGGACAACATCGGCCATTTCGGCCTTGCACTGACGCGCTACGCGCATTTCACGAGCCCAATCCGCCGCTATGCCGATCTCGTCGTGCACCGCTCCCTCGTGCGCGGATTGGGACTGGGGCCGGACGGGCTCGACGACACCGGAATCGCCCGTCTGCCGGATACCGCCGAACACATCACGGCGACAGAACGACGCGCGGCCCTCGCCGAACGCGAAGCCGTTGACCGCTATCTTGCCGCGTACATGGCGGACAAGGTTGGCAGCGAGTTCGGCGCGCGTATTTCGGGCGTGACGCGATTCGGATTGTTTGTAACGATTGACGGCAGCGGCGCCAGCGGGTTGGTGCCGGTCTCAACGCTGCCGGATGATTTCTGGATGCATGACGAACCCACGCAAAGCCTCAACGGGCGCCGCACACGCATCACATTCCGCCTCGCGCAGGAAGTGACGGTGCGACTGCGGGAGGCGAGTCCCGTGACCGGCGGCCTCGTCTTCGGCGTCGTCATGGACGGCGCGGACAGTGCGTCCTCGCCGGTGCGACAGCGGTGATACGCGGCGGGCGCGGATTGGCGCTCGCGGGAATGCTGGTCGCGGTCGCGCTGATGCTCGGCGTAAGCGACGCCAGCGCCGCAACGCAAATCGCCACCGACGCCGATCCCGCCGCCGTCTACGTCGCGGCCCTGGGCTTCATGACGCCCCGGCTGCTGACGGAGGAGACGCCGGCGCGGCTGGTGCACTGGGGTCTGCAAGGCCTGACGACGATCGACCCTAGTCTGCAAATCGAGGAGACGGCCAATCTCGTCGGTCTCCGCACCGATAGCGGCATCCTCGGCGGGCGGACACGTCCGGCGGACGACGATATCGCCGGCTGGAGCGCGGTTGCCGCCAGCCTCACGACCCTCGCGGCCGACGTATCCAGCCGGGTGCGCGCCGCCGGCGAGGACGACGTGATGGCGGCGTTCTTTGACGAGCTGTTTTCCCACATTGATCCCTGGTCCCGGTACGTGCCGCCGAGCGAGGCGGGCGATGATCGGGCGCGGCGGGCCGGCACGCTGCATGTCGCGACGTTGCAGACGCGGCACGTCGGCGGCGCGCTCATGCTGCGCGTCACGATGTTCGACCAGGGGATCACGACCCGGCTCGGCGCGGCGCTGCACGCGGCATCGACGGCGCGGAGGCGGCCGAGCGGGCTCGTGCTCGATCTGCGCGGCAACCACGGCGGCCTCATGCGGGAAGCGGTGAGCGTCGCCGGACTGCTGCTGCCGGCGGGCGTGGTCGCGACGACGGCCGGCCGCGATCCGGCGGCGGCGCATGTCTGGCGGACGGACGCGGCGCCGGTCGCGGAGGATCTGCCGCTCGTCGTGCTGGTGGACGGGCAGACGGCGTCGGCGGCCGAAGTCTTAGCGGCCGCACTCGCCGACCGCGGCCGCGCCGTCGTCGTCGGCAGCGCGACGTTCGGCAAGGGCCTCGTGCAGACGATCACCCAGCTACCGAACGGCGGCGAACTCTTCGTCACCTGGGCGCGGATACTGGCGCCGGGCGGCTGGCCGATACAGGCGCTCGGCGTGATGCCGCAGGTCTGCACAAGCCTCGGTCCTAACGCGGTTGATGAGACACTCGCTGCCCTGGCGCACGGGCATGTACCGCCATCCGCCGCCGCCGCGCTCACTGCCAGCCGCGCAGCGCGGCCGTCGCTGCCGCCCGATCGGCTGATTGCGATCCGGTCGGCCTGCCCGGCGGCGGAGGGGCGTTCGGAGGATCTGCGCGCGGCCCGTGCGCTGCTCGCCAATCCGACCGCCTATTCGGCCGCGCTGCTGCCGCACGATCAGGGCGTCAGCGCCCGCTAAGCGCCCCTCAATTGACCCTGCGCGCGGCCGGGAACAGAGTGCGCCGCATGATCCTGCTGATCGACAACTACGATAGCTTCACCTGGAATCTGGTGCATTTCCTGGGCGATGTCGGCGGCGTCTGCGACGTGCGGCGCAACGACGCGATCACCGTGGAGGCGGCGCTCGCCCTCAAGCCGGAGGCGATTGTGCTCTCGCCCGGCCCGTGCACGCCAAATGAGGCCGGCATCTGCCTTGACCTGATCGCCGCCGCGGCCGGACGCGTGCCGATCCTTGGCGTCTGTCTCGGGCATCAGGCGATCGGTCAGGTGTTCGGCGGCCGCGTCGTCCGCGCGCCGGTGCTGATGCACGGCAAGACATCGGCGGTGAAACATGCTGGTACCGACATCTTTGCCGGCATCCCCAGCCCGTTCACCGCGACTCGCTACCACAGCCTGATCGTCGAGCGCGCGAGCCTCCCACCGGCACTCGTTCCGACCGCCGAGACCGATGACGGCATAATCATGGGCCTGCGGCATCGCGACCTGCCCGTCTTCGGTACGCAGTTTCACCCGGAGAGCATCGCGAGCGAGCATGGGCGTCAGTTGCTCGGCAACTTCCTCGCCCTCGCGCGCGGCTCGAACACCGGGCGGTGGGCCGCCTGAGCGCCAGTCTGAAGCCCGTTTTGGCCCGGCTCGCCGCCGGGGACACGCTAGATGAGGCCGAGGCGGAAGACGCGTTCGGCATCATCATGGCGGGCGAAGCGACGCCGGCGCAGATCGCTGGCCTGCTGATGGCGATGCGTGTCCGGGGGGAGACCGTGGCCGAACTCGCGGGCGCGGTGCGGGCGATGCGGGCGCGGATGGTTCGCATCGATGCACCGGACGACGCGATCGACGTCTGCGGCACCGGCGGCGACTGCGCTGGCACGCTGAACGTCTCGACGGCGGTTGCCTTTGTGCTCGCAGGCGCGGGTGTGCCGGTCGCGAAACACGGCAACCGGGCGCTGAGCAGCCGCACCGGCGGCGCGGACGTGCTGACCGCACTCGGGATCGACGTGGATGTCCCGCTCGACCGGCTGTCGGGCATTCTGCGCGAGGCCGGATGCGTCTTCCTGTTCGCGCCCCGCCATCACGCGGCGCTGCGACACGCGGCCGGGCCGCGTGTCGAGCTTGGCACGCGCACGATCTTCAACCTGCTCGGGCCGCTCGCCAATCCGGCTGAGGTGAAGCGGCAGTTGCTCGGCGTTTATGCGCCGGACTGGGTGCTACCGATGGCCGAGGCGCTTGGGCGTCTCGGCGCCCAGCGGGCCTGGGTCGTGCACGGCGCGGGCCTAGACGAGCTGACCCTCGCCGGACCCAACGACGTCGCGGTCTGGGAAGCGGGCAGCCTGCGGACGATGATCGTGACCGCCGCCGACGCTGGGCTGCGGGAAGCCCCGATCGCGGCGATCCGCGGTGGCGAGGCGGCGGAGAACGCGGCGGCGCTCGATGCTCTGCTGTCCGGCGCGCCCGGCGCCTATCGCGACACCGTTTTGTTGAACGCGGCGGCGGCCTTGGTCGTCGCCGGCCGGGTCGCCACATTGGCGGACGGAGCGATGATGGCGGCGCACGCGATTGACGGCGGCGCAGCTCGCGCGGCACTCGCTGCGCTGCGCCATGCGGCGCCACTTCACGCCTGATCCTCGCTGCCTGATGGAGTAGACCTTTAGCGTGACCGACCAATCCGACATCCTGGCGCAAATCTGCGCCGACACACGGACCGAAACCGCCCGCCGCTGCGCCACGCTTAGCATCGACGTGATGCGCAGGAAGGCCGAAGCCGCCGACCCACCGCGGGGCTTCGGGCGGGAACTGATGGAGGCGACCGCCCGCGGCGGCATCGGCCTGGTCGCCGAGATCAAGAAGGCGTCGCCGTCCGGCGGCCTGATTCGGGAAAATTTCGACCCGACCGCTATCGCGCGCGAGTACGCCGCCGCCGGCGCGACATGCCTTTCGGTCCTGACCGACGCCCCGCATTTTCAGGGCAGCCCCGACCACCTCAAGGCGGCCCGCGCCGCCGTCCCGCTCCCCGTGCTGCGCAAGGACTTCATCCTTGAGCCGTGGCAGGTCTACGAAAGTCGGGCGATGGGTGCGGACGCCGTGTTGCTGATCCTGGCGGCGCTGACCGACGAGGAGGCGACGCTGCTCGAAACTACGGCGCGCGATCTCGGCATGGACGTACTGGCGGAAGTGCATAACCGTCCCGAACTTGACCGCGCGCTCGGGCTGCAAACGCCGCTGATCGGCATCAACAACCGCAATCTCAAGACGCTCGAGACGAATATCGAGACGACGATCACTCTGGCGCCCGACGTCTCACCCGGGCGGTTCCTCGTCAGCGAGAGCGGCATCCGCAGCCGCGCCGATGTCGACCGGCTGATGGCGGCCGGCGCGTCCTGCTTCCTCGTCGGCGAATGGCTGCTGCGGCAGCCGAATATCGGCGCGGCCGTGCGCGGGCTGCTGGCCAAAGCCGCATGACGCCGCCCGCCGACAAGGCGGCGGGGCTGACGCATCTCGACGCGTCCGGGCGGGCGTCGATGGTCGACGTCTCGGACAAGCCGGCGACCGCCCGCACCGCAACCGCGCGCGCCCGGGTCGTGATGGCGCC
>CAYSTX010000046.1:14638-18018 GCA_964434035.1 uncultured Acetobacteraceae bacterium
ACGGCGGCCTCAGTCGCCGCGCTGACGGTCTATGACATGTGCAAGGCGGTGGACCGGGCGATGCGGATCGAGAGCGTGCGAGTGACGCACAAGGACGGGGGCGCGAGCGGCGCCTTCCGGCAGGATTGATGATCAGTGTCGCCGAGGCACGGGCGCGGTTGCTGGCGGATCTGTCGCCGACGCCGCCCGAGGTCGTGCCGCTCGCCGCCGCCTGGGGCCGCGTCGCTGCCGCCCCGGTGCGCGCACGCCTGACGCAGCCGCCGGCGGACGTTTCCGCGATGGACGGCTACGCCCTCCGCGCCGCCGACGGGCGGGAAGGCGCCCAACTCCGCGTGGTCGGCGCGGCCCCGGCCGGGCATCCGTATGAAGGCCCGCCGATCGGACCGGGCGAGACGGTGCGGCTGTTCACCGGGTCAGTCGTCCCGGCGGGGGCGGACGCGATCCTGCTGCAGGAGGACGCGGAGCGGACGGACGCGACGGTCGTCGTCCGGGAAACCGTCATTACCGGTCGCCACATCCGCCGCGCCGGGCAGGATTTCGCCGCCGGCGACACGCTGATCAAACCCGGAAGGCGGCTCGGCGCGCGCGACATCGGTCTCGCGGCCGCCGGCAATCACCCGTGGCTCGCGGTGCATCGCCGTCCGCGCGTCGGTATCCTGGCGACGGGCGACGAGATTGCGCTGCCTGGCGAGCCGATCCCGCCTGGCGGAATCGTCAGCAGCAACAGCCATGCGCTCGCCGCCCTCGTCACCGCCGCCGGCGGCGCGCCCGTCGTGCTGCCGGTGGCGCCGGACGACGCGGCTGCGATCGGCGCGGTCACGGCCCAGACCGACGGGCTCGACCTGCTGCTGACGTCGGGCGGTGCGAGCGTCGGCGACCACGATCTGGTGGTCTCGGCACTGAAGGCCCGCGGACTCGTCGTCGATTTCTGGAAGGTCGCGATGCGGCCGGGCAAGCCGCTGATGGCGGGCACGCTCAACCGGACGCCGGTGCTCGGCCTGCCGGGCAACCCCGTGTCGTCAATGGTATGCGCGCTGCTGTTCGCGTGGCCGATGCTGTTGCGGCTGTCGGGCGCCGCCGCCGCGCCGTTGCCGGAGGAACAAGCGGTGCTCGGTGCCCCGTTGCGAGCGAACGATCACCGCGCCGATTTCATGCGGTCGACGGTGACCGACCGGCCGGACGGCGTACCCGTCGTGACGCCGTTTCCGGTGCAGGACAGCGGGATGCTGAGCCGCCTCGCCCACGCCGACGCGCTGTTACTCCGCGCACCGCACGCGCCGGCGGCCGAGACGGGGGACCCAGTGTCGATCATCCGATTGAATCGCTTCGGGCTGTAGCCGACGCAATGGCGAGGCCGAGCGCGCTGGAGCCTCGGCCTGCAAGCGATTGTTTGCGCTGTCGTTAACGATTCCTTGACGGTTTCAGGCGAACCAAACTAGAACGCGGTCGCTGGTTGCTGGTTTGTTCCGAGTCGCTCGGGCGGCGGCATCCGGCAGAACGGAGACCGCCATGCTGACGCGCAAGCAGCACGAGCTGCTGACATTCATCGACCATCACCTGCGTCAGACCGGTTTTTCGCCGAGCTTCGAGGAGATGAAGGACGCACTGCAGCTCCGGTCGAAGTCCGGCATTCATCGGCTGATCTCGGCGCTTGAGGACCGCGGTTTCCTCCGCCGCCACCACCACCGGGCGCGGGCGCTTGAGGTGGTGCGGCTGCCGGAGGACACGATGCACCGCTCCCTGCCCGCCGTCCCCGCCGCGCCGCCGCCGGCACCGTCCTTCGCACCCAACGTGATCCGCGGCGACTTCTCCTCCCGCCTCTCCGGCGCCCGCGCGGCGGCCGAGGCCGCGGCGGTGACGCTGCCGCTGTACGGCCGGATCGCCGCCGGTCAGCCGATCGAGGCGCTGCGCGACCATGGCAGCATGATCGACGTCCCGACCGCGCTGCTCGGCGCTGGCGAGCACTACGCGCTGGAGGTCGCGGGCGACTCGATGATCGACGCCGGCATTCTCGATACCGATGTCGCGATCATCCGCAAGGGTGAGACGGCCGAGAACGGACAGATCGTCGTTGCATTGATCGACCACACCGAAGTCACGCTGAAGCGGCTCCGCCGGCGCGGCAACTCGATCGCACTGGAGCCGGCCAATCCGCGCCATGAGACGCGGATCTTCCCGGCCGACCGCGTCAGCCTCCAGGGACGACTGGTGGCGCTGCTGCGCCGCTACTGACGCCTGTTTCTCGCGGCGAGACGTTTTGTCGCCGTCAACGCGTGCGTGCTAAGCCTGAGCGATCATGGGCATGATGGGTAAGATCATCGGCGGCATGGCCGGGTTCGCGATGGGCGGACCCTTCGGCGCCGCCATGGGCGTCGCGTTCGGGCACGCGGCCGATACGGGTGCTGCGTTCAGCGGCGCGGGCAAGCGCGCTTCCAGCCTAGGGTTCGGCTTCGGCTTCGGCGGGCTGATGCAGGAGGTGATGCAATCCGCCTTCGGCAGTCTGGGCACCAGCAGCGCATCGGACCCGTTTCTCGCGCAGGCGCGGCTGGCTGGAATGATCGGCCGGCGCGATCAGGTGTTCAGCATCGCCGCCGTCGTGCTGGCCGCAAAGATCGCGCGCGCGGACGGGCCGGTGAACCGGGCCGAGATCGACGCTTTCAAGCGCCACGTCCGCGTCCCGCCCGAGGCGATGCATGAGATCGGCCGAATGTTCGACCAGGCGCGCGAGTACGTGACGGACGCGTCGCCCTACGCCGCGCAGGTCGCTCAGAGCTTTCCCGATCAGCCGGGGATGCGGGAGGATCTGCTGGCGATGCTGTTCGCGGTCGCCCGCGCCGACGGCCCGCTCAACGCGGCGGAACTGAGCTTCCTCGACCGCATCCGGATCGATCTCCGCCTCGAGCAGATCGGCTGGGATCGCGCGCGCGGCGCCTCGCCGCCACGGCCGCCGCCGGGCACCGCCGACCCCTACGCGACCCTCGGCGTGCGCCGCAGCGCGACCGACGCGGAACTGCGCGCAGCCTGGAAGGCGCTGATGCGCGAGCATCACCCGGACACGCTCGCCGGCCGCGGCGCGTCAGATGCGGCGCGGGCGGCGGCCGGTCAGCGGGTCGCCGCGATCAACGCCGCGTGGGACCAGATCAAGCGGGAGCGCGGCCTCTGACCGCAGCGCCGCCGCCGCACGCTCCAGCGGCGGTCTGCCTGTAGGCTTGACACACCGCCCGACGAGAGCACTTCTGCAGGGGCCAGACGGCCGGACGGCCGCGGTGTGGCGCCGAATGGCGCCGCGCTGAGGAAAGTCCGGGCTCCACGGGACCACGGTGCCGGCTAACGGCCGGCGGGGGCGACCCCAGGGAAAGTGCCACAGAGAACAGACCGCC
>CAYSTX010000047.1:0-17950 GCA_964434035.1 uncultured Acetobacteraceae bacterium
AGGCGCGGTTCGGTCTCGTCGTCGACAGGATCACAGGACAGCTCCAGCTGATCCGAACGCTACGCGGCCTGACCCCGGTCTTCGGCACCTTCGGCGACACCGGGTTCGACGAGGAGCAGTTCGAGCGGCATCTCGAGGCGGATCCGCGCCTTGCGCTCGCCGCCTGCTGGTACTGGGTCCGCAAGCTGCAGGCGCGCGTCCTCGCCGACGGCCACGCTGCCGCGATGGCGGCGGCGGCGCAGGCGGAGTGCGTCCTCTGGACGTCGCCAGCCTTCTTCGAGCGGGCGGAGTACCATTTCTACGCCGCGCTGGCGCAGGCTGCGCTCTGCAACGCAGCCCGTGACGCAGAGCGGACCCGGCATTTGGAGGCATTGGCCGCCCACCACCGCCAGCTCCAGCAGTGGGCGGAGAATTGCCCTGAGAATTTCGAGAACCGCGCCGCGCTGGTGAGCGCCGAGCTTGCTCGCATCGAGGGCCGCGACGTTGATGCGATGCGCCTCTACGAACAGGCGATCCGATCGGCCCAGGCAAACGGCTTTGTTAACAACGAGGCGCTTGCCTACGAAGTGGCGGCGCGCTTCTACGCCGCGCGCGGCTTCGAAGAGTTTGCGCGCGTGTATCAACGGAACGCGCGCTACGCCTATGTCCGCTGGGGAGCCGATGGCAAGGTGCGGCAACTCGAGGAGATGTATCCGCACCTTAGCACGGAAAAGCCCGCGCCCGGTCCGACGAGCACGATCGGGACGCCGGTCGATCACCTCGACTTGGCGACTGTGATCAAGGTGTCGCAGGCAGTCTCCGGTGAGATCGTGCTGGAGAAGTTGATCGAGACGCTCATGCGCACGGCAATCGCGCAGGCGGGCGCCGAGCGCGGCCTACTGATCCTGTGTCGCGAGGCCGAAACGCGGATCGAGGCGGAAGCAACCACCAGCGGCGACACGGTGCGCGTGCAGCTGCGCGACCTGCCCGTGACCGCTTCCGTGCTGCCGGACTCGGTCCTCCACTATGTCCTGCGCGCCCGGGAGAGCGTCATTCTCGACGATGCCGCGGCCGACTCCCAGTTCGCCGCAGATACTTACATCCAAGAGCGCCGGGCTCGCTCCGTTCTCTGCCTGCCCTTGGCCAACCAGGGCAAGCTGATCGGGGTGCTCTACCTCGAGAACAACTTGGCACCCCGGGTCTTCGCGCCGGCGCGGATCGCGGTGCTGAAGCTGCTCGCCTCTCAGGCGGCGATCTCGCTCGAGAACACCCGTTTATACCGTGACCTCGCGGAACGCGAAGCGAAGATCCGACGCCTGGTCGAGGCCAACATCATCGGGATCGTCATCCGGAATAATGAAGGTGCGATTCTCGAGGCCAATGACGCGTTTCTCCGTATCGTGGGATACGAGCGCGAGGATCTCGCCGCAGGTCGTCTGCGCTGGACGGACCTGACGCCGCCGGAATGGCGCGAGCGCAGCACACAAGCCCTAGCTGAACTTGAAACTACCGGAACCGTCGGACCGTTCGAGAAGGAATATTGTCGTAAGGATGGCAGCCGCGTGCCTGTGCTGACCGGCGCTGCCAGCTTTGAGGAAGGCGGGAATGAGGGTGTCGCTTTCGTGCTCGACTTGACCGAGCGCAAGCGGGTGGAAGCGGAAGCTCGCGACAGCGAGCGGCGATACCGCGAGGTGCAGACGGAGCTGGCGCATGCGAACCGCGTCGCAACCATGGGCCAGCTCACCGCCTCGGTCGCTCACGAAGTCAATCAGCCCATCGGCGCGGCGGTCATCAACGCCCAAGCCGCTTTGCGCTGGCTCGCCGCTGAGCCGCCGGGTCTGGAAGAGGTGCGGCAAAACCTCACTCGCATTGTCGATGACGGCAATCGAGCGGCCAACGTCATCGGCCGGATCCGTGCCCTCATCAGGAAGACACCCCCACGGAAGGACAGGTTGGAGATTAACGGAGCAATTCGCGAGGTGATCGAACTCACCCGCAGCGAAGCGGTGAAGAACGGCGTCTCGGTGGAGATGGAACTCGCGGACGGCTTGCCGGTCGTCGAAGGAGATCGGGTCGAATTGCAACAAGTGGTCCTCAACCTAATCATCAATGCAATCGAAGCGATGAGCGGCGTCACGGAGGGACCACGAGACTTGCTGATCAGTACCGGGACAGCCGAATCGGACGGCGTGCTCGTCGCGGTGCGGGATTCGGGGCCAGGACTGGGGCCAGCGACCTTCGAGCGCCTCTTTGAGGCTTTCTATACGACTAAGTCGAGCGGTTTGGGGATGGGGCTGTCGATCTGCCGCTCAATCGTTGAATCGCATGGCGGAAGATTGTGGGCGACCGGCAACCTGCCCCGCGGCGCCATCTTTCAGTTCACCGTGCCTGCCCATTCGTAACCCTCAGCGGTCGACGGCGCTGACGGACCTTTCGCGAGTTCGGACACCACTTCCATTCGCCGCCGGATGGGCTGCACGCGGTCAGCCCCGAAAGGCATCGACACAACACGGGACGGATAGCGCGCCACGCATGCGCCACTCTTGTCTGTCAGTAGTGCTCGGATGATCCGGCTTTGCCGCGGAAGACGCTGTAGCTGATCGCGGAGTAGACCAGCATAAGGGGGAAGACGAAAATGCCCTCGCCCCAGAACATGAAGGCGAGGCTGGAATGCGGCGCCGCGGCGTCGTCGATCGTGATGGCGAACGGAATCATGTAGGGCCAGAACGAGATCGCAAGCGTACCGAATGCTGCCGCGAAAATCAGGGCCGCCATGTAAAACGGTGGGCCATCGCGACGATGCCGGACGCTGGCGGCCAGCACGACTGCCGCGACCGCACCGATTGCGGGAAAGACGAACAGATACGGCCGGTCCAGCCATCGGCCCATGACCTGCAGGTTTTCCGCCAATGCGAAAACGAAGACGACGACAAGAAAGCAAAACAATCCGACCGACAGGCGGGGGATCAGCCGATAGGCTTCATCCCGGACGTCACCCTCACATTTCCTGACGAGCCAACAGGCGCCGAGAAGGGCGTACCCGAGGCAAAGGCCGATCCCGCACAGCACGGCGAACGGGCTGAGCCAACCGAACGCGCCACCGGTGTAGTGGCCGTCAACGATCGGCAGCCCCTCCACCAGCGCACCGACGGTCAAGCCTTGGATGAAGGTCGCAACCGTCGATCCGCCGGCAAAGCCGAGATCCCAGATCCACCGCAGCCGTTCGGTTTTGTTGCGATATTCGAAGGCCACGCCGCGCAGGATCAACCCCGCCAGCATGAGCAGGAGCGGGAGGTAGAACGCCGACAGAAGCGTCGAGTACACGACAGGAAACGCACCCCAGAGGATGACGGCGGTCACGACCAGCCAGGTCTCATTGCCGTCCCACATCGGCGCGATGGCGCTCATCATCGCCCGCCGCCGCGTCTCGTCCCGCGTCAGGCCGAAGAGCATCCCGACACCGAGATCAAACCCATCGAGCAGTACGTAGAGGAGGACGCTGATCGCCAGGACAAACACCCAGAACGTGATCATCGCTATTCTCCCGCGATTTCGCGAGTGGGCACGGTGTCGGTGACGGACATCGGGCGGTTAGGGATCGCGGCGACCGGCGGCTGGACAAGGTTACCGACAGGTCCCGCCCGCAACAGCCGGTAGATGTAGAAGGTTCCGAATCCGAAGATGAATGCGTAGACGACACAGAACACAATCAGCGAGGTCGTCGCCTCGGGTACAGTCAGGAACGGCGTCAGCGCATCCGCGGTTCTCAGCACCCCGTAGACCGTCCACGGCTGGCGGCCGACATCCGCGCTGAACCAACCGGTCCATATCGCAATGAACGGCAGAGGGAAGCTCAGAAATATCAGCCTGAGGACGACGCGACTCTGCTCCAGTCGGCGCTTGACGTTCAGGTAGGAGCCAATCCACGCAAGCGCGAGCATCGCAATTCCACATCCAACCATGATCCGGAAGGAGAAGAAGGGGATGAGAATCGGTGGCCAGTCGTTCTCGGGGATGCTGTCGAGCCCGACTTCCGCGGCGCTGAGACTGTCAGAGTCGATCAAGCTGCCGAAGGGTGGGGGCAACGTGATCGCGAAGAGATTGCGCCGCTGGGCCACGTCCGGCCACGCGAGTAGCACTTCGGATCCCGGCTTTTCATCATGCCACCGCGCCTCGATGGCAGCCATTTTCGAGGGCTGGTAGTGGACGACATATTCACCGTTAAAATGTCCGATCACGAGCTGAATAGGGACGAGCACTGCGGCGAGGAACAGCCCCATGCGGAGCATGATCCGCCCCTCGGCAGCGAATTCCCGACGTAACACATACCACGCGCCGGCCGCCGCGACGCAGAAGGCACCGGTGATATACGAAGCCAGCAGCATGTGCGGAAATCGCACCCAAAGGACTGAGTTCAAGAGGATCTTCGCCCAATCGACGGGGACGTAGGCGCCGTTCTCGAGCGCATAGCCGACCGGATGCTGCATCCAAGTATTGTTGCCCATGATCCAAAAGGCCGAGAGAGTGGTTCCGAGCGCAACCATTCCGGTCGAGAACAGGTAGAACCACGGCGCGACTTTTGGGCGGCCAAAGACAAGAATTCCGAAGAAGCTGGCCTCCAGGAAGAAGGCCATGAAGGTCTCGTAGGACAGCAGCACGCCTTGGATCGGGCCCGTCATCCGGGCCATCACCTCCCAGTTCGTGCCGAACTCGAACGCCATCACGACGCCGGCGACGACCCCGAGGCCAAATGCCACGCCGAAGATCTTGAGCCAGAACTCGAACACCTGACGATAGGCCGGCCGTCCGGTGAAGAAATACAAGGCTTCAAGAACTGTCAGCCAGGCCGCAATCCCGATCGTGAATGACGGGAAGATGATATGAAACGAGATGGTGAACGCGAACTGCAGCCGCGACAGGAGAAGAGCCGTGAGGTCCATCGGAAGCTCCCCCTATCGCCACAGATTCGTTTTTGCGAGATCGATCAGCGCGTCGCTGCGACCGCTCATCACGGCTTTCACCATGTAGAGCGTAAAGCCCTTCGCCATCTCCACGGTGACGGAGGGCGGCATTGCTAGCTCCGTCCGGTTGACGACTGCCTCGATCAGTACCGGGCCGTCGTGAGCAAGCGCTGCGGCGATCCCGTCGTCGACGTCGGCCGGGTCTTCCAGGCGGATTCCTTTGACGCCCACGGCTTCGGCCATCGCCGCGAAGTTCGGGTTCTCGAAGCCGGTTCCGAAATCAAGGAACCCGGTCGACTTCTGCTCGAGCTCGATGAAGCCCAGAGCGCCATTGTTGAAGACAACGACCTTCACCGGCAGCTTGAGCTGTACGAGGCTTAGAAAGTCGCCCATCAGCATCGTGAAGCCGCCGTCGCCGGACAGCGAGATCACTTGTCGGCCGGGGAACGCCGCCTGCGCACCGATCGCCTGCGCCATCGCATTCGCCATCGAGCCGTGCCAGAAGGAGCCCATCAGTCGGCGCTTGCTGTTCATCGCAACGTAGCGCGCCGCCCACACCGTCGGCAGGCCGACATCGCAAGTGAACACGGCATCTTCCGCGGCGCGATCGCTGATTGCCTTTGCAACTTGCTGCGGATGGATCGGCCGCCTGCCCGGCGTGCCGACGGCCAGCTCATCGAGCTCCTTACGCGCTTTAGCGTAGTGACGCCGCGCTTGGGTCAGGCGGGCGTCGTCGAGCTTCTGTTCGAGAAGAGGTAGCAAAGCCCGCAGCGTCGCCTTGATATCGCCCACGACGCCGAGATCCACCGGCGCGCGGCGCCCGATCTGCTCGGCACGCAGGTCGACCTGTGCGATTCGAACACCGGCCCCCTCGGGATAGAACTGGCGGTAGGGGAAATCGGTCCCGAGCATCAGCAGGACGTCGCAGTCAAGCATGGCATAGTAGCCTGACGAAAATCCGATGAGCCCGGTCATGCCGACGTCGAAGGGGTTCTCCCACTCGACGTGCTCCTTACCCCGCATGGTGTGGACCATCGGCGCCTTGAGCCGCTCGCCCAACGCGAGGAGTTCGGTGTGGGCACCTTCGCAGCCCGAGCCGCACAGCATCGTCACACGGCCACCACTGTTCAGCAGAGCCGCCAGTCGGTCGAGATTCTGGTACCCAGGCGTTACGATGGGCACCGGCGGCAGGATGCCCTCCGGTTTCGGCGCCGTCGCATTTGAAGCGGCTTGCAGCGCGACATCACCCGGGATCACCAGTACGGATACTCCGCACTTGCCCACCGCCTCCCGAATCGCAACTTCGAGCGCGCGCGGCATCTGGTTAGCGCCAGAGACAAGCTCGCAATAGTGGCTGCACTCCTTGAACAGCGACTCGGGATGCGTCTCCTGAAAATAGCCCCCGCCGATTTCCGCTGAAGGGATATGCGCCGCGATTCCGAGCACGGGGACGCGCGAGCGGTGGCAATCGAACAGGCCATTGATGAGATGAAGATTGCCGGGGCCGCAGCTTCCGGCGCAGACGGCCAGCGAACCGGTAAGATGTGCCTCGGCGCCTGCCGCAAAAGCCGCGACTTCCTCGTGACGGACGTGCACCCACTCGATCTTGCCCTGCCGGCGCAACGAGTCAGTCAGACCGTTAAGGCTGTCGCCGACGATCCCGTAGGTCCGTTTGACGCCGGCTGCCGCCAGGGTCTCCGCGAACTGGTCGGCAACGGTTTTCAATGTCGTACGTCCTCTTGGTTGGGATATTCGCGGGCGCCGCCTCGCCTCCGATCATTCTTGAGGTCAGGCCGATGCTGAGGGACAAACAACGTCATCGCCGCAAACTTACGCGTGCGGCTCGGCTCGCTCTATTAGGCGCGCGAATTGCCGCCATGTCTTAACGGATGAAAGCGGTATACTTTGGTTTAGCGGCGGCCGCAGAAGCGGTTCCCGGCGCGGCCCTAAGCTCAAGGCGTCGGCCCTGCCTGATCTCGAGTGCGTGCAGACGATGGCGCGGCTATTGCCGCCGTATTCATTCGCGGCGCGGACGCGGATCGATCTGCACGGTGGCAGTCATCCCGGCTGCCAGAACCACCCCCGGCGGCATGCTATCAATGTGAATCCGTACCGGAATTCGCTGGGCCAGGCGTACCCAGGTGAAAATCGGATTGACCGTGGCAACTCCTTGGCCATTCGGCTGTGCGTTCGCGACATTGATGGCGCTCGCGATACTGTCCACATGGCCACGCAAAGTCTGGGGATACCCCATCAGCTTAATCTTGGCCGGGTCGCCGACGTGGATCTGGTCGAGATTGGTTTCCTCGAAATAGCCGTCCACCCAGAATGAATCGGCATTAACCAACGAGAGCTCATTCTTCCCTGCGGTGGCATAATCGCCCCTCTGCGCCAACAAATTGGTAACCCAGCCGTTGACCGGAGAGTGGATGACGGTGCGCTCGAGGTTGACCCGCGCCTGATCCAGATTCGCCACGGCCTGCTGATATTGGGCCTGAGCTGAAACCGCCTGAGTTTCGTAGGTCTGCCTCTCCTCGACCGTCACGGACAGGGTGGTAAGCTCCCGTCGCCGCTTGGCCTCCCGTTCGGCGTTCTCCATATTGACCTGCGCCTGCTGCACCGCTGCCTCGTCGAGGCGAACGGCGATCTCATAGTCGGTCGGGTCGACGACCATCAGCACCTGATCTTTGTGGACGAACTGGTTGTCAGCCACCGGCAGCGCCACAATGCGCCCTGATACCTCCGGCGCCATCGTTACGACGTAGGCGCGTACCGTGCCGTCACGTGTCCACGGCGCTACCATGTAGGCGTCCCACATCGCATGGCCGAGCCAGACGGCGAGCGCCACCGTTACAAAAGTAATCGACAGCGCAAGGATACGTCGGCCCTGGCGCTGCATACCGCGGGCGGGCGGATCGGAAGATCGAGCAGTCTCACGAACGGCTTCCATCGTCTGCGGCTGCAATCTGGTTTCGACTTCGGACATGACGACCTCAGCGCGCGGCGACGAGCACCATTGACGACAGCACGATCATGTAAATCGCTCCGACGAATAGTGCTGGGTGCCAGACATGGCGCAGCAGGCCGAAACGGACGGCGATCCGGCGTAGTGCGACCACCGTGAGCCATGCGGCGACCATCATCACCGAGATCGGCGCGACGTAGACGCCGAACAGGTCGATCTCGGTGAATCTCATTGGGGTGCATCGAAGTATGCGGCGTGCTGGGTCAGCACTTCCGACAGTGCAAGACTGCTGCCGCGCGCGCGGAGCAAGGTTTGTGGCTCCAGCCCGTCGTCCACACGTGCGGCCAGCGCCGTATCGAATTGGGCTAGATCTGCGGTCGCGACCGAGCTGTTCCCCTGCGAGATCGCCGCGAACGCCGAGTCAAGGCCGACGCCGGGCCCGAGGTGGCGCATAATATTGCGGAGCCGCAAGATTTCGACGCCCGCTGACAATGCCGCCAGCACTTGCGCGCGCTGCAGCGGTGTCGCCTCCGGCGGCATAACCGACAGCCTGCCGTAGACGTGGCCCTCCCAATCGCGGGGCGTGCGCCCCCTCGCGACACGGCGTAGATCGCGCAAGGTCAGCGCCAATAGTCGACGCGTCCGGAACGTGGGCGACAGCGGTGGCAGCATACGAAACCCTAACGCGGCCGCCCCGGTGCCGGCGACGATCCCCAACGCCCCGTTGTAAAATTGCACGGTGTCGTAACTCATCGGATTCGCCGGACTGAGGAGGGCCACGAAATTGACGGTCATCGCGGTAAACATCACCTTCTGCCATGGCTGCGTCGCCAAAGCGGCCGTCGGAATCAGGTACAGACCCAGGACGATACTGAGCGCCGCAAAGCTCTGCGTCCGCAACCCGGGCAGCACCGCAAAGGCGATGATCGCCGCAAACACAGCCGCCAATAGGGTCCCTACGGTGAAGCCGCTCGCGGCGGCGTACGCCTGCTCGGCCTGTGGCGCGAAAAGGATGACGGTAATCGCAGCGAACTCGACCGCATCACCGCCGCTCGGCCAAGCGGTGACAATCCAGAACAGCTGGACCACGCCGATCGTGACAAAGGCACGCCCCGCATTGACCAGAGCCGGAAGCCAATCGGGTACCCGCAGGCGGACCGTGCCGCGGCGGGGCGACAGAGACAGGCCGTGGTCGGCAACGAGCAAAGCCAGGCCATCGAGCGCATACGACATGCCGGCCAGCACTTCGGCCGCGTTGTCGGCGAGCAAACGCTGCGACGGCGTGCCGGCCGGCAACGTAATCAGGCGGCGGACCGCCGTCTCGCAGATCTGACGCAGGCCGGTCGGATTCGCCCAGCGAGCCGGATTACCCTGCTCCGGCGGGAACAGCGACTTTTGCGGAACGGTTCGCAGGACGACAGCCGCCTCTGCCTGGGCCTCGCCACGAGGCAGCCGAACGAGATGATTGGCCACCGCGCGCCAGCCCACCAAGGCGGAGAACAAACCGTCCACCGCTTTCTGCAACACCGGCGAATGATAGTGGATCTCGGAAGACTCCCCGACCGCCTCGTCGATGACCGGGTCCAGGGCGATGACACGCCGGATGAAGTCGCGCCGAACCGGTTGCGTGTCGGGCAGTTCGGAGCCGGCCAGCGCCAATGTGGCGCCGAACTCGGCCGCGATCCCAGCCGTCAGACCCGCAAAGAGCTCGGCCAGCCGGCGCCGCGCGCCGCCCAGATCGGTGAGGGCGAGAACGATACCGGCGCAAACGATACCAATGGCGATCTCGCTGACGCGGTACACTGCGAGCATGAACGCGTCCCCGTTTACGCCGCCTGTGGCGCCGAGCTGATCGACCGCGATGATCGCCGCCGTATATCCGGCCAAGGCCGCCGCATACGCGGCGAAGTTGCGCAATAGCGTAGAGACAAGCGCGCACGCCGCGCCCCACAGCGCCAGGCCGGCGAGAAAGACGGCGCGGTTTTGCGGAAAGCAAGCCGTCAGCACCACAATCGCGACGGCGCCAACAACGGTGCCGATCATGCGGAACCAGCCCTTGCGCAACGACGCGCCGACACTCGGCTGACACACGATCGCCGCCGTAAGGCCGGCCCAGTACGGGTGATTATCGAGCTCCAGCCAGAATGCAACGTAAAGCGCGAGACAGACGGACGCCCACAACCGCAACCCAAAAAGCAGTGGCGGCCGTACAGTCCGCAACGCTTCTTTGAGGCGTCGCGCGTCAAAGATTGTATTCGATCCCAGGAGCGGGTTGCCCGCGCCCATCAAGAGGTTTCGGCCCAAGCCAAGCCTCGATCCGGTCAATCGCGGTCGTCAGTTATGTGCTGGTGACCAATTTCCAAGGAAAATCAGTGTCAACCTGGGACAGGGTAAATGATGCCTCGCCCCAAGCCGTCATTCTGCTTTTGGCTCTGCCCGCTCCGGCGCCAGCCAAAACAGGCGTGCCACGTCGAGACGATGGATGCCTTCTACCCAGGAACACGCATCGCTTGGCGTCGTTAGCTCGAATGCGAACGTCAGCATGATCCGCCGGGGACGCAGGGCAGCGCCCCGCAGCCACATTCGGAGCACCGACGCGTTAGGAGGTGCGGCCAGCTCAGCGCAGATGTTCGTAGAGATCGCGCCAAAGCTCCGACACTTCATCGAAGATGTGCCGTGCCTCTGTTTCGCTGTGCGCGCCCGCCTCCTGGATCAGTTCTAGGACGCCTACGTCATCGAGTGGCACGCCGTGCCGCTGGCCATCACGCAGGCTGTAGTACTTGCCGGCTCGTCGCTCCACCACCGCGAACTGAGTGCCATTGGTGACCAGCAGATAACCTTCCCGTTCGTCGAGGACCGTAATCATCGTCGGCCTCCACCGGATCGCAGTCCAAACGATCCCCCTGCTCCGCCATTATTTTGCGCCGAGTCGACGCCCATTCCAACGGGGGTGCCCCATCGTTCCGACAGTGGCGTGACCGAAGCGATGTTGGGTCTAAGGTCAACTTAGACCCCCGAATGGGGCGGTCGTCGTGGTCGTGGAAACACGCAGATGCGCTAGCCCCGCGGTGCGGGCTGACCGGCTTCCACGATAGGTGCGGCGGAATAGATCAGGGTGTTTTCGTCTCGGAACCTTCGTCCTTAGAACCTTCGTCCTTAGACCGGTGCTGTTTCGCGCGGTCGCCGTGGTGCGCACCGGCCGGCTGCTCTGGCCGGGTGCGCGCGGCGTCGCTGGCCTCGAGTTCCTGCCGCGCCTCGGCGACCAACTCCGTCAACGTCTGGCCGATCGGTTCGGCGATCCGGCGGTAGCCGCCGATCCCTGCCGCGAGGGCCGCTTTGGCGGCGGGGCGCGCTAGTCGCGACAGGGCCGGCAGCAGCACCGGCGTCAACACCAGCGCGCCGAGCCCGACCATCAACCCGGATGGAGAAGACATATTCTTCGTCACGTCATCCAGCCAAGCCATGCACTCCCTCCCGTGTCACTCTTCCACGAACTGCTCAATGCGCCGCAGTGCTTCGGCGTCGCTGCCGGGGCACTCGCGCGCGGCGGCGACCACCTTGCGCAGCCCGCGGTCGTGCCGTTGGTAACGGGCGTCCTGGTCATGTGCATCCCGGCCGTAGCGGCGCCAGCGTGAGCCCAGTCCTCAACGCCGAGCGCGCCTGCGGCGAGAGATGTGGCGCAAGCACCGGGACCGCTAACGCCGAGGTGCCGATCGCGATTGCAACGCCCGTATTGCCGGTCTCCTGCGGGTGCCGTTTTGCTGCTCCAACGCCTTTAAGCGCCGCCGGTATGCATCCCGACCGGAAAAACCTGGCGGCACGCCATCAATCAGGACGCTGCGGCGCTTTCCGCTCTGGCCTCGCGAGCGGCGGCTGGCCTGGGCGGGACATCCTGGAGCTTGTCCGTCACGCGCTCCACCTCCGCCTCGGCGATCAGGTCCTCAAGGGCCTCTCGCAGTTCCGCGATGCGAGTGCGACCCGCATCGTAGGCCGACATACCGCCCCGTATCGCCGCCTTCGCCGCCGGGCGGCCGCGACGTGATACCACGGGAAGCCATACCGGCCCGAAGACCGCGAGGATTCCGCTGATCACGAGACCGGTAACAAACCCACCTGTGTATCCGCGCGGCATCTCTCTCCCTCCCCAAAAGGCCGTCGAAGATGCTATGACACTTTTGTGGCGGATGGCGTTTGGAAAGACGGCGCGCCGCTCAACAGAAAGCCAGCATCAATCGAGCGGCTCACACAAGGAGGTAGCAATGGCATTCTGGGAAGACGCGTTTGAGGGACCGTTCGGCACCAGCCTGGGCGTCGGCATTGGCATCGCCCTGGTCGGCCCGATCCTGGTGCCCGTGGTCGGCGGCATGCTGCGCCCGGTCGCCAAGGCCGCCATTAAGGGTGGCTTGATGCTGGCGGAAGCCGGCCGGGAAGGCGCGGAGCGGCTGAATGAGATGAGCGGCGACGTCATGGCCGAGGCGCGCTCGGAGTTCGAGGCGACCCGCCGCGAGAGCCGCGAGAAGGGCGCCACCGGAGCGCGTGCCGGTGGCACGGCGCCCGCCGGCAGCAAGCCCTAGCCCACCGAGCTTCCAGGAAGGTGTACTGAATTGAGGGCCGTGCCCAGCGGGCGGCGGAGGGGCTGGCTGCCGGGTCGGCATCCCCAACTCCACGGAAAGTGACGCCGGACGGCCTCATCCGGCCGGTGCATCTGGCCGTTCCGGGCCGGGCGCGTTTGCGCGTCGCTGGCCTGCGGCACTCCGCGCGGTTGCAGGATCTGCTTGAGACCGGCCTGACCGCGCTGGCCGGCGTGCGGTCCGTCGCGGCCAGCCCGACCACCGGCAACCTCGTGGTGCATTTCGATCCGCAAGGATCGCTGGACCGCATTGTCGGTCACATCGAGGCGCTGTTGCGGGGCGAGGTCCCGTATCCGGCCTCTCCGCCCTCGGAGCCTCCCTGGCACGCACTTGAAGTCTCCGCGGTGGCGGCAAGGCTTGCGACTTCGGCGGAGGCCGGGCTCACCTGCGAGGAAGCGGTGGCACGCCGGGACGAAGCCGGACCCAACGAACTTCCCGCGCCGGCCGCGCGATCCCGCCTGCAGATGCTGGCCGATCAGTTCCAAAGCCTGCCCTTCGGTCTGCTGGCGGGCGCTGCTGTTGTTTCGGTACTGACCGGCGGGGCCGCCGAGGCCGTCGCCATCCTCGCTGTGCTCGCGCTGAATGGCTGCATCGGCTACGCGGTCGAGAGCCGGTCGGAGCGGACGATCCACAGCCTGAGCCACCCGGGGGCGGGAGAAGCCAGCGTCGTACGCGACGGAAAGAAGATCGCCGTCGCATCGGCCTCCATCGTGCCCGGCGATTTGCTGGCGCTGCAGTACGGGACGCTGGTGCCGGCCGATGCCCGCATCGTCAGCGCCGAGGGCCTGACGCTCAGCGAGGCGATGCTGACCGGCGAGAGTCAGCCGGTGAGCAAGAACGCAGCGCCGCTGGAGCAGCACGCCGCACCTGTCGGCGACCGGGTGAGCATGGTCTATCGCGGCACGATCGTCACCGGCGGAAGCGGCCGGGCCATCGTGGTCGCCACAGGGAGTGACACGCAGATCGGCCGCATCCAGCGCCTCGTCACCCGCACGACCGCGCCGCAGACGCCGATGCAACGCCAGCTCGGGGTCCTGGGGGAACGACTCGTCTGGGGCGCGCTCGCGGTCTGCAGTGGCGTTTTCGGCATCAGCGTCCTGCGCGGCTTCGTGCTGTTCCAGGCGTTCCGCTCCGCCGTTTCCCTCGCCGTCGCAGCGATACCCGAGGGGCTTCCGGCGGTCGCCGTGACAACGCTCGCTCTCGGCATCGAGGACATGCGCCGCCGCAATGTACTCGTGCGCCGCCTCGATGCGGTCGAGACGCTCGCCTCGGTACGCGTGGTCTGCTTCGACAAGACCGGCACGCTGACCCTGAACAGCATGAGCGTGGTTGCCATTGCCGCGGGCGACGGGCGGAAGACGCTGCGTCTGCCGATGGAGCGTGAGGCAGCGCAGCCGGCGGCCGATCCGACGTTGGAATGGCTGCTGCGCATCGGCGTGCTGTGTAGCGAGGCCCGGATCGAGCATTCCGCCAACGGTGCCTCCCGGCTGGACGGCTCCGCCACCGAGACCGCACTGGTGGAGGCGGCAATCGATCTCGGCGTGGCGGCGGACGAACTGCGCCATGCCTATCGCCGGCTCGCGCTGCGCCACCGCACCGAAGCCTACCACTTCATGGTCACCACCCATGCCGAACCGGACGGGGGCCGACTGGTGGCGGTCAAGGGTAGCCCCGAGGACGTGCTGGACCGGTGTTCAGGCTGGCTGGATGGCGGACACGCGCGGCCGCTCTCTGCCGAGGCCCGCCGGAGCATCGAGCAAGCGAACGCGGCGATGGCGGGCGACGCCCTGCGCGTTCTGGGCTTCGCCTTCAAGCATGTCGCGGCGACAGGCGAGGAGGACACGGCCGCGGACCTTGTCTGGGTCGGCCTTGCCGGTCTGGCGGACCCCGTGCGGCCCGGTATTCAAGCATTAATGGACCGATTGCATCAGGCGGGCATCCATACGCTGGTCATGACGGGAGATCAGGTCGCGACGGCGCGCGCCGTGGCGCGGCAACTCGGCCTCAGTGACAACGGCGAACTCGGCATCATCGACACCGCGAGGGTGGATCGCCTTGCCCCGGAGCAGCTCGCGGCTTCGGCCATGCGGGCGCACGTGCTCGCCCGGGTCAGCCCGGCGCAGAAGCTGCGCGTCATTCGCGCCCTGCAGCAGCAGGGCACGGTGGTCGCCATGGTCGGCGACGGGATCAACGACAGCCCGGCGCTGAAGGCCGCCGATATCGGCATCGCCATGGGCCGCAACGGCACCGACGCGGCGCGCGAGGTCGCCGATGTCGTGCTGGAATCGGACGATCTGGCGGTGCTGGCCGACGCGATAGAGCGCGGCCGCGCGACCTACCTCAATGTGCGACGCTCGATCCGCTATCTGCTCGGCACCAATCTTAGCGAGATCCTGGTGGTCCTGACGGCAATCGCAGCGGGCGCCAGAGAACCCCTGACGGTAGCGCAACTTCTCTGGATCAACCTGATTTCCGACGTCGCTCCCGCCCTCGGCCTGGCCCTGGAGCCGCCGGCGCCCGGATTGATGGAGCAGCCATCGCACGCGCCCGACGAGCCGATGGTGCCGGGCCGGGTCATGCGACAGATAGCCATGGAAGGCGGCGTCATCGCGGGGGGCGCGCTGCTGGCCGGGGCCTTGGGCGGTTTGCGCCACGGCTTCTCGCCGCAGGCCCGGACGATGACGTTTCTCAGTCTCGTCATGGCGCAACTACTCCACGCGGAGACCTGCCGGCCGGAGGCGCAGGACGCAAGGCGCCCGCCCAACCCGGCGCTGTCCGGCATCCTGCTCGGTTCCGCCGCGCTCCAGGTTGCCGCGCTGCTCCTGCCGGGGGTCCGCGGAATACTAGGCGTCGCGCCGCTCGGGGCAGTGGACGTGGCAGTGACGCTGCTGGGCGGCGTGCTGCCGTGGTGGGTGAACGAGGGCCTTAAACCGGGTTCGACGCCCGGGCGGGGAAGCATTCCGGCACCGCCGGCGATCCCCGCCAACGGGATGGCGTAGGATCAGCACGGGGGACGCCGAATGACATTGATCCGCGCCACCGTGGAACATCGGCTACCGGGTCGGACACGGCTGCGCCTCGCCTCGGGTCGCGGCGATTCGGCGCTCTTCGATGGCATCGTCGCCCGGCTTTCCGAGGCGCCGGGGGTGCGGCGGGTTCGGGCCAATCCGCGAACCGGCAGCATTCTCGTGGAGCATAAGGGAGAATTCGGCGATGTGGCCGATTTCGCGCGCGAGCACGATTTGTTCGATATGGCCGAGCTGGTGGCCGCAGCGGCGGCCGACCAATGGCCGGCGCGGCCGATTCCGGCGCGCCCGGCGGCGACGGCGGCGGCCATCCTCGCCGCTCTGGGCCTCGTTCAGGCCGGACGCGGCCAGTGGTTCGGCAACACGGCCGAAAGCTTCTGGCAGGGCTACAACGCTTACGCCGTCCTCAAGCGGCCGTGGCTGACCCCGGCCTTTGTGGCGATCGGCCTCGTTCAGTTCGCACGCGGCCAGGTCATCGGCCCCGCCGCATCGCTCCTGTTCTATGCCCTGGTCGCTGCGCAGATGGCTCGCGAGGCCGACCGTGACGGCAATTGATGACCTGTCAAATCAGGGCGGCGACCGCGATGCGGACCATCTGCTCCAGCAGACGCTCCGCCATCACATGCGCAATCTTGTCGGCGAGATCGCGCCCCCGGGCCGCAGCCGCGGCGGTACCAGGCGCGGCGGAGCCGGCGGCCGGCAGCGGCACGGTTTCGAGATGGGAGAGAACGCCCAGCCGGGTCACTGGTGCCCCGTCGTAATGAACGATAACGCTGCCCGTGTAGGGGTTCGCGCGGGCGTAGGTGACCCCCGGCAGCTCGCGGAGGCCGGCGCAGAGCACGGCGCCCGCTGCGGCCTTGCGCTTCAGCGCCGGCGCGGCAAAGCGCAGACGCCCGGGAACCTCATGGACAAGCAGGAACATGCGCCGGAAACCTCGATGCCACGGCGCCTTTTCGCTCCGGACCTTTACAGGGCGATGACAGTCCGATGGCGGCTCGGTGAAATATGGAGGGAATAGCCGCCGTCCCCGGCGCAGGAGAGAGAGAATTTGTCGGAATGCACGACGCTGACACCGCCGACGCGGCCAATGCCGTCACAGTTTTCCGTCCGCGCGCGATTGCCGTTCCTCTCGGACCAACAGCGGGCGCGCTCGCCCCAGGCCGTGCTGGACAACCTGGACGCGCCGGCCCCGTCGTAGCCGGTCAGTAGCCGATGAGCATCGCGAGGCCGGCGACAAGCAGCACCGCGTTGCCGCTCAGTGGGGAGCGCAGAACGCGGCCGAACGCGCGCAACTGCGCCAGCCTCGCGCTGATCGCCTGCCCCGCCAGCAGCATGGCCGCGCTAAAGAAAAAAATGGATGCCGCTGCCGCAAGGTAGCCGATGCCGCCTATGCCGCCGGCGATCGCCAAGCCGATGTTGTTGATGGAGAGAGCACCGGCCAGGACCAGGGTTTCCCTGAGGCCGACCGAACCCTGCCCGGCAAACCGATCGGCCATGGTCGTCTCGTCGAAATCTCCATCCCGGTCGCGGTAGAGATTCCAGGCTGCCAGGGCGACGAGCAAGCTTCCGCCGAAGAGGTTGGGCAACTCTTCCGGCATCAGATGACGGATTTCCCGGCCGAAGAACAGGGCCACCAAGGTGATCGCCGTGGTAATGACGGCTATGAGCAGATTGGGAATCCAGCCGATCGAGCGGCGCTTCAATCCGTAGGCAAGTCCGACCGTCAGGTTGTCGCTATTAGCGGCAATCCCAAACAGCAACGTTGATGCGGCTCCAGCTATCGCTGCCATCGAGGTCGTCCTTGCTCCTGCGCCTCACGCACGTCGATGAGATTGACGGTACGGTGCGAGTGCGGATTTTTGTAGCAACCAATACCCCGGCAAACAGATGAGCAAGCGCCTCCCGTTCGGCTTGCAAGTGCGACATGTCGGCAAGCGGCCCGGCGCCGCAGCGCCGTTTGCTGCCAAGGCCAGCGCAACGGCACCAGTTGCTCAGCACTCGTACACCGCATCTTGATGGGCCGGCGAACACCGCGGGAAATTGCCAGAATTTCGGTGAGCTTTGTTTGGTTCGCTTCATTTATATTCGTTTCGCAAGGCCTAGCGTGAACCCCGAAACGAACGCAAACAAGGATGAAAGCGATGCAACCCTTTTCGAGGCGCAGCCTCATCGGTTCCGGAGCGATCGTCGGCGCCGCGTCGATATCCACGATCGCCCGCGGTGCGGCCCCTAGTTTCGGCAATCCCGATCTCCCGCCGCAGGGCGCCGTTAACGCGAACCCTCAGAGTCTGACGGACCCGGGGCCGCAGAACCCGAATCTCGCGAACAACCTACCGTCGTTCATCAATCCGCCGGCAACCGATGTGGGCAGCCTGCCCATGTTCTGGA
>CAYSTX010000048.1:0-10467 GCA_964434035.1 uncultured Acetobacteraceae bacterium
TTCTGGACGACGGGCGACTGGTCAAGCGGCCGCCGTACCGCGAACCGCATCACAGCGCGAGCCAGGCGGCGCTGACCGGCGGCGGTCAGCGAGCGCGGCCGGGCGAGGTCAGTCTCGCGCATCGCGGCGTGCTGTTCCTCGACGAGTTGCCGGAATTTCCGAAACAGGCGCTGGAGGCGCTGCGCCAGCCATTGGAAAGCGGCCGTACGACGGTCGCGCGCGCGGCGGCGCATGTGACGTATCCGGCGCGATTCCAGCTTGTCGCCGCGATGAACCCGTGCCGCTGCGGCTATCTGGGTGACGCCTCGCGCGAATGCGGCCGCGCGCCTCGCTGCGGCGAGGATTATCAGGGGCGGATCAGCGGCCCGCTGATGGACCGCATCGACCTCGGCGTCGCGGTGGTCGCGGCGACGGCGGCCGAGCTCGCGCGGGCGCCGCAAGGCGAGACTACGGCAACCGTCGCCGCGCGCGTCGGCCGCGCCCGCGCGCAACAGCGGTCGCGGTACGGCGCGGACGGACCCGCCTGCAATGCGGAGGTCGAGCCGACACAGATCCAGCTATCCGCGGATGCGCAGGCGCTGGCCGAGCAGGCGATGGAAAGGCTGAAACTATCGCCGCGCGGCTATACGCGCACGCTGCGCGTTGCCCGCACGATCGCCGATCTCGCCGGCGCGGAGATCGTGCAGCGCGTGCATCTCGCGGAGGCATTGGCGTTCCGGCATCGCGGCGCCGGCCGCTCGGTCTGACGCACTCAGCGGGGCTAAGTCACGCCGCGTGTTCGAGCCGGAAGGCGTCAGCGATCCGCCGCACGCGCGACTGCGCATCCACCACGAGAACGTCGAATCGCGCCCCGGCCGTGCCCCATTCGGGATGCGCGGCCAGCACGATTTCGGCCGCGGCAAACAAGCGGTCCCGCTGACGGTCGGTAACGGCATAAGCGGCTTCGGTGAGCGTCGGCCGCGCCTTGACCTCGACGAAGGCAATCAGCCCCGCGCGCTCGGCGACGATATCGATCTCCCCCGCCTCCGTACGCAAACGCCGCGCGTGGACCTGCCACCCGTCCCGCACCAGCGCATCCGACGCAGCCGCCTCAGCCCGCAACCCGCGTGCATGCGCCGCCGATCCCCGCTGCTTGCGTGATCCGGGTGCGGTCCGCGGACGCGCACCCATCATCCATCCGGCATCCACGCCAACCGCGCTCATCGTCCGCCCCGCACCCTCAACCCCGTTCTCCATACCACCGGGATCACGAACAAATAGTTAACGCTCCCACCCCTCCTCGACCGCATGGCACGCGACCAGCACGTCGCCGGCCACGGTGTGCGCTGGCTTCTCGATACGGCAGCGTTCGCGGGCGAGCGGGCAGCGCGGGTGGAACGGACATCCCGGCGGCGGCGCAATCGGGCTCGGCACTTCTCCCTGCAGTGGCGCGCGCAGGCGGCCGATGCGGTCAAGGTCGGGGATCGCGTCCAGCAGCAGCCTCGTATACGGATGGCGCGGCTCAGCGAAGATGCTGGCGGAGGGCCCGCTTTCGACGATGCGGCCGAGGTACATAACCCCGAGCTGATCGGCCATATGCCGGACGACCGCGAGGTTGTGGCTGATGAACAGGTAGGTCAGATCGAGCCGCTCCTGCAGCCCGCGCATCAGGTTCAGGATCTGCGCCTGCACCGACACGTCAAGCGCGCTCGTCGGCTCGTCGCAGACGAGAAAATCGGGCTCGCTCGACAAGGCCCGCGCGATCGAGATGCGCTGCCGCTGCCCGCCGCTGAACTCATGCGGAAACTTCTCGCCGTCCGCCGGCGACAATCCGACCTGGCTCAGCAATGCACCGACCCGCGCCGCCGTCTCCGCGGTTCCATTGGTGAGCTTGAACGCGCGCAACGGCTCGGCGACGATGTCCTGCACCCGCCAGCGCGGATTGAGTGACGCGTAGGGGTCCTGAAAAATCATGTTCATGCGCCGTCGCATCGCCGGCTGCGCCCGCGCCGATGACAGCGGGGCGCCTTCGAAGCGGATCATGCCCGCCGTCGGCGCATGCAGCCCGACCGAGAGGCGCGCGATCGTCGATTTCCCACAGCCGCTTTCGCCGACGAGCGCCAGCGTCCGCCCGCGCGGGATCGCGAACGAAACGCCGTCGACTGCGCGGAGCCGCCGCCGCCCCTCGCCCGACAGTAACCGCCGTAACCAAGGCCGCGACACGTCGAACACGCGTGACACGTCCTCCGCCGCCAGCACCGGCGCCGTCGGCACCGGCGCGACCGTCTCCGTCACCGTCGTCACGACGCGGTCACCCAGCAGGCGGCGCGTGTCGCCTCCGCGTTCATCAGCTCGGGCCGCTCGACGTGGCACCGCGCGATCACTTTCGGGCAGCGCGGATGAAACGCGCATCCGGCCGGAATCGCGGTCAGGCGCGGCATCGAGCCGTCAATCTGGCGCAACCGCTCGACCGTGTGCGTGATCGACGGAATGCTGCCCATCAGCCCCTCCGCGTACGGATGCGCCGGCCGGCGCACGACGTCGGCCACCGGCCCAATCTCAACGACGCGGCCCGCGTACATCACCGCGACCCGGTCCGCCGTCTCAGCGATCACGCCCATGTCGTGCGTGATCAGCATGATCGCGGTCCCCTGATCGCGCGTCAGATCCTTTAGCACCGAAATCACTTGCGCCTGGATCGACACGTCGAGCGCGGTCGTCGGCTCGTCGGCAATCACCAGCTCAGGCTCGGCGCAGAGAGCGAGCGCGATCACCACGCGCTGGCGCATGCCGCCGCTGAATTCGTGCGGATAGGCACCGATGCGCTCTGCCGCCGCCGGAATCCCGACCCGCTCGAGCCAATTCACGGCACGCCGCCGCGCCTCCGCGTCCGACAGCGGCAGATGCGCCTGCATCGTCTCCGTCAGCTGCCGGCCGATCGGATAGAGCGGATTGAGCGTCGTCAGCGGGTCCTGAAACACGGCGCCGATCCGCCGGCCGCGAATACGGCGAAGGCGCTCGGGCGGTAGATTGTCGATCCGCTCGCCGGACAGGACGATGGACCCCGACGCGATCCGCCCCGGTGGTTCGAGCAGGCCGATGATCGCGGCCCCTGTCAGCGACTTGCCCGCGCCGCTCTCGCCGACCACGCCCAGCACCTCGCCCGGCGCGATGGTGAACGACACGTGGTCCAGCGCGCGCAGGGTGCCACGCCGCGTCGGAAACTCGACCGTCAGATCGCGCACCTCCAGAAGCGGCGATCCGGAAGGCGCTTCCGCCACGGTGCGCGAAGCCGCGTCGGTCACGTCGTTCATCATGCCGTCCTCATCGCAGGCGCGGGTTCAGCGCGTCGCGCAGCCAGTCGCCGAGCAGATTGATCGACAAGACCATCAACACCAGCATGATCCCAGGGAAGATCGTCACCCACCATTCGCCGCTGAACAGGAAATCGTTGCCGACACGAATGAGCGTGCCAAGCGACGGCTCCGTCGGCGGCAAGCCGATGCCTAGGAACGACAGCGTCGCCTCCGACAGAATCGCGAAGCCGAGATTGAGCGTGCCGATCACCAGCACCGGACCGAGCACGTTCGGCAGGATGTGTGTAATCAGAATGCGCGTCGACCCGATGCCGATGACGCGCGCCGCAGCCACATAATCCCGTCCCCGCTCGACCATCGTCGAGCCGCGAACGGTGCGCGCGAATTGCGGCCAGCTGCTGATACCGATCGCGAAGATCAGAATCTCTATCTGGAGCGTCTCATGCAGCCCACGGGGCAACGCGGCGCTGATGATGCCGTCAACCAGCAGCGCGACCAGGATGGACGGAAAGCTGAGCTGGATGTCGGCGATGCGCATCAGCGCCGCATCGAACACGCCACCCGCGTAGCCGGAAATGAGCCCGACCGTCACACCGATCACCACGGACATCAGCACCGCCGACAGCCCGACGACGAGGCTGATTCGCGTGCCGTAGAGGATCGCCGAGAGCATGTCCCGCCCCTGCCCGTCGGTGCCGAGCAGATAGGACGGATCGCCGTCAGGGAAAAACGCTGGCGGCTTGAGACTATCCATCAGGCTGAGGCTTGCGAGGTCGAGCGGATTGTGCGGCGCGATCATCGGCGCGAAGACGGCGCCGAACAGGCACGCGAGCGCGATCAGCGCCGAGATGATCGCCGTCGGGCTGTGGCGGAAGCTGTAGGCGAGATCGCTGTCCCACGCGCGGCCGAGCGCGCCCGCCCTCATCGTGCGCCTCCGCCCGCCTGTGCCGCACCGGTCGAGCGGGCGACGCGCAGGCGCGGATCGACCGCGTAGTAAAGAAGATCAACGATCAGGTTGATGACGATAAAGACGACCGCGATCAGCATGAGATAGGCCGACATCACGGGAATATCGGCGACACCGACCGACTGTACGAACAGAAGCCCCATGCCGGGCCACTGAAACACCGTTTCGGTCACAATCGAAAACGCGATGAGGCCGCCCATCTGCAGCCCGACGATCGTGATAACCGGAACCATCGTGTTCTTCAGCGCGTGGCCGAAGTTGATCGCGCGCGCCGGGATGCCGCGGGCGCGGGCGAACTTGATGTAGTCGGTTCGCAGCACCTCCAGCATCTCCGCGCGCACGAGCCGCATGATCAGCGTCATCTGAAACAATCCGAGTGTGAAGGCCGGCAGGATGATCGCGCGCAGGCCGGACACGGTGAGCAGCCCCGTCGTCCACCACGGCCCGACATGCACAATATCGCCGCGCCCGAAGCTCGGCAGCCAGCCGAGCTGCACGGAAAACAGCAGGATTAGCAGCACGCCGGTCAGAAACGTCGGCAGCGACACCCCGACTAGACTGATCCCCATTAGCGTGCGCGACAGGATCGAGCGCGGACGGATGCCTGTATAGACGCCCATCGGCAGGCCGATCGCCAGCGAGATGATTGTCGCGACACCCGCAAGCTCAAGCGTCGCCGGCATTCGCTCGGCGATCAGCCCCGCGACCGGCCGCGCCAGCCGGTAGCTGATGCCGAAATCGCCATGCAGCGCCGCCCACAGATAGTGCCCGTATTGCACGACAAACGGCTGATCGAGGCCGAGCCGGTGCACGAGGGCGACGCGCTGCGCTTCGGTATAATCCTGCCCGAGCATGATCAGCACCGGGTCGCCCACATAGGCGAACATCGCGAACGAGATCAGCCCGACCACGAGCAGGACCGGGATCGCTTGCAGCAGGCGCGTGAGGATGAATGCTATCATGGTGAAGCGTGCGTCATTACGCTCCGCCTACTGTCCCGCCAAGAGCCGGCCTTACGGCGGCTCAGGTGTCGGGTTCGGACGCTGCCCGCGCCGCATCCATCTCTTCGGGTCGCGCCCATTCGGTCACCAACGTAAAGCCGACCCCAAGTAGAACGGGGCCTAGAAAGATCCCGAGCAAGCCGAATGCCAGGGCGCCCCCGAGCACGCCGAGCACGGTCACGACAAACGGCAGATGTGCGCCGCGCGCAATGAACAACGGCCGGATGACCTGATCCGACCCGGAAATCGCGACAACACCCCAGACCGCCAGCGCGATCCCCCAGCCGATATGCCCCTCGTTCGCGAGCCAGAGCGCCGCGGGGATCCAGACGACGGGCGCGCCGATCGGCAAGACGGACATCATGCCGGCAATCGTGCCGAGAAGGACGGCGCGCGGCACGCCGGCGGCGGCGAGGCCGGCGATCGTCAGGATACCCTGTACGATCGCCGTCCCGATCAGCCCGTAGACCGTGCCCCGGATCGTGGCGCCCGTGACAGCGATCAGCGGATCGGCACGCTCACCGGCGATCCGCTGCAACAGATCACGCAGGCGCGCCGCGATCGGGTCGCCGCTCACGTAGAAGAAGAACGCGAAGAACAGCGCGAGCCCCGCCATGACGACGCCCTGCGCGAGCCCCAGCAGGACGGAGACCGTGTTCTCGATCACGATGCCGAAATAGGGGCGCAGCGCATCGACCATGACGGACAAATCGGCCGCCCAGTGCGTCCAGAGATCACCCAGCGTCGGGCCGACGATCGGCACCGCGTAGAGCCAGTCGGGCGGCCCCGGAAGCCCGGCGCGCAGCGCTTCCTCGATCACGCCTTGCAGGCGAGTGATGTCCGACGCGCTGCCCGGCACGGCGAGCGCGATCGGCAGCACGATCACCGCCGCGGTCAGTAGCAGCATGATGAGCGCGGCCGGCATCGCACGCCCGAGCCGGTGGCGGAGCACGTCGAATACGGGCCAGGTGGTGAAGACGAGAATCCCGGCCCACAGCAGCGACGAGATGAACGGCCGCAGGATCACCACGCAGCCAATGCCGATGCCGCCGAGCAGCAGCCCCATCAGGATTCGCTCGACGAACCGCTCCCGGGATGCGGCGTCCACGGCGGGCGGCGGCGGCCGGAGATCGTCAGGCATCAACGGCCTCCGCCGGACGCGGCTTTGCAGCGTCCGGTCTGCCGCTTAGGTTGCCGCAAAACCCAACCGGAGGACCAGGAACATGCCGCGCTTTGCCGCCAATTTGTCGATGATGTTTACCGAGCACCCCTTCCTCGACCGCTTCGACGCGGCGCGCGCGGCGGGGTTCGACGCGGTCGAGTTCCTGTTCCCGTACGAACACAAGCCGGCCGAAGTCCGCGACCGGCTCCGGTCCAACGGGCTGACGCAGGTGCTCTTCAATATGCCGCCCGGCGACTGGGCGGCCGGGGATCGTGGCATGGCGGCGCTGCCGGGCCGGGATGAGGCGTTTCGCGCCGCAATCGACACCGCGCTCGAGTACGCCGCCGCCCTCGACTGCCGGATGCTGCACTGCATGGCCGGGATCGTGCCGGCGGACGTGCCGGAGGCGACCGCCGCTTCGCTCTACGCCATGCGCGTCGCGGCCGCGGCCGAAGCGGCGTCGGCCTCGGGCGTTCGGGTCGTCATTGAGCCAATCAATCAACGGGACATGCCCGGCTATTTCCTCCGCACCCAGGCGCAGGGAGCAGCGATCGTTGACGCGATCGGCCGCGACCGCGTCGGCTTACAGTTCGATGTCTATCACTGTCAGGTAGCCGAGGGCGACATCACCCGAAAGATGGCGGCGTTCATGCCGGTGATCGCCCACATGCAGATCGCCGACGTGCCGGACCGGCACGAACCGGGCACGGGCGAAATCGGTTGGGATCACGTTTTCGCGCAGATGGACGCGCTCGGCTATCGCGGCTGGGTCGGGTGCGAATACCGCCCGGCCGGGCGGACCGAAGGTGGCCTTGGTTGGCGGGACCGGTTCGGGCGGACGAAAGCCGCCTAACCGCGTCCCACCGCCTCGACAAGCGCGAGGCCGGGCGTCAAAACTACGGGCAATCAATCTCACAACGGGCCGATCCGCGCGCTTACGACACCGTCCGACCAGGACGTGCCGGTCGCGCGCGACATCCGGCCGGTCCATCAATGTCACCGACAGGGAGCGTCGATATGAATATCGGTTGGGTCGGACTTGGAATCATGGGGCGCCCGATGGCGCTCAACCTGCACGCCGCGGGGCACAAACTGTTCGTGCCGGAGCGCGCCAGCCTGACGGATGACGTCCGCGCCGCCGCGACCGCGCTGCCGAGCGCCGAGGCAGTCGCGGCCGCGTCCGAGATCGTCATCCTGATGGTGCCGGACACCCCCGACGTCGAGCGCGTCCTGTTCGGACCCGGCGGCGTCGCGGCCGGGCTTCGTCCGGGCAGCCTTGTGATCGACATGTCCTCGATCGACCCAATCGCGACCAAAAACTTCGCCGCCGCGATCGAGAAGGCAGGCAGCGCGTATCTCGACGCGCCGGTGTCGGGCGGCGAGGTCGGCGCCAAGGCCGCCTCGCTCACGATCATGGTCGGCGGTCCCTCGACCGCCTTTGAGCGGGCACGGCCACTGTTCGAGGCGATGGGCAAGAACATCACCCATGTCGGCGAAGCGAACGGCGACGGTCAGACCTGCAAGGTCGCGAACCAGATCATCGTCGCGCTTAACCTCCAGGCCGTCAGCGAGGCGCTGGTGTTCGCAGCCCGGGCCGGCGCCGACCCGGCGCGCGTGCGGGCGGCGCTGATGGGCGGCTTCGCGTCTTCCCGCATCCTCGAGGTGCACGCGGAGCGGATGATCAAGCGAACCTTCACGCCGGGGTTCCGAATTCGGTTGCACCAGAAGGATCTCAACCTCGCGCTCTCGGCCGCGCGGGCGCTCGGGATGGCGCTGCCCAACACGGCCATCGCGCAGCAGATGTTTTCTGCCTGCGTTGCAACCGGCGGCGCCGATCTCGACCATTCGGCCATCGTTTTGGCAACCGAGCGCCTCGGAAACGTCAAGATTGCCAATGATAACGCGTCGTGATGCGGCTGGCCGCCGGACCGGTCCGACCGCGGAACAAGATCTGATCCTGCGACGCTCGGTTGCTTTTTGCGTGCCGCTCGTCTTAAAGTCTCATTAGGATGTTTTTAAAAGACGCGCGGTTGCACAGCGTGAACACGAGACGGGTCTGGGTGCGGGCCAAGGAGATACACGGTAATGATGCGGTTCACTGAAATCGGGCAGCAACTTCGGGCCTATCGGCTCGAATCCGGCCTCCGAGCCGAAGAAATTGCGGCCCGGCTCGGCGTCTCGCGCGCGGCACTCTATCGCTACGAAAAGGGCGAGGTGATCAAGCTCGACACGATCAAGCGTCTCGCCGAGTTGCTCAAGATTTCGCCACTCTCGTTGCTCGGGATCGGGGTCGAGTACTACAGTCGCCCGATCGGCTTCTTTGAGCGGCTCCGCCAAGTCGAGGAGACGACTGACCAGATCCTCGAGATGGCTGCCCCCGTCTCCTACCTCGTGACGTCAGACGCTTACGACGCGGCCCTCGGCGAGGCGTTTGACGAGATGGCTGATCAGGCGGGTCCGGACCGGATCGCGATGCGCGGCATGGCCGAGCAGCTTCTCGGCGTGATGGCGGCGCGGAAGCGGATGTACACGTCTCGCCGGCCGACCATCATCGCGATGCTGTCTGAAGGCGCGATTCAGCGGTTCCTCGACGTCGGCGCGGGCGCCGCGCAGGCCGTCTCGGAGCGGGTGCGCCGGATGTGCCGGCAGGTGGCGGCGAACGAGATCGAGAACATTGCCAACCTGATGGAAACGGAGCCGATGGGGCTGCAATTCGGCCTGGTGAGCGCGCACGAGCCGAACTCGTCGTTCATCATCCTCCGCGCGCGGGACCACGCCTCGATCGCGATCAACCCGTTCCGCCCCGACTCACCCCCGGCCGGTCAGACCGGCGTCGCGATGCTGACCAGCGCCGACGAGGCGATCGGCGCGCACCAGAGGGTGGCGGAGGCGAACTGGCGCGACGCGATCAAGGGACCTGCCGGCGCCTCACGCCTCCGCGCCATGCTCGGGCTCGTCCGGGTCTAACCCGGCCGTCCCTCATAGCGTGGCGGTGGCGCCGGCGGCGCAGGCACGAGTTTGGGCGGCAGCTTTTGATGTTCGCCGAACGCATCGCACGAGATTGTGGCCGCGCCTGTTCGCCGCACACGAACGAGGGATGACCGAAAACATCTCTGTGCACGCGTGAGTCGGCGACGTGGAGATGCATCGGGGCAATGAACAGCAATTTCGCCGGGTGTGCTTAGCCAAACTGCTCTCGGAGCGCGCCTCGGCCGACTCAGTTTGCCACCGAAGATCGCCCGCTCGGGCCGAGCCGCGCCTAACGCAATCGTTCCTAGACAACCTTTGATTGTTTGCGTACCAAGTCACGCCCTCATATCGTAACAGTAATGTCCAAACTGCAACCAATCGGGCTCCCGATACATCCGGACGTAGAAATCCTTTCCACCGACCGGGTCTGGGATGGGCGCTGCCCACTCGATGTCGTCCGCTTTCGGCACCGGCGGTTCGACGGCACGATGTCGGACATTCGGACATGGGAGCTTTGGCGGCGCGGGGTCGCGATGGCGGTCCTGCCGTATGACCCGATTGCTGACGCGGTCGTGCTGCTCGAACAGTTCCGGCTGCCGGCGCTCGCCGCCGGCGTCGCGCCGGTGATGACCGAAATTCCCGCCGGGTTCGCCGAGCCTGGGGAGTTGCCGGACGAAACCGCCCGTCGCGAGTGCGCCGAGGAAATCGGTCTCGTGCCCGACCGGCTGGAGCCGATTGGGGAGTTCGTGTTGACGCCTGGCGGCTGCGACGAACGGATCGGCCTTCATGCCGGCCGGGTGCGCGCGCCTGCCGCCGATGTGCGCGGCATCGCGACCGGCGGCGGCGGCATTGCGGCCGAGCACGAAGACATTCGCGTCCGGGTCATGCCCGCCGAGGCCGCGATTGCGGCGGCCGTCGCGGGCAAGATTCCGAATTCGGTCGCCGCGCTCGGCTTGCTCTGGCTCGGCAACCGGCGCGATTGGTTGCGCAACCATTGGCGAGACGGAGGGGCATGACAGCACGTCTCTACATGGATGACCCGACGCTGCGCGAGACAGCCGCGACCGTGCT
>CAYSTX010000048.1:10567-15256 GCA_964434035.1 uncultured Acetobacteraceae bacterium
TGGATCTGCCCACCGCTCCGGACCGCGACGCGCTGACGGCCGCGCTGATGGCGATGGTGGAAGCCGATCACCCGATCACGACGGAATGGGTGGACGAAGACGTTCTCGACCGCGAACCGGCGCTTGTGCGCACGCTCTCGGTCAAGCCGCCGCGCGGCAGTGGCCGCGTGCGATTGGTGCGGATCGGCGCCGATTGTAACGCTCCGGTTGATTTACAGCCATGTGGTGGAACTCATGTTGACCGGACGGGGCTGGTTGGTGGAATTGAGGTTGTGAAGATTGAAAACAAAGGTCGCGCAAATCGTCGTGTCGTTATCGCGCCGGTAAAATTACATCTGGATAATGCGTTATGATTTCTGATGCATCGACCACGGTTTCTGCCGGCTGGCTCTCGGAGCATCTCGGTCAGCCGGACCTGCTCGTTTTCGATGCGACGATGTATCTGCCGACTGAGGCGAAAGACGCCAACGCGCTGTTTGAATCCGCCCACATCCCGCGCGCACGACGGTTTGATATCGATATGATCGCCGATGATGAGACCGACCTCCCCCATATGGTACCGACGCCCGGGCGCTTCGCCCGCATGGTCGGCGCACTCGGTGTCTCGAACGCTACCCATGTCGTCTTCTACGATCAGAAGGGTCTGTTCTCCGCCGCGCGCGGTTGGTGGATGATGAAGCTCTTCGGGCACGACCGCGTCTCGGTTCTCGACGGCGGACTCCCCGCCTGGGTGCGCGCTGGCTACCCGACCGAGTCCGGGCCATTCGTCCCGCCAGCAACACCGTCCGTCTTTCACCCCGATTTTCGCGCGCGGATGCTGCGCGGGATCGGTGACATGCGATCGAATGTAGAGACCGGCGCCGAACTCGTGCTCGACGCCCGCTCCGCCGCCCGGTTTCGGGCCGAGGCGCCGGAGCCGCGGCCAGGCGTTCGCGGCGGGCATATTCCGGGCTCTCGCAACATTCCATTTACCGACGTGCTCCATGCTGATCAGACGCTTCGCCCCGCGCATGAGGTGCGCGCGCTCCTGGCGGCGGCCGGTGTGGATGGATCACGTCCCGTCGTGACAAGCTGCGGTACCGGCGTCACAGCCGCGGTCCTAACGCTTGCGATGGCCGCATCCAATATGCCGATCGGCGCGTTGTACGACGGCGCTTGGACTGAATGGGGCGGTAGGCCCGACACGCCTGTGGAGGTTGCAACAGATGCCTGACGATCGCGCTACAATCCCCGTCCCGGCCAAGCACGGTCCACGCACCCGTCTGTCGCATGTCGGCCGCGCCGGTGTCCGCGTTCATGCCTTCGTCAATCCGCCCGTGCATCGCGGCTCGACCATGCTGCACGAAGACATGGCGGATCGCCGCCGCTATCAGCAGTTCAAGCACGAGCAGGTGCTGGGCTACGGCATTGTCGGCGGCCCAACGCACCACGCGCTTGAGGATGCGGTCTCGGAGATCGAAGGCGGCACGCGCTGCCAGATCGTCAGCTCCGGCCTCGCCGCGGTGACAACGGCGCTGCAGGCCTTCGTCAAGGCCGGCGACCATCTGCTGGTGACCGACAGCTGCTACGGGCCAACCCGAAACTTCTGCAACGAATTCCTCGCCAATTTCGGGGTCGAAACCACGTATTACCCGCCCGGCATCGACGAGGCCGGAATGCGCGCGCTGATGCGCCCGAACACGCGTGCGGTTTATGTCGAAAGCCCCGGCACGCACACGTTCGAAATGCAGGACATCCCCGCGATCGCCCGCGCCGCCCATGCGCACGGCGAGCCGGGACAGGTGCGGGTGCTCGCCGACAACTCCTGGGGCTTCGGCCTGTTCAACGCGTTCGAGCACGGGGTCGACGTCGCGTTCCACGCGCTGACGAAATACGCGGGCGGTCATTCCGACATCATGCTCGGCAGTATCGTCACGCGGACCCAGGCTGATTGGGACCGCGTGCGGGCGACCGCGCTTCTGCTCGGCCAGTACGCGAGCCCGGATGATGCGTGGCTCTGCCTGCGCGGTCTCCGCACGCTCAGCGTGCGGCTCGATCGGCAGCAGGAATCCGCGCTCACCATCGCGCGCTGGCTCGCGAACCGGCCGGAAGTGCGGGTGGTTCGCTACCCCGCGCTGCCCGGCGCGCCGGGCCATGAGATCTGGAAACGGGACTTCGCCGGCGCGGCGAGCCTGTTCGGGATCGAGCTTCACCCCCGCTACTCGCACGAGGCGGTGGAGGCGATGATCGACGCGATGGCGCTGTTCGGCATCGGCGCGTCGTGGGGCGGATACGAAAGCCTGATCCTATTGTCGTCCGGCAACTACACGCGGGCGATTGCGGACGGCGACATCACCGGCCCGCTGCTCCGCGTTCATATCGGCCTCGAAGACGTGTCCGACCTGATCGCCGACTTCGAGCAGGGCCTCGCGGCGCTCCGCGCGCATGTCGCCGGCACGTCGACGTACCCGGTTCAGATCGGGCCGCTCGAGTCAAGGCGCACGCGGCCGCCAGAGCCCCGCCGCGATAATCCGGTCGAGCAGACTCACCGCGCGACCGACAAGGTCGGCGCCTGATAGGGCGAACGACTTAGAACCGACGGCGGTGTTTTGCGGTCCGCTTATCGGCCGCGAAACACTGCCGGACGCTTCTCAACGAAGGCGCGCGCCGCCTCGCGATGATCCTCCGTCGCAAAGGCGCGCATCATGTTCCGCGCCTCCGTGTCCAGCAGGTCGGCGAGCGGGCGTTCCTCGGCCGTCTTGAGGTTATGCTTCATCAGGCCAAGCGCGACGCGCGGCCCGTCCGCCAGCGCGTGCGCGAGCGCCATCGTCTCCGCGCGCAACGCATCATCCGCAACGATACGGTTGACCAGACCAAGCCGGTCGAGCGCTGCCGCATCCAGCGTCGACGACAGCAAATAGAGCTCGCGCGCCCGTGCCGGCCCGACGAGCCGCGTCAGAAACCACGTGCCGCCGAAATCGCCGGACAGCCCGACGCGCGCGAACGCGGTCGTCATCCGCGCGCTCTCCCCCGCGATCCGCAGATCGCACGCAAGCGCCAGCGCCATACCCGCGCCCGCCGCGACGCCATTCAGCATCGCGATCGTCGGCTTCGCCATCTCATGCAGTAGCCGCGACGCCTCCATGCGGGAGCGCAGAGCGTGCATCCGCTGCTCGACCGGCAGATCGGCATCGCGCCCGCCCGCGGCCTGCACCCGCACGTCGCCCCCCGCCGAAAACGCGCGCCCGGCGCCGGTCAGCACGATGCAGCCGACCGCCGGATCCGCCTCCGCCGCGCGCAACCGGGCAAGCAGCGCGGCCATCATTGGCGACGTGAGGGCATTGAGCGCGTCCGGCCGGTTGAGCGTGAGCGTCAGCACGCCGCCGTCGGTCTCAGTCAGCAGATCATCGGTGTCGGTCATCGGAATCCTCCGCCGCCATTCACGTAGATCGTGTCGGCGGTCATGTACGGGCATGCGTCAGAACAGACGAAGACAACCAGCTCCGCTATTTCCTCGGGCTCGCCGAACCGCTTCATCGGCACGTCTTCGAGGAATTTCCTGACCAGCTCGGGCGAGGTCTGCGAGGCCGCCTGAAACGGCGTGTTGATCGGGCCGGGCGAGATCGACAGCGCGCGGATGCCGCGATCAGCATACTCCCGCGCGACCCCCAGCGTCATCGTCAGCACCGCGCCCTTCGCGGCCGCGTAATGCACCGACGCGCCGGGGCCGCCTCGTTTGTGCGACATGCTGGCGACCGTCACGATCACCCCCTCTCCGCGCGCCAGCATCGACGGCAGCACGGCCTGCATCGCGTAGAACGTGCCGCGGACGTTGAGGTCGAATGTGCGGTCATACAGATCATCATCGATGTCGAGGAACTTCGCGCGGCGGATCGCCGCGCCCGCCGAGGCGAACAGCGCATCCACCGCACCGAACTGATCGAGCGTCGCCTGCACCGCCGCGTCGAGGTCCGCGCGCCGCGTGACGTCGACCTCAAGCCCGATCGCCCGCGCGCCCTGCACCCGATGGCGCGCCGCCGCTTCCTCGGCGACACGCGCCGCACCCGCGCCGTCGATGTCGGTCACGACAACGTTCGCCCCCTCACGCGCGAACGTAAGCGCCGTCGCCCGCCCGATGCCGCTCGCGCCTCCGGTAATCAGCACCGTGCGGCCGACAAAATAGTCCGGTGTTTTTGGCATTCGTGGCAATTCCTCCCGCGCCTTTGCGCACCACGCTAGACGTGCACGCGCCGCGCGGACAAGCCGGCGCCCGTCGCTCAGCCAAGAAGGCTGAGCCCGATACCGCCAGCCGCGCCGACGGCGACGACCAGCAGCGGCGGCGCCCGCCAGACCACCAGCAACACGAACCCGAGCAGCGCCAGCGCGAAATCCGCGGGCCCGAGTACAGCGCTCGTCCATACCGGGCTGTAGAGCGCCGCGCCGAGCACGCCGACAACCGCCGCGTTCACCCCCCGCATCGCCGCCTGCGCGCCACGCCGCGCACGCAGCGCGTCCCAGAACGGCAGCATCCCGACCAACAGCAGGATGCCGGGCAGGAAGATCGCCACTAGCGCCACCACCGCGCCAATGATCCCACCCGCCCCGCCCGGCATGAGCGCGCCGAGATACGCTGCGAACGTAAACAGCGGCCCCGGCACCGCCTGTGCCGCGCCATAGCCGGCAAGGAACGCGCTGTCCGACACGAAGCCC
>CAYSTX010000048.1:15356-17801 GCA_964434035.1 uncultured Acetobacteraceae bacterium
TCGCTTAGCACGGTCAGATCGATCCGGCGCGTCGGCTGACGTTCCACGCATAGGGCGCCGGCCCTTCGAGCACACCGTCCAGCTCCGACCGGTAGGCGGAGCGGATGAAGAACTGGCCGAGCTGGACACTCGGCACCGTCCGAAACGCCTCCTCCTGGATCTCGTCGCAGAGGCGCTGGCGCTCGGCATCGGTCGGCGCACGGAGCCACTCGGCGGTCAGTTGTTCGATCCGGTCGTCCTTGAACCAGCCGAACCACCCCTTCTCGCCCTGCCCGCGCAACGGCGCGCTGGCGACCGGGTTGGCGGTCGCCGCCCCCGTCCACCACGTGTGGAAGATCGACCAGCCGCCACGATCGGTCGGCTCCTTCGACGCGCGGCGCTGCACGACAGTACCCCAGTCGGTCTCGACGAGCTGCGTCTTGATCCCAATTTTGCCGCACAGCTCGTTGGTGATTTCGCCGAATGGAGCGATCGAGGGGAAGTCGGTCGGGTTGATGATGACGGCTGTCTCCCCGGCGTAGCCGCTCGCCGCGACGTCGCGCGTCGCGGCCTTGATGTCGCCGGTCATGATCGCCAAGCCAATCGGGCGACCGTACCGCGTGCCGCAGGGGAAATAGGACGGGCACAGCCGATAGAGGGACGGGTCGTCACCCGTCACCGCGCGCATGTAGTCCTCCTGCTTGACGCCGCGCAGCAGCGCCAGCCGCAGCTTCACGTTGTTGAACGGCGGGTGCAGGTGATTGAACCGCAGGCAGCCGACCTGCATCGTCGGATCGGCGACGCCGAAGGAGATGTGGCCGCCGCGCTTCAGCACGGGCAGCAGATCCGCGTTCGCCTGCTCCCACCAGTCGATCTCACCCGCCTGCAACGCGGCCGCGGTCGTCGCCGCGTCGGGGATTATCTTCCACTCGACCCGCTCCATCCGCGCGATCTTCCCTCCCGAGGCCCAGGAAGGTGGTTCGGGTCGCGGCACGTAACCGTCAAACTTCGCATATGCGAGGAAGCTGCCCGGCACATATTCGTCCTTCAAGAACCGGTACGGTCCAGAACCGACAATCTCCGTGATCTGCTTGAACGGGTCCGCTTTCGCGATCCGCTCGGGCATCATGAACGGGATCGACGTGAAGCACTTGGCAAGCGCCTCGATCAGCAGCGGGAACGGTGATTTCAGGCGAATGCGGATCGTGCGGTCGTCGGCCGAGCCGTATTCGTCGACGACCGGATCGAGCGAGCCGCCGAACGTGTCCCGTTTCGCCCACCGCGCGATGCTCGCTGCACAGTCCCGCGCCAAAACCGGCTCGTTGTCATGGAAGCGCAGCCCGGGGCGGAGCGTGATCAGCCAGGTCCGGCCGTCGTCCGAGACGGTGTGGCCTTCAGCCATCTGCGGTTGCGGCGCCTGCGTCGAATCGACCGCGTAGAGCGTGTCGTACACGTTATAGGAGTGGTTCGCGGTCACCGCCGCCGTAGTCCAGACCGGATCGAGCGAGGCCGGCGCTGCCTGTGGCACGAAGCGCAGCGTCTTTTGTCGCGCCGCCTTCGCCGACTGTCCGATCGCGAACCGCGGCAGCGTCGCCGCCAATGCCGCCGAGCCGGCCAGAACCGTCCTCCGTCGCATCGCTCCGCCCTCCGCGCTGTGTCGAACCCCATCCTTGTTGCCGTGAGCAGGATCGTTTCAGAGGCGCGCACCGTCCGTCAAAGCAATTGTGCGGCGGTCGAAGAGCCGGTCAGGGCCGCAGCCGCGCCCGTGCAACGGCCAGTTGCCAGCCGCGATATTTCCGGTCGCGCTCCGCCGCCGCCATTGACGGGGAGAAACGACGTGCGCTCGTCCAGCGTTCGGCGAAGGTCGCGGGATCGGGATAGAGACCGGCCGACATACCAGCGAGATAAGCGGCGCCGAGCGCGGTAGTCTCCAGGTAGGACGGGCGGTCGATCGGCGCGTTCAGCATGTCGGCCAGGAACTGCATCGTCCAATCGCTCGCGGTCATGCCGCCGTCGACGCGAATGACCGTGTTCGGATCGGCGGCCCAGCGTCCGCCGACGTCGGCCCGCATCGCGTCCAGCAGATCGCGCGTCTGATACGCAACCGATTCGAGAGCGGCGCGCGCGAACTCCCGCCGTGTCGTGCCGCGCGTAATGCCCGTGAGCACCCCTTCGGCCTCGCTGTCCCAATAGGGAGCGCCGAGACCGACGAACGCCGGTACCATGTAGACGTTCTGCTCCGGGTCGGCCGACGCGGCCAGCGCCCCGATTTCCGCCGCGGTCTCAATCAAACCAAGCCCGTCACGCAGCCATTGCACCGCCGCGCCCGCGACGAAGATCGCGCCCTCGAGCGCATAAGTGCGAGCGCCGTCGAGCTGATAGGCGATGGTCGTGAGCAGCCGATGCCGGCTCAGCACCGCGTCCGTGCCCGTGTTCAGCAGCGCGAAACAGCCGGTGCCGTAGGTC
>CAYSTX010000049.1:0-2810 GCA_964434035.1 uncultured Acetobacteraceae bacterium
GTATTGAACGTGGTCCGCTCGATCTGCGCCTGAAAGCCGGCGCGGAGCGTGTGTTGGTCGTTGATCCGCCAGCTGCCGTCGGTCTGGATGCCACCGGCGGTATCGGACCGCGCGGCGTTCTGCGCGATGCCGTTGAACAGCAGGTCGCCCAAGGAATCGGGTTCGAAGTTCAGCGTGCTCGTGCGGCCGAATAGCGACGTCTGAACGTCGACGTCATCCAGATGCTTCTGCAGCGAGATGATTGCGAACTGCGTTGCCTCATGTTGGCGTTCGTTCAGCGCGCTGCTGTTGAAATCCGAAACGCCGTTGACCGTCAGCCCGAGCTGCGGCGTCTGACCAGGGTTGTTCGGGATCTGAAACTGACCATCGAACGCGCCGTAGATGAGGCTGACGCGCGTGCTCGGGTCGATGATGCCGGAGACGTAGCCGAGGCCGTGGAACTGCTCGGTCCGATCGTGCTGGGCCTTGAAACTCGGCGCCGGATTTTCGATGCCGTTCTGATTTTGCAGGTAATCGCCGGTGACGAACCAGTCGACCGGCCCGCTGTGCCCACCGTAGTCGAAACTCGGCTGCAACCACCCGCGCTGCCCGCCGTACATCGAGAGCGACAAGCCGGGATCGGTGTAGCCCGTCTTGGTCTGAATATCGATCACGCCCGCCGTCTGAAACCCGTACTGCGCGGGCAGCGCGCCGGTGATCAGCGCCATCGAATGCGCGAACCGGCTCTCAAGCACCTGACCGAAAACCTGCAGCCCCTCTGGCAGTTGGACGCCGTTGATCCGGAATTGCACGTTGGCATGCTCGCCACGCACATGGATCTGCCCGAAACTATCCTGCGCGACGCCGGGCGCCTGTAGTATCACCTGATTGAGCGGTGCGTTCGAGCCCTGCGGTATGGCCTGCAACGCCGGCGGGCTGAAATCGTAGCGGCTGGCGCCGAGGCTCGGCTGGATCTGTTGACGCGCGATGTCGAGCCGCCGCGCGACGATGTCGACGTCCGGCAACACGGCGCCGCCCTCGTCGCCGAGCCGCACAGCGGGGGCGGTCGATGACGAGGGGTCGTCCGCGCGCGCGGCCGTCGTGAGCAGACCCAGCGCCAGCCCGCCGATCCAAACTTTTATCCCAACGCGCATCCGATGCCCCTTCTAATTCCGGCCAGAAACGTTCAATTATTGCCGGAGTGTCGGAATGTTATAACATAACGTCAAGCGCCGACAGGTCGGCTGCGTGGCGAAAATCGCAAGCGCGCTCGTTCGACCGTCGCCCGGTCGTCGCGTCCGCGCTCGCGCACGTGCTGCTCGCGGTTGCGATTGTCAGCGTCACGCGATTGAGATCGCTGGAACCGCCCGCCGAACCGCCCGCCGTCGCGGTCGTCTTTGAGGCGGCGCCGGCACCAGCATCGACGGAACCACCAGCTTCGGCTCCGGCGACCACGCAGGACGCACCGACGCCAGCACCATCCGAGCCAGCAACGCCAGAGCCACCCGCGCCGGCGACACCGACGCAAGAAGCGCCGCAGCCGGCACCCTCCGCGCCAGCAACGCCGGAGCCGCCCACGCCGACGCCAACACAGGACGCACCGCAGCCGACACCGCCCGAACCGGCACCGCTTCCACCGCCAACGCCCGAACCGCCCCCGCCTCCAGCGCCGGTGCAGGAGACGGCACCGCCGCCGCCACCACCTCCACCGCCTGAGCCGACGACACGCGAGCCGCCCGCGCCGACACACCCGCCAGCGCGCCCAGTCCACCCGCCACCGTCGAAACCGCTCGCCGTTCGGCACGCGCCGACCGAGCGCCCGGCTTCGGCTGCGGCCGTTCAGTCACCGTCGCCAGCGCACGCATCTAAAGCCGCCCCGACCGCGCCCGCGACCGCCGCTGCGCCGGTCGCCGCGCCCGTCTCCGCAATCGACCCCAGATGGGGCGCGGCACTCTCGGCTTGGCTGCAATCCCACCGGACCTATCCGGACGAAGCCCGAGCGCGTGGCGAGGCCGGTGTTGTGGTGCTTCGCTTTACCGTCGGCCGCGACGGCCACATCGGGTCGGTCGTGCTCGTTCGCGGCAGCGGCTCATCCACGCTCGATCAGGCGGCCGTCGCCATCCTGCGAGACGCGCACGTACCGGCCTTCCCGCCCGACATGGCGCAGCCGGAAGCCACGTTGACGGTGCCGATCCGCTACCGCCTCGAGTCCAACTGATCGCCGCCGAGCGGCGTGCTCGCGCACGCTTTTACGAAGCCCGGTGCGTCCTCTAACGTTCTCGCCTCGACCGGATTTCTTCGGGAGTGCGCGATGAATAACGATCCAGAACCGCCTGCTTCGGTATCGGAACGGATGCTAGTCGCATCGTCGAGCAGAGTACCAGCGGCACGGCGTGAGACCGCCGTCACGGTAGGCGCGGCAGCCGCTGGCGCGGTGGCGCTGGGCGCGCTGGTGGTCGGTGCGCTTGCGATCGGAACGGTCGCGATTGGACAACTCGTTCTTGGCCGGGCGAAGCTGCGCCGGGGCCGGGTCGACGAGCTACGGATCGGGCGCCTCATCATCGAGGAGCTGTGGATCGAGCGCGGATGGGACCGACAGCGGCCCTGATCAGTGCGCCACCGGGAGAGAACGCATGCGGTTGCTGTCAAACCTTCTGAACAAATTCATCCGCACCGGCACGCTGCGCGTCATCGACGCGTCCGGCGGCATACATGTGTTTGGGGATCGCGCTTCCGGCCCCGCCGTCACCGTCCGCATGCACGACAAGAAGCTCGAGACGCGCCTCGCGTTGAACCCGGAACTCTACGCCGGCGAAGCCTACATGGACGGG
>CAYSTX010000049.1:2910-6275 GCA_964434035.1 uncultured Acetobacteraceae bacterium
GACACGCTGGAACAAGCGCAGCAGGCGAAGCTCCGCCGCGCCACCGCGAAACTCGCGCTCAGCCCCGGGATGACGGTGGCCGAAATCGGCTCCGGCTGGGGATCGTTCGCGATCCACATCGCCAAGACCACCGGCGCGCACGTCACCGCGATCAACGTCTCCCCAGCGCAGCACGCCGTCGCGCGCGAGCGGGCGAAGGCAGCGGGGGTCGCCGATCAGATCGCGTTTCTCGATCTCGATTACCGCGAGCTGACCGGCCGGTTCGACCGGGTCGTCTCGGTCGGCATGATGGAGCATGTCGGCATCGGGCATTTTGACGATTATTTCGGCAAGGTGCGCGACCTGCTTGCGGATGGCGGCTGGGCGTTCATCCACTGCATCGGCCGCATGTCGCCGCCCGGAACGACGGGTCCTTTTATCCGCAAGCACATCTTCCCCGGCGGCTACGCGCCCGCGCTCTCGGAAGTATTCGCCGCGACCGAGCGCACCGGGCTCTGGGTCGCCGACATGGAGGTCCTGCGGCGGCACTATGAATACACGATCCGGCACTGGCGCGAGCGATTCGCCGCCAATCGCGCGAAGGTCGCCGAAATTTCCGGCGAGCGGTTCTGCCGGATGTGGGAGTATTACCTCGCCGCCGTCGAGGTCGGGTTCCGCAACGGGTCGAATATGGTGTTTCAGCTGCTGCTATCACCCCGGAACGACGACGTGCCGATCGTTCGGGACTTCATGTTTCAGCCGGCGGCCGTGCGGTCAGTGTCGCGGGCGGAGACGTCGTGAGGTCCCCATCCACGCTTACGTCAGCAGTTCGCGACAACCGAGATCATTGAACGCCAGGAAGTCCCGGAATGGCCACCTATCGCCGCGGTACCGCACAGGCTGACGACCCTTCCAAGGGATAGATCCGCGCACGAGAGAGATCGAGGCCGCACGTCTCACCGAGCGGCGGGATCCAGGCATCGAGATGGCACAAGACCTCGATGTCCTGTTCGGCCAGCCTGAGATGCACGCGCTTCATCGGCCCGGAGGCGTGCACGCTCACCACGCGGGCCGGTCCAGGACCGGGTAGTAGACTGATCTCATGGGGCCGGATCAACGCGAAGCCCGGGCCGGAACGACACAGAGTGGGCAACGATGTCGACGGCGCCAGATCAATATGCGCGTGCCCGTTCTGCACCGTACAGGCGAGCCGGACCGACTCGCCCAGGAACTCGTGCACGAAGGGCGTCGCCGGTTCGTCATATAGGCGCTGGGGCGCATCCACCTGCTCGATCCGACCAGCACTCAGCACCGCGACACGGTCGGCCATTTCCATTGCCTCCGCCTGATCGTGCGTGACGAACACGCTGGTCAGCCCCATCCGCACGTGCAACTCGCGCAGCCACACGCGCAGGTTCTTGCGCACCTGCGCGTCCAGTGCGCCGAACGGTTCGTCCAGCAACAGCAGGCCAGGCTCGATCGCCAGAGCACGCGCCAGCGCCACGCGCTGGCGTTGGCCGCCGGACAGCTGCGGTGGATATCGGCCGCCGAGGTCACCGATGCCGAGCAGGTCCAGCAATGTGTCCACCCGCCCGCGGATCTCCCGCGTAGGGGGCCGGCGCTTGCGGGGACGGATCTCCAAACCAAACGCGACGTTGCGCGCTACGGTCATATGGCGGAACAGCGCGTAGTGCTGGAACACGAAGCCGACCCCGCGTTCGCGCGCCGGCACCGCGTCCATCGGCCGCCCGTCAAACAAGATGCTACCCAGTTCGGCGAAATCCAGCCCGGCCAACACGCGTAGCAGCGTGGTCTTACCCGAGCCCGAGGGACCGAGCAGCGCCAAAAACTCCCCGTCAGCGATCGTCAGACTTACCCCGGCGAGCGCCGGGCGTTCGGACAAAAAGCTCTTGCGGATGTCACGCAATTCGACCTTCACAGCAGCCCTCCGCCAGGCCGGCCTACGCGCCATTCGAGTGCGGCCTTCGCCGCCAGGGTCAGTAGCGCCAGCAACGACAGCAGAGCGGCAATGGTGAACGCGCCGATCCAGTCGTAGTCGTTGAAAAGCGCCTCGATTTGCAACGGCATGGTCATGGTCTGGCCGCGGACATGGCCAGACACCACGGCGACGGCACCGAACTCGCCCAGTGCGCGAGCATTGCACAGCAGCACGCCGTACAGCAGCCCCCATCTTATGTTCGGCAGCGTCACCCGCCAGAAGGTCTGCCAGCCGGAAGCACCGAGAGTGATCGCCGCTTCCTCCTCGCTGGCGCCCTGGCTCTGCATCAGCGGGATCAGCGTGCGGGCCACGAAGGGAAAGGTGACGAACACCGTCGCCAGCACCAGCCCCGGCACGGCGAAGACGACGCGTACTCCGGCACGGTCCAGTAGCGGCCCCAGCCAGCCATTGGCGCCGAACAGCAGCACCCAGACCAGGCCGGAAATCACCGGCGAGACCGAGAAAGGCAGTTCGATCAGCGTGATCAATAAACTGCGCCCCGGAAATTGGAACCGGCCGATGCTCCAGGCGGCAGCAACCCCGCACACCGTGTTCAGCGGCACACTGATCACAGCCACCAGCAACGACAGCAGGATGGCGGCAATCGCATCGGGCTGCGCCATGGCGGAGAGTACCGCAGGTAGACCACGGCGAAACGCCTCCGCGAACACCACGACCAGCGGCAGCAGCAGGAGCACGACCAACAGAGCGACGGTGACCACGATCAACGCAATCCGCGTGATGCGACGCTCGCGGGTCGGGGCAAGCCTTATCGCCGAAGCATGGCCATTGCTCACGCCGGACGCCTCACCATCCGCGCCTGCAACCCGTTGAGCAGGAGCAGGATCGCAAAGGAGACGAGCAACATCACCAGCGCCAGCGCGGCCGCCCCGGCATAGTCCAGCTGCTCTAGCCGGATGACGATCAGCAGCGGCGCGATCTCGCTGACCATCGGCATGTTTCCGGCGATGAAGATCACGGACCCGTATTCACCGACGCCGCGCGCCAGCGCCGCGGCGAAACCCGCGAGAAGCGCCGGCACCAGCGCCGGCAGCACGACACGGCGCAATGTCTGAACCCGCGATGCACCCAGCGTGGCGGCGACTTCCTCCGCATCCAACGGCAGGTCCATCACCACCGGTTCCAGGGTACGCACGACGAAGGGCAACCCGACGAAGATCATCGCCAACAGCACCCCGAGCGGCGTGTAGGCCACCTTGATGCCGAGCGGCGTCAGCAGCGCCCCGATCCAGCCGTTCCTGGCGAACAGCGCGGTGAGCGCAATGCCGGCGACCGCGGTGGGCAGCGCCAGCGGCATGTCGATGAGCGCGTCCGCCAAGTTCCGGCCCGGGAAGCGGTATCGGACCATCACCCACGCGACCAACAG
>CAYSTX010000049.1:6375-17491 GCA_964434035.1 uncultured Acetobacteraceae bacterium
TGGTCATCGACCCGGTGTGAAGATGCGATCGAACATGCCGCCGTCGGCGAAGTATTTTGCCTGTGCCGCTTCCCAGCCGCCAAAATCCGCGATGGTGACCATCTTCAGCGGCGGAAAGTGTTCGGCCGCCTTATCGCGAGGCCTGTAGTAATGCTTGCCGATAATGCGTTGCGCCTCCGGCGTGTAGTGGAATTCAAGATAAGCCTGCGCCGCCGCGCGCGTACCTTTCTTGTCTACCACCTTGTCAACGACGGCGACCGGGGGTTCGGCGAGGATGCTCAGCGACGGGTAGACGATCTCGTAGTCGTCCGACGCGAATTCCCGGCGCGCCAGCCAAGCCTCGTTCTCCCAGGCGAGCAGTACATCGCCCAGTTCGCGCTGCACGAAACTGTTGGTGGCGCCGCGTGCACCGGTGTCCAACACCGGAACATGGTGGAAGAGATCGCGCATGTACGTCTCGACGGAAGCGTCCGTCGCATCGGGCTGCCGTTGCGCCCAGGCCAGCGCGGCCAGGAAGTTCCAGCGCGCACCACCCGACGTTTTCGGGTTCGGCGTGATCACCGACACGCCCGTTCGGATCAGGTCATGCCAGTCTGCGATGTGCTTCGGATTGCCCTTGCGCACCAGGAAGACGATCGTGCTGGTGTAAGGCGAGGAATTGTCTGGCAGTCGCTTCTGCCAGTCCTCCGGCAGCAACCCGTGCTTGGCCAGCGCGTCGATGTCTGCGGCCAGCGCCAAAGAGACGACATCGGCCTGTAATCCTTCCAACACCGCACGCGATTGTGCGCTCGAGCCGCCATGAGACTGATTGATGGTGAGCTGGTCGCCCGCCTTCGCCTGCCAGAACTTGACGAAGGCGGCATTGATCTCGCGGTAGAGTTCGCGGGTAGGGTCGTAGGAGACGTTCAGCAGCGTCGTCTCCTTCGCGGCGGCGGCGTTCGCGAGACTCAGTGTTCCGAACGCTGCGCCAAGCGCCGAACGGCGGGTGATCGACGGCATGGGGAATCCTCCAGGGGGCGGGTCAACCAAACAGTTCGTTCATCGAAGAGCGGCTTCGCCTGACGCCATGTTGCACGGCACCACTGACGACCCCTTCCCTACCAGCGCGGCCAGTCGTAGCCGCGCGTCGCCCCCGCGGCGGCGCGCGCGAGCCAGGCGCGGACGCCGGCGGCGGTGCCGAGCGTGTCCGGCACCATCAGCCCGGCGCCACCCAACGCATTCGCCGCCGCGATTGCGTCGCGGTCGGTCACATCGTCACCAATGAAAACAGGCAGGCGGCCGGTGAACGGCGGCGCCGCCATCAGCGCGCGCAATGCCGTGCCCTTGTCGGCGCCGGTGGGACGCACTTCCCAGGCCATGTGCGCGGGAACCAGCAGGAAACGCCCGCCCTCGGCCGCCATCAGTGGACGAAGCGCCGCCTCAAGCGCCGGCCCGAGCGTGGGTGCCGCGCGGTAGTGCAGCACGAAGCCGCGCGCCTTCGGCTCGACCCAGACGCCGGCGGCTTCATGTTGGCTCGCGATCGCCTCGGCCGCAGCACGCATCGTGTCCGACGGCACGGCGAGGTCGGGGCGAACGATGGGTGCGTCCGGCGCGTGGCGCAGCGCGCCGCCGTGTTCGCCCGCGACGGCGTACGGCACCGCGCCGAACAGCGCGTCGATCTGCACAATCGGTCGGCCGCTGATGACGGCGAGCGCGCCGCCGAGCGCGTGGCGCAATGTCGTCAGCGTCTCCGGCAAACCGTCCTCGACCCGCACCGCGTCCGGCGTCGGCGCGATGTCGACCAGCGTGCCGTCGAGATCGAGCAGCAGCGCCGACCGCGCGAACGGCGGCAGCGCGATGTCAGGCATGACACCCGACGACGCGCACGTCGTACACAGGATGCTCAAACATCGACACGGCCGGATCGGAGCGGAGAATCCAGCCGGAAAACCCTGGCTCCCCGGCATGGCTATCGGTGATGACGAGCCGCGCCGTCGCGTCCTGCGGCTGGTCCGGTGGGCGCACGTTGCACGCCTGCACGGTGATGGTGAGCGAGCCGAAGGTGACGCTTTGGCCGACCGGCACCGTCAGCGCCGCGGTGCGGCCGTCGACCTTGTCGAGTGCGCGCAGATCGGCGACCGAGCGCGAGACCCAGTCCGCCGACGCCGCCGCCCGCGCCGCGAACGGCATTAATGCGACAGCGAGCAGTACGGCGCAGACACGCATCATCCGCCCCCCTGCCCCGGCAGCCGCAACCGCGCGACCAGATCGTTGATCGCCTCGCGCGCAAGCTCCGGATCGACACCCATCAGCACCGCGTCCTCGAACGCATCCTGCATCACGGTCGCGAGCTCGGTGTGGTTCTCCGCGAGCACGCGCAGCTTTTCACGGCAGGCGATCGGGGCGCCATCCGGCTGCCGCCAGATTGGCGTCGCACTCATTTCAGCGAGGCGCCCGGTGCTGGTGACGCGGGTGCTGGTGACGCGGGTGCGGGCGCTTGCGTGCCCGGCTGGGACGGCGTCGACGCCTTGTTGCCGATGCTGAAGATGAACTTGCCGAGCAGCTGCTCGAGGCTCACCGAGCCCTGCGTAATCGTGATCTCCTGCCCGGGCATGAGGATCGTCGTATCGCCGCCTGGGGCGAGTTCCAGGAACTTGCCGCCGAGCAGCCCGTCGCTCGTCACCGCGGCGCTGCTATCCTTCGGCAGCGCGATCCCGTCGCGGACCGAGAGGTTGACGATCGCAAGAAACGACTTCGGGTCGACCCGGGTCGACTGCACTGCGCCGACCTTGACGCCCGCGATCCGCACGTCCGACCCGACGGAGAGGCCATCGATGTGGTCGAACTTGGCGACCAGCGGATAGCCCTCGACCGTGCTGCGCCCAGAATGGGCGACCGCGTAAACAAGGAAGCCGCCGGCAACCAGGATCACCGCTGCCCCGGCCGCAAGCTCCGTCAGTGTGCGCTGCGCCATCCGTCCGTCAGTCAGCCGGGGTCCAGGCTTCGTAGTCGCCAGCCGTCAGCGGGCGCGCGCCGCCCTCATAATCGTGGCCGGGCGGACGGTAGCTGAGCGGCGTGCCTGTCTCGTTCGGGATGAACGGCTTCTGCCACGGCAGTTTTTTGGCGTCGGGGATCGGCGCGTCGGCGGTGTGGTGCAGCCAAGCGTACCACTCCGGCGGGACCAAGGAGGCGTCGTTGCCGTTGGCATAAACGACCCAGCGTCTCTCCCGGGCGCCGGGCGCCGTGCGGCGCGATCGATAATAGACGTTGCCGAAAACATCGGTCCCGACACCGGTACCGTTAAGCCAGGTAAAAACTCGGGTCTGCATATCCATGGCGCCTCTATACGCGCGGCTGCGCGTCGCGGTCGAGAGGGCGTGGAATCGGGGAGCTATCCACAGGATTTTGTGTCCGGACCGCCTGCGGATCGCAAAATGCGCTTTCACTTCAGGTCTGGCTCGACTTAGGCTCGGCCCATGAAAACACATCGGGCTTGGCACGGCGTGCGGATGCGGACCACTCGCGTGGGCGCGGACCCTGACGCGCCGCCGCGCGCCATCACGCTCCCCGCCGCGTGGGACGATGCGGCGGCCGCCGCGATCGCCGCCCTCGCCCCGGGCATTGGCGCGACGCGCGTCGAGACGTTGGTTGATCACTGGCTCGCGGCGGACGAGTCGGCTAACGCCGAGATCGCCGACGCGCTGCACGCGGCGCTGCTGTCGCGGCAGGGCGCGGGCGGGCGGGAGAGCGGGTTCGTCCTGAACCTCGCCGCGTTCCATCTGCCGGGTCAGGGCATCGACATCGACGCGCTGGTCGCCGCAAGCCGACTTGGCGTGCGCGTAGCCGGCGGCGTGCGGGTTGCCGGGCTCGATCTGCTGCTGGCCTCGCTCGGCCTCGACTATGACAGCGCAGCCGCACGCGACGCCGCGTGCTGTTTGCTCGCAATCGTGCGCGGCCATGCGGAGGCGGCACTGGGCCGTCCCGGCCGCGCCGATGCCGCGCGCGTGCCGGCCTGGCCCGCGCCGCCCGCTTGCGCCGTGCCGCTGCTCGCCGCCGCCGCGTCGGTCGCGCGCGCTGCCGCGTCGGCCACCACTGCCCCGCCCGGCGGGCTGTTGGAGGTCGCGCCGCTCGCGATCGGCGCCGCCGGGCCGCTCGAGGCGCTGCTCGGCATCGAGACGGGCGGCATCGCGCCCGCATTCGCGCCGGTCGGCGCGGACGGCCGACTGACCCGCACCACCACCGCCCGCCTCGCTGCGCGCGGCATCTCGCCGGAGGCAGCGCTCGCGACCGTGCTCGCCGACCCGGCCGGCGCCGCGACGCTCGGCCTTGAGCCAGCTAGCGCCGCCGCGCACGCGGCCATGCATGACGCAGTGGCCCCGTTTGTCGCCGCGATGCCGGGCCGCCCAACCGTCGTCGCACCCACCGCACCGCCCGCGCGTCCGGCCGGACGGCGACAGCTACCCGCGCGGCGGCCCGGCTACACCCAAAAGGTCTCGGTCGGCGGGCACCGCCTTTATCTCTCCACCGGCGAATACGCCGACGGCACGCTGGGCGAGATCGCGATCGGCCTGCCGAAGGAGAGCCCGGCGTTCCGCGGCCTGATGGAGAGCCTGACCGCCGCCGTTTCGGTCGGGCTGCAACACGGCGTGCCGCTCGGCGACTATGTGGACGCGTTCGCGCTCACCCGCTTCGGCCCGGCCGGCCCGGTCGAGGGGGACGAGGCGGTGCCGCAGGCGACGTCGATCCTCGACTACGTCGCCCGCCATCTCGCGGCGAACTACCTGCCCGGACAAAAGATCGCGCCACCGGCCGAACCCGCGGTTGCCGAACCGCCGCCATTGCCGCTTGATCTCCCCGAAGCCGCCCCGCGGGCCCGCCGCCTGCGGCTCGTCGGCGGCTGATTGCAGGGGGAGGGATAGACATGACCGGCAAGATCAACGCGAAACTCGCGGAACTCGGCATCATGCTCGGCGCGCCAATGGCGCCGATGGCGAACTACGTGCCGTTCGTGCGGACGGGGAACCTCGTCTTCATTTCGGGGCAGGTTCCCGCCCAGGACGGGCGCATCGCAATCACCGGCAAGGTCGGTCAGGGCGTGACAGTCGAGCAGGGACAGGCGGCGGCACGCCTCTGCCTCATCAACGTGCTCGTGCATCTGCGCGCGGCCTGTGACGGCGATCTCGACCGGGTGCGCCGCGTCGTCCGGCTCGGCGGCTTCGTCGCGGCAGCGCCCGACTTCACGCATCATGCATCGGTGATGAACGGCGCGTCCGACCTCGCGGTCGCCATTTTCGGCGACGCCGGCCGGCACGCGCGCAGCACGATCGGCGTGGCCGCCCTACCCGGTGACGCGGCGGTCGAGGTTGAGGGAATCTTCGAGATCGGCTGACCGCGACCATATGCGGTTCATGTCGCGACGCAGCACAACCAAAGATACCGCCCCCGCATCGACCACCGAAGCCGGCGTCACCCTGACGCTCACGCTGCATCGCGCGATCGACGAGATCGACCCGGCCGATTGGAACGCCTGCGCGGGCGACGCCAACCCGTTCGTCAGCCACGCTTTTCTGGCTGCGCTGGAGGATAGCGGCTCGGCCGGGCCGCGCACCGGCTGGCTACCGCAGCATGGCGTGCTGCGCGACTGTGGCGGGCGCGTGGTCGCGGCGGCGCCGATGTATGCGAAGTCGCACAGCTACGGCGAATACGTGTTCGACCACGGCTGGGCGCACGCGTTCGAGCGGGCGGGCGGCGAATATTATCCGAAGCTGCAGGTCGCCGTGCCGTTCAGTCCGGTGCCCGGCCCCCGCCTGCTCTGCCGGCCGGACGCGATGGTTCCGGCCGACGCACTCGGCGGCGCGCTGATCGACGCCTGCGTCTCGCTGGGCCTCTCGTCGATCCACGCGACGTTCTGCACCGAGGACGAGCAGGCGGCGCTCGTGCGGGCCGGCTGGCTGCCGCGGATCGGCCGGCAGTTTCACTGGGAAAACGCCGGCTACAACACATTCGACGACTTCCTCGGCGCGCTCGCGTCACGCAAACGGAAGGTGCTGCGGCGGGAGCGGCGGGATGCGAACGCAGCCGGTCTCACCTTCCGCACGCTCCGCGGTGGCGAGATCGGGCGGCGTGAGTGGGATGCGTTCTTCCGTTTCTACACCTCGACCGTGGACCGGAAATGGGGCGGCGCGTACCTGAGGCGGGAGTTCTTCACGCTGCTCGGCGAGCGGCTGGGCGATGCCGTCGTGCTGATGACGGCGGAACATGACGGCAAGCCGATCGCGGGCGCGCTGAATTTGCTCGGGCGCGACACGCTGTACGGTCGCAACTGGGGCTGCGTAGGCGACTGGCCGTTTCTGCACTTCGAGCTTTGTTATTACCGCGCGATCGAATTCGCGATCGACAACGGCATCGCCCGCGTCGAAGCCGGCGCGCAGGGCGAGCACAAGATCCAGCGCGGCTACCTGCCCCGCCCGACCTACTCCGCGCACTGGATCGCTCACCCCGGTCTCCGCCGCGCGGTCCGCGAGTTCCTCGATGCCGAGCGGCCTTCGGTGCTGTTGGAGATGGAGGAGCTGGCGACGCTCTCCCCGTATAGGCAGGACGGCGCGCCCGACTGAAGCGCGAACGCGCACGGCGTTGTGACCGCGGCCGGCGTGCGCCATATGGCAGCGCGCTTGATTGAAACAGGAGCCTTTTCCATGCAGCAGACGATCCTCATCACCGGCGCCTCGGCCGGCTTCGGCGCGGCGATGGCGCGGCGGTTCGTGCGCGACGGGCATCGGGTAATCGCCGCCGCCCGCCGCGCTCCGGCGCTCGACGCGCTGGCCAAGGAGCTGGGGGCGAACCTGCTGCCGCTGCGGCTCGACGTCGCCGACGCTGACGCCGTCGCCGCCCTGCCCGGCTCGCTGCCGGACGCGTGGCGGGAGGTGGACGTGCTGGTGAACAACGCGGGCCTCGCCCTCGGCCTCGACCCCGCGCAGTCGGCGAAGCTGTCGGACTGGGAGACGATGGTCGAGACGAACGTCACCGGTCTGATCCGCACGACGCACGCGCTGCTGCCCGGCATGGTCGCGCGCAACCGTGGCCACGTGATCAACATCGGCAGCACGGCCGGCACGTATCCGTATCCGGGCGGGCACGTGTACGGAGCGACGAAGGCGTTCGTTGAGCAGTTCACGCTGAACCTGAAGGCCGATCTGGTCGGCACGGGTGTGCGGGTGACCGTGATCGAGCCGGGCCTGGTCGGCGGGACGGAGTTCAGCGCGACCCGCTTCGGCGGCGACACGACCCGCGCCGCCTCCGTCTATGCCGGCACGACCCCGCTGACGGCCGAGGACATCGCCGAGGCCGCCGCCTGGGTCGTCGGCCTGCCACCGCACATGAACGTCAACCGGATGGAGCTGATGCCGACCTGCCAGGCGCCGGGGCCGCTGACGATCAAGCGGGCGTCAGCCTGACGCGGCGCTAGGTTGCCTATTCACGGTAGCCAGAAGCGGGCACTCGCGATGAGTAGTGAAGTACCGCGTTTTCGATAAAGTCTTGAGCGGGTCGTAGCGGCCTCTCAAGCATGGAGTTCCCTTCGTCATGAGAGAACATCCAATGTCCGCTTCGTCCGTCGAACGCCCTGTCAGTACGCTGCGGCAGCGCACGCTCGAAAATATGGCGATGCGCGGCCTGCGATCAGATACGCAACATGACGATGTTCGCGTCGTGCGCAGCTTCGCAGCCTTCCTCAGACAGCCTCTACCGTCACCCGCACCGCCTGACGTCAGCCCCACCCGAATTGTTGGTTTCCTCAGGCATGAGCGCGTCCTCCTCGGTGATGAACTCGAAGGGTAGGCCGCGGCCGGTAAAGACCGCGCAGCACTTTACGGAACCGTCCTCAAAACGTTCCAGCACCACAACCGGCTGGCCTTGGATAAAACGGATGTCCATATTGATAGCTCCTCGAGCGAGGGCTGAGGCCCCCGGCTTCAGTCGGGCGGAATGTCCGGCTTCGATGGCCTGTAGTTGGGCTCAGGGTTGTCGCGCGAGAATGCTGCATTGCGGCATTGGGCCCATGCGCCAGATGCAGAACGCAAGGCGGGTGGGACGAGAAGTGTCGTCTAGGTCTGCTTCACACCGTCAGTGGTCACGTCATTCCTAGCTGGTTTGGACCCTAGACGAACCGCCCCCTCAAAAACCCCAGCGCCGGCAGCGGCCGCCAGCCTCGCGGCAGGTCGGCGCGGCGGATGGGGGCGACGCTGTAGCGCGGGACCGGCTGGCGGGTGTTGCGGAGGAAGGCGGCGTAGGCCCGCACCTCCTGCTCCCGCCACGTCCGGTCCGCAAGCGCCGCCATGCGGCTCGGGTAGATCTCGGCGACCCGTGAGGTGCGGCCGACGATGGCCATAACGGCCCAAACCGTGTCGTCCGACGTGCGCGACGCGAGCTTGACGATATCCGCCATGCGCCGAGCGTAGCGGGGTTCAGGAGACCTTGGTATCCTTCACGGCCGGCTTTGAGTCGTTGGCGGCCGTCGGCTTTACGACTTGTGTGATGGTGTCGCGAAGCACCGTGACGCGCATGTTCGGGCCAAGCTCGACCTCGACCTCGTCCGACCCCTCCCGCACCCGCTGCACGACGCCGAGGATGCCGCCGCCGGTCACGACCCGGTCGCCCCGCTTCAGCGCGGCCAGCATGGCACGCGTTTCCTTCTGCCGCTGCTGCTGCGGGCGGATCAGCAGGAAGTAGAAAACAAGGAAAATCAGGACCAGCGGCGCGAACTGCGTCGCCTGAGCAAGCATGCCGCCGGCGTCCTGGGCATAGGCCGGGGTAATCAGCATCAGGCAGTCGCTCCTAAATGGGAAAATGCGGACCGCTTGTGACGCGGTGCGGCGGACCATAGTTTCCGGCCTCGCCGCGTCAAGCAAACTAGATCGCGGTCCCACCCACAACGTAGGCCGAACTGATGGACCAAACCCTGCTTGCCCGCATCGCCGACGCGCTGGAGCGCCTCGCCCCGCCGCCGGCGCCGCCCGTCGACCTCGCGGGCGCGGACGCGTTCGTCTGGCAGCCGTCGCCGCCGGCGCTGATACCGGTCGCCGCCGTCTCGGCGGTGCCGATCGGGCTCCTGTGCGGCGTCGATCGGCAACGCGACCTGTTGCTCGCTAACACGCGGCGCTTCGCGGCGGGGCTGCCGGCCAATAACGCAATGCTCTGGGGGGCGCGCGGCATGGGCAAATCGTCGATGGTCAAGGCGGTGCATGAGACCATCAACGCGGCGAGGCCTGGCGCGCTCGCGCTGATCGAGATTCACCGCGAGGACATCCGCACCCTGCCCGAGCTGCTGCGGCTGCTGCGCGCGCAGGCACGGCGCTCCCTGATCCTCTGCGACGACCTCTCGTTCGAGCGCGAAGACGCGGACTACAAGGCGCTGAAATCCGTGCTGGATGGCGGGATCGAGGGGCGGCCGGCCAACGTGCTGTTCTACGCGACGTCGAACCGCCGCCACCTGATGCCGCGCGACATGATCGAGAATGAGCGGTCGAGCGCGATCACGCCGTCGGAGGCGGTCGAGGAGAAAGTGTCACTCTCGGACCGCTTCGGCCTCTGGGTCGGGTTTCACAACTGCGATCAGCCGACCTTCTTCGCGATGGTCGAGGGCTATGCGGCGGCGATGCAGTTGCCGATCGAAACCGAAGCGCTCCACGCCGCCGCGATCGAGTGGTCGATGACCCGCGGCGCCCGCTCGGGCCGCGTCGCGTGGCAGTTCATCCAGGACCTGGCCGGCCGTCTCGGCGAGGGCGCGAAAGCCGCGTCCGCCTAAGCGGTGGCGCCCGGCGCCCGCCGGCGGCATGCTGCGGGCAAAGACGGGAAGGATCGGCACGGATGACAGACGCGGCCCCGCGACATGGCGTGTTCATGGCGCCCTATCACGCCAATGACGAAAACCCGACCCTGCTGATCCAGCAGGATCTCGAGCTGATGGAATGGCTCGACCGTCTCGGCTTCGATGAGGCGTGGATTGGCGAGCACCACTCGGCCGGGTTCGAGATGATCGCCTCGCCCGAGCTGTTCATCGCCGCCGCCGCGGAGCGGACCCGCCGGCTGCGCTTCGGCACCGGCGTTGTTTCGTTGCCGTATCACAACCCGCTGATGGTCGCGAACCGCATCATCCAGCTCGACCACATGACGCGCGGCCGCATCATGTTCGGCGCCGGCCCCGGCCTGCTGACGTCGGACGCGATGATGCTCGGCATCGACCCGGCGACGCAGCGGGACCGGATGGCCGAGGGGATCGAGCTCATCCTGCGGCTGTTTCGCGGCGAGACCGTCACGGCGCGCTCGGACTGGTTCACGCTCGAGAACGCGCGCGTCCATCTGCTGCCCTACACGCGACCGTACCCCGAGGTTGCGGTCGCGAGTTCGGTGACGCCGTCGGGCGGACGGCTCGCAGGACGGCTCGATCTCGGCATGCTGTGCGTCGCCGCAACCGACCGCTCCGGGTTCGACGCGCTCGGCACCAACTGGACCATCGCGCAGGAGATCGCGGCCGAGCATGGCCGCACGATGAACCCGACGCGCCTGCGCCTCGTCGGCCCGATGCACATCGCGGAGACGCGGGCGAAGGCGCGGGAGAATGTGCGCCACGGGTTCGATCGTTTCATTGGCTACTTCAACTCGATTATGCCCGGCCGCTATCCGGTGCCAGCTGGCACCGATCCGGTCGATTGGTTCGTCGAGCAGAAGATGGGCGTGGTCGGCACGCCGGACGACGCGATCGAGATGATTACCCGCCTCGGCGGGAAGGTGGGCGGCGCGTTCGGCTGTTTCTGTCAGCAGGCGCACGACTGGGCGGATTGGGATGCGACGCGGAAATCATACGAGCTGTATGCCCGCTACGTGATGCCGCATTTCGCCGGCGCGAACACGAACCGCGTCGCCTCGCTGGCCTGGGCCGCGGAGAACGCCGCGTCGTTCGGCGAGAAGCGCGGCGCGGCGGTGCAGGCCATGTTTGACAAGCACGAGGCCGAACGCCGCGCGGCCGCCGGCGGGGGGAAGGAGCGCGCAGCGGAGTAGCGTACCAGCGGGCGGCAGGTGTCCGGTTCCGACACGAAGCAGACCTAAATCGCGTGCAAACCCATGTCTGGAGTTGGCCGAA
>CAYSTX010000050.1:0-17327 GCA_964434035.1 uncultured Acetobacteraceae bacterium
ACGAATCATCCCGCGCCGCGGCGATCTGCGCCATCAGCGCGTTGCGCAGGCCCAGGCCGAGCGCGTTGACCGGCGGGTTGTCGAGCGTGATGACCGCAACTTCACCCGCGCGCGTCATCGCGGCCATTGCCGCCGTGGTCTCGTCCGCCATTCTGGTTTCCCCCTGCCCGACTTTGGCGCGCAGGGTGGCGTCGGCGGCCGGCCCGCGTCAATCTAGCCGCCCCTCACAGCTCAGGCCACCGCCATGCCGCTTCCGCCCGCCTTCGCCGCCATGGTGCACGGTCGGCTTGCGCTGCCGGCCATTGCGGCGCCGATGTTCATCATCTCGAACCCCGACCTCGTGATCGCCCAGTGTATTTCGGGCATCATCGGATCGTTCCCGTCGCTTAACGCTCGACCGACCGAGGTGCTGGACGAATGGCTGACGCGCATCCGCATCACGCTCGACGCGCATGACGCCGTGCATCCGGAGCGGCCGAGCGCGCCGTTCGCGGTCAACCTCATCGTGCACCGCTCAAACGACCGGCTGGCGCATGACCTCGAAGTGTGCGTGCGGCATCGCGTGCCGATCGTCATCAGCTCGCTCGGCGCGCGGGAGGAGGTGAACGCGGCGGTGCATTCCTATGGCGGCGTCGTGCTGCACGACGTCATCAGCGACGCATTCGCGCGAAAGGCGATCGACAAGGGCGCGGATGGACTTGTCGCGGTTGCCGCCGGCGCGGGCGGGCATGCGGGCACAACATCGCCCTTCGCGCTAGTCGCCGAGGTCCGGCGCTGGTTCAAGGGCCCCGTTGCACTGTCGGGGGCGATCGCGACGGGTGGCGCGGTGCTGGCGGCCGAGGCGATGGGCGCGGATTTCGGCTATATCGGCTCGGCTTTCATTGCGACCGACGAGGCGAACGCAGCGCTCGACTATAAACACATGATCACCGAGAGCGGCGCCGCGGACATCGTCTACACGGACGCGATCACCGGCGTTCACGGCAACTATCTGCGCCCAAGCCTGGTGCGCGCCGGGCTCGACCCCGACGCTTTGCCCCCGCACGTGCCGGCGCAGGATTTCGGGCCGGATAAGAAGCGGGCGTGGAAAGACGTCTGGGGGTCCGGTCAGGGGATTGGCGCGATTCGCGACGTTGTGCCTGTGTCCGCGCTGGTCGCGCGACTCACCGACGAATACCGCGCGGCGCGGTCACGCCTGAGCCTGCCCGGCTAGGCGGTCACCGCGCGGCCCGTGCCCGGGCGGATGCTGCGGGCGCGGAGAACGAGGGCCAGCGCGATCACCCCGTTCAGCAGGTTGAACGCGACGCCGTTCGCGAACGCCAGCCGGTACGAGCCGGTGTGGTCAAAGATCACGCCGGACAGCCAGCCGCCGAGCGCCATGCCGATAATGGTGGCGCCAAGCACCACACCGACCCGCGCCCCCGCCTCCCGCGCCGGAAAATACGTCCGGGCGATGATCGCGTAGCTCGGCACGATCCCGCCCTGAAACAGCCCGAACAGGCCGGAAATGACGTAGAGGGACGTCACGCTGTCGAAGAAGAGATAGAGCGACAGCGACAACCCCTGCAGCACCGAGCCGAGCAGCAGGGTCGCCAGTCCGCCGACGCGGTCGGCGACCCAGCCAGAGCCGATCCGGCTGATGATGCCGAGCCCGAGCATCAGCGACAGCATCGTCGCCCCGCGCGCCGGGCCGTAGCCGAGATCGCCGCAATAGGCGACGAGATGCACCTGTGGCATCGACATCGCGACGCAGCAGCAGAGCCCCGCGAGCGCGAGCAGCCCCTGCAGCGCGCCTGGCGACAGACCAAGCTTCGCCTGCGTACGGGCGGCGGCGGATGATGAGGTGACGACATGGTGGTCGTCCTCGACCGGCGGGCGGGCGCGCAGAAACAGGCAGAGCGGTAGCAGTACCGCGAGCACGGCGATGCCGACGCCAAACTCGGTCGCGCGCCAGCCATACCGCGCCGTCATTGCCGCGACGACCGGTGGCCAAAATGCGCCCGCGACGTAGTTGCCGGCGGCGGCGATCGACACGGCAAGACCGCGCCGACGCCGGAACCAGAGCGAAGCGTCCGCCATCAACGGCCCGAAGGTCGCGCCCGAGCCGAGCATGCCGATCAGCGCGCCATGTGCGACCGCATAGACCAGCAACGACCCGGCCTGGCTCGCTAGAACATACCCCCCGCCGAGCGCCACCGCGCCCGCCGCGAGCGTGCGCGCGAGGCCGAAGCGGTCGGTCGCGCGGCCCATCAGGATGCCGCCGGCCGCGAATCCGATCATCGTGAGCGTGTATGGGAGAGCGGCTCCGGCGCGATCGGCGGCGAACTCGGCCTGCACGGCCGGTAGGGTGACGACGACGGACCAGAGTCCGACCCCGCCAACCGAACTCGCGAGCAGCAGCAGGCCGAGGCGCATCCAGGATGCGCGGCTGTCAATCACGGCGAAGCCTCCCGATTGTTGGGCAGGAAGCTAGGCCGGACCCTCGACGCCAGGCAACCGCACGACCGCGTCAGGCGGCAGCGGCGCCGCGCAACCGATCGGCGAAAGTCTTGCGGAACTTCAGCACCTTCGGCGCGACGATCGCCTGGCAGTAGCCGGAATACGGGTTGCGGGCGAAGTAGTCGTCATGCTCGGGCTCGGCGCGCCAGAACTGGGTGATTGGCTCGATCGTGGTGACGAGCGGCGCGCCCCAGATGCCGGACTCCTTGATCTCCGCCATCACCGCACGCGCGGTCTCGGCCTGCGCGTCGGAATTGGTCAGGATGATTGAGCGGTATTGCGTACCAACGTCGTTGCCCTGCCGGTCGCGTGTCGTCGGGTCATGGATGGTGAAGAACACGCGCAGCAGGTCGGCGTAGCTGATGACGGCCGGGTCGAACTTGATCTCGACCACCTCCGCATGGCCGGTCCCGCCGGTGCAGACCTGCTTGTAGGTTGGGTTGTCCACCGTGCCGCCCGCGTAGCCCGACTGCACGGCCGAGACGCCCCGCAACTCCTTGAACACGGCCTCCAGGCACCAAAAGCAGCCGCCGCCCACCACCGCCGTTTCAACCATGTGACCCGTTCCCCCCGGTTTGATCGTCCGACGCGATATGGGGCTGCCCGGCGACGGATAGGAGGGTGGCGAGCAGTGCTGGGTCGGTTAGAACGCGCGGCACTTTGTTCTGCCCGCCGAGCTTGCCGCGCGCGGCCATCCAGAGGTCGAACGTGCCGAGCGGGACGGCGACGACCCGGGGCGGCAGGAGCTGTTTGCCCAAGCGGTGCGCCTCGTAATCCTCGTTCGCATCGGTGAGTGCCCTATCGATCGAGGCGGCGAGACGGTCGGGGTCGAGCGGGGCGATACCCAGCTTCTCAACCACGAACACATGCTGCCCGTGCGCACCCGTGACCCGGGCCGCCGTCGTGTATTCGCCGATCCACACACCCTGCTCGGCCGCCGCGCCTAGCACGGCCTGCTCAATCTCGGCGCCGGTCAGGTGCTCGCCGAAGGCCGAGAGGTAGTGGCCGGTGCGGCCGACGACCATCAGCCGCAGCGGATGGCGAGACAGGACGCGGACGACGTCACCGACGAGGAAGGCAAACAATCCGGCGTTGCTGCTGACGGCTAGCGCGTAGTCCTCGCCCGGTTCGACACTCGCCGCCCAGAGTCGGCGCGGTTCGGCGCTTTCGATCTCAGCAATCGGGATGAACTCGTAAAATAGCCCGTTATCGACCATCGCGCGCAGCCCCTCGTCCGGACCGCGATCGGCACTCGCGAAGAACCCCTCGCTCGCCGGATACACCTCTCGCAACGCGACCCGCGTTCCCGCGAGCCATGTCGCGAAGCGGTCGCGGTAAGACGCGAAGCCGACGCCGCCGTGAATCAGCAACTCGAGCGACGGGAAGAACGCCGCGAGAGAGCGCGGCCGCGACGGCGCGCGGGCGGCCAGCCGGTCGAGGAACAGCAGTAGCCAGCTCGGCGTCCCGGTAAGCGCGGTGAACGTCTCGCCTTCGCGCAGCGCGGCGTCGGCAAGGCGTTCGAGCTTCGTTTCCCAGTCGTCGAGCAGCGCAATCGATGGCGGCGGAAACGTCCGCGACCGCGCCCAGGGCGGCACGCGCGCTGCGGCGATGCCGCTCAGGTCGCCGGCAACCACGCCGGGCGCCAGCCGACGCAGCGACGTGCTGCCGCCGAGCAGGAACGTCCGGCCGGCGAGCACGCGGCCGTCGGGATGCGCCGCGACATGATGCACCAGCACGTCGAGCGCCGCGCGTCGGTTCGCGCGCATCATCGCGCGGCTGACCGGGATATATTTCGTCCGGCCCGCGCTTGTTCCGGAGGAGAGCGCGAAGGCGGGCATCAGGCCGGGCCAGCTCACGTCGCGCAGCATCGGAAACGGCGCGCGCCAGTACCCGTCCCACATCGCCTCATACGCGCGCAGCGGCACCGCGCGCTGAAACGCGGCGACGCTGTCGATGCGTGCGAAATCATGGTCGCGGCCGAAGCGCGTGCGTGCGGCGCGGCGGAGTAGCATCGCCAGCGTCACCGCTTGCGTCGTCGCCACATCCTGCCGCGACAGCGCGGCGAGGCGCTGCGTGGCGTAAGCGCGCAGAAGCGGCGTCGCGTCTATCACCGCGCGGCGGGCGAGAGCGTCATCACGATCGGGAACTCCTGCGCCACCGCCTCCGGCGTCAGCGGCATCCGGATCGACCCGCCGGATTTCCAGAGCGGCATCTGGTCGGCAAAGTTGGCGCTGCCGACCCACCCATCCTGCCCGCCGAACAGCGTGAACCACGCGTTGTCCGGCCCCGACATGTCGGCGACGAAGCGCGACTGGGAGCCGTAGGACGCGACGTGGCGTTCGCGGACGAGGCCGTGCGCGGTCTTCATCGGCGTCTCGCGCGAGCCAGATACGGGATATTCTTCCATGCGAAACCATTTTCCGACGACCGGAATCATGGCCCAGGCGGGTTGCACGCGCATCACATGCATCGCGCCCCATGTCGGATATGCCGCCGCATCGGCGGACGCTGCCGTTAGCGACGCGCGCAGCAGCGACGCCTGATCGGCCGCCGGTCTGGCCATGAGATCGCGCGGCAGCCACTTAACGAGCCAGTTCCAGTCTGCGTACGGCCGCGGCACCGTCTCCTGATCCGGGCCGGTACCGTAAAGGCGGTGCGCGACGTGATAGAGCAGCGTCTCGAACAACACGGGCGCCCGCGCCGACGCGTCATAGTCGCCGTCCCATCCGCGCAGGCCGGCCACGAGATCCGGCGCCGCGTCCGCAACACCAGCCGCATCGATCGCCGCGACCAACTGAGCCGCGAGGCGGCGCGAGGCGGGCGATGTCACGTCCTGTTGCAGACGGACGAGATCCGCGACGCTGACGTGGTCGTTCGCGGCGAGCACCGTTTGCAATCGCTCCACACGTTCGGAGTTGATGAAGAAATACCCGATCGGCCGGTTGAGCGTCGTCGGCGGATTGTTGGCGCTGGCGAGGAAACCGGACGGCGGGTTGAGCGACCACGGCAGCTCCGTAACCGTCAGAAATCCGTCCCACCGCGCCGCCGGTTCGTCGGGTTTCAGCACGAGCGCGCTCGGCGTCGCGCCGACCGGGCGGCGGGGCAGCCATGTCGCCATCACCTGTCCGATGTTTCCTGACACGTCCGCGAACTGCATGTTCTGCGCGCCGACGGCGTAGGTCGCGAAGGCCGCACGAAACTCGTCCGGCGTCGTCGCCCGCATGGCAGCGAGGAACGCAGTGACCTCGTCGCTCGGCTGATGCCCGACCCAGCGCAGCGCCACCACCTCACCCGGCCGTTTGGTGAACAGCGGCGAGTCGGAGATGATCGGCCCGTCCGGCGCGCGGCGCAGCACGATGTGCTTATCGGACCAGACGCGCGTGCGGATTGTTGCCCGCGTCTCGGTCAGAGGTTCGGCGGATGCGTCGATCAGGTCGCTCGATGCTGCGCGCATGTTCGTGCCGCCCCAGGCGAGCGCCTGCGTGCGCCCAAGCCCGAACACCGGCAGGCCCGCCGGCATGAGGCCGACGACCGAGAGATGCGGCGTCGACAGCCCGGCGAGCACCCAGAGGTTCGGCAGCAGCAGCGCCAGATGCGGGTCGCTTGCGAGCAGTGCCGCGCCCGTCGCACTCCGCTGCGGCGCGACGACGACCGAGTTGCTGCCGGTCCGCCCATAGGCGAGCAGCATCGCGCCGAGCGCCGCTTGCTGATCGGCGCGGGAGAAGCTGATTATGCCGCCCTGGCCGCTTTGCAGCATACGCGCCCAGACGGTGGGCCAGTCCGGCCGGTCGCGCGCGCCGGACAGGCCGAAATAGGTCAGCCAGTTGATGTCGGTCCCCGCAAGCCGCCCGAGCGCCAGCACGTCGGCGACCGTCCACCGCTCCCGCCGCAGGCCAAGCAGCCCGTATTCCGGCGGGCGGGCCGGCGCGTGATCCTGATACCAATTGAGACCATCGACGAACGCGTCGAGCCACGCGCGCGTGCCCGGCGGCAGGCGCGCGATGATCGCGGGGGCCGCGTCGGGGAAGCCGATCAGGCGCAGCGTCTGGTCGATGTCGTTCGTGAACGGACCGGCGGTTTCAGACAGCCACCCGTAGGCGATCCGTTTACCGAGCGCCAACTGCCCTTCCCGCAGATGCGCCTGCACGAGGCCGAGCGTGAAGGCCGCGTCGTGATCGGTCGCCGCCTGTACATACGGCACCGCGTAGCTGTTCCAGCGGATGGTGACGGGCTGATCGAGCGGCAGGCCGGCGCGCGGGAAAGCGGCGAGCCGTTCGTCCTCCGACCGCGCGGGGGCGAACAGCACGCCGCACCCGGCGAGCAGGGTCGGCAGCAGGACGGCGGCGGCTAATCTTCGGCGCATACGGGGACAGAAACGCACGACGCGTCGCCGGCCGAAGTCACGAAAGGATGAAGTTTCGCGCGCCGTCCGACCAGTGTCCCGTCACGACAAAAGCGCGTCCCGCAACGCTTCCCAGCTTGCGCGATCGGGCGCGGAGATCATCCCGCCCTTGGTCTCGTCCGGCCGATACGGCGTGCCGTCGAGACGTGCGCTGTAGCCGCCGGCCTCGGCGTGTAGCAGCCAGCCGGGCGCGTGGTCCCAGGGGAAGAGGTGGCTGAACAGCAGGAAGTGGCAGAACCCGGAAGCCGCCATCCGATAATGATGCGCCCCGCACCGATATTCGTAACTCTGTCCGACGCGCGGCAGGTTGCGGCTCACGCGGCTGCGAAGCGGCTCGTCGAGCCCGCGCCAGGACACGGCACCCGCCATGCGCTGCGCCGTATCGCCCGCGGTGACGCGGAGCCGGGTGCGGACGCCGTCCGCCGTCTCCAGCCACGCGCCCTCCCCACGCAGCGCGAGCGCCGTGTCGTCACAGACGGGGTCGTGGATCGCGGCGCCGACGATCTCGCCATCCACGATCGCCGCCGCCATCGTGCCGAACAGCGGCAATCCGGCGACGAAGTTGAACGTGCCGTCGATCGGGTCGACGACAAAGACGAGCCCGTCGCCGCCGAGCCGGCCGAGCAGCGACGGATCGGCCGACGCCCCCTCCTCGCCCACGATTACGCAGCCGGGGAAATGCGCGCGGAGGCCCGCGCTGATCATGACCTCCGCCGCCTCATCGGCATCGGTGACGTAATCGAGCGGCCCGGATTTCTGGCGCACTGCCTCCGCCCCGAGCCGGCGGAATCGCGGCATCACCTCGGCCCGCGCGGCGTCGCGCAGCAGGCGGGCGAGTTCCGCCAAGTCGGCGTGAGCGAAACCGCTCACGCCGGCACGTCCGCTCCCCGCGCCTCCTGCTCAAATCGCGCGCGATCGGACGGTAACAGCCGGACGGTAACGCGAATTGCGTCGTCGGCATCCTCGCGCCCGACGATCTCCCCGTGCTCATAGAGCCAGGCGAGGCGCGCGCCGTCTTCGGGCGGGATCACGTAGTCGGCAGTTTCCATGCCGGCCGCGATCCGTGCGTCAATCGCCGTAAGCAACGCGGGGAGCCCCTCGCCGGTCAGCGCGGAGACCGGCACCGCGTTGGTGCGCGGCGTGACGGCATCGACGCCGCCGAGGAGATCGGCCTTGTTCAGCACTTCGATCGTCCGCTCCGGCCATGCGGCATCGAGCGTGCGGTCCCGCACCATGCCGTCGAGCACGCCGATCACGTCCGACCGCTGCGCCGCGCTGTCCGGGTGCGCGATGTCGCGGACATGCAGGATGACGTCGGCCTCCGCCACTTCCTCCAGCGTCGCGCGGAACGCGGCGACCAGTTCGGTCGGTAGCTCGCTGATGAACCCGACGGTGTCGGACAGGATCGCCCGCCGCCCTGACGGCATGCGGAGGCCGCGCATCGTCGGGTCGAGCGTCGCGAACAATTGGTCCCGCGCCGTCACCTCGGCGCCGGTCAGCGTGTTGAACAGCGTCGATTTGCCGGCGTTCGTGTACCCAACGAGCGCGACGACGGGGAACGGCACGCGCCTTCGCGCCGAGCGATGCAGGCCACGCGTTCGTCGCACCTGCTCCAGCTCTTTCTTCAAACGCACGATCCTGTCGCCGATCATGCGCCGGTCGGCCTCGATCTGCGTTTCACCAGGGCCGCCGAGGAAGCCGAAGCCGCCGCGCTGACGCTCAAGGTGGGTCCAGGACCGGACCAGGCGGCTTCGCTGATACTCGAGATGCGCTAGTTCGACCTGCAACGCACCTTCGCGGGTCGCCGCGCGTTCGCCGAAGATGTCGAGGATGAGGCCCGTTCGGTCGATCACCTTGCAGCCCCAACCGCGCTCGAGGTTGCGCTGCTGCACCGGCGACAGCGCCGCATCGACGATCGTGACCGTCACGTCATTATCAGCGATGGCCGACTTCTGCGCCGCCACCTGCCCTTCGCCGAGCAGAGTCGCCGGCCGACGCTGACGCAGTGGCACGATCGCCTCATGCACGATGTCGAGACCGATCGACCGCGCGAGGCCGACCGCCTCGGCCAGCCGCGCATCGGCGGCGCGCGCGAGATCGTGCGTGACCGCGCCATCCGCCGCGCGCGTCCGCTCTCCGCCGTCCCACGGCAGGATGACGGCCGCGTGCGTCGGTGCCGGCCCGGTCTGTGTGGGCGCGCTCAGAGCGACCCGGCCGAGACCGGCTCGCGTGCGGTCAACGTGTTCGGCCCCGGCGTGGTGGCAGCGCCCTCGGTCTTCGGGCCGTCGAACAGCTGGATCGGCGCGCCGGGCATGACAGTGCTGATCGCGTGTTTATAGACGAGCTGCGTATGCCCATCGCGGCGAAGCAGGACGGAGAAGTTATCGAACCAGGTGATAATCCCCTGGAGTTTGACGCCGTTGACCAGGAACACGGTCACCGGAGTTTTGTTCTTTCGCAGGTGGTTCAGGAATACGTCCTGAACATTCTGCGCTTTTTCATTGGCCACAGGCGAACCCTTTTTGTTTTTGAGTGGCGTGACGTTAAAATCCGGGACATTGCCCGGCCGCATCACAAGGCGGCACCCTCATGTTATCAGCCGACCCCTCTCAGGCAAGCGTGCTGAGATGAGCGGCGAGAGCGTGGCAATCGGAAAAGATCAGGTCCGGCCTCACGGCGTCCGGTCCCCCATCGTCAGCGGCGTCGCCGATCAGCACAGCGGTGACGCCGGCCGCACGGGCCGCCTGCATGTCGGTGCCCGTATCGCCGCAAAACCAGACGGACGGATCGGCCGGCCGCCCGGCGGCCGCGAGCGCCAGCAGAACTGGGTCGGCGGACGGCTTGTCGGCCGCCGCGTCGCCGGCGCCGACGACCGAGCGGAACCGCCGCGACCAGCCGAGATGCTCGACCTCGGCGCGCAGGAAGCGCCCGGTCTTGTTGGAGACGACCCCCTGCGGCCACGCCGCCCCGATCGTCAGCACCTCGGCCGCGCCCGGCAGCGGGGTCACATGCGCGAGATGGGCGCGCGAGAGTGTCGCGTAAAATAATTCGGCCGCCCGCTCCCAGTTCGCGCCGAACATCGCTGGGAAACTGTCGCGCAGCGAGACGCGGACGCGGGCGCGCGTTTCGGCGACGCTCCAGATCGGTTTGCCAAACGCAATGAACGCGGCGTTGAGCGCGGCAGCGACACCGGCCCATGCATCGACCAGAGTGTTGTCCCAGTCGTAGAGAAGGACGCTCGGCCGGACCTTAAGCACCACGGACGTGCTCGGCGAACAGGTCGAACAGCCGCCGCGTCACCGGCCCCGGCGTGCCGTCGCCGACGGGGCGGTCATCGATCATGGTCAGCGGGCGGACGAAGCTCGTCGCCGAGGTGATGAACGCTTCCCGCGCGGACGCCAGCTCGTCAGCGGAAAACGCGCGTTCCTCGACGCGCATCTGGCGCTCCTCGGCCAGCGTTTTCAGCGCGGCGCGCGTGACGCCCGGCAGGATCGCGTGGTCGAGATGACGGGTCCGCAGCGCGCCGGACGCATCGACGATCCAGACCGACGTAGACGAGCCCTCGGTCACCATGCCGTTCTCGTCCACCAGGATCGCCTCGACCGCCCCGCGCTCGCGCGCTGCCTGTTTGGCGAGCACGTTTGGCAGCAGCCCGACCGTTTTGATATCGCACCGTGCCCAGCGCAAGTCCGGATGCGTCACCGCGCGCCCGGCCCAGGCCTTCGCGGTCGCCGGATAGCCCGGGATCCGCCGGGCCGTAACCACCACAGACGGCTTCGTGTCGGCGGAAGGAAACGCGTGGTCGCGTTTGGCGACGCCGCGCGTCACCTGCATGTAAATCAGGCCGGAGTGCAGCCGGTTCCGCCGCACGACCTCCCGCATCACTTGCCGCAGCGCGTTCCGGCTCATCGGCGGCGTGATCCGGATTTCGCGGAGCGAGCGGTCGAGACGATCGAGATGCAGCGCCTCGTCGATCAGCCGGCCGTCCTGCAAATGCACGACCTCATAGACGCCGTCGGCGAATTGATAGCCGCGATCCTCGATATGCACTGTCGCGTCGCCATGCGGGACGTAGCTTCCATTGACATAGGCGATACGGCTCATGCGGGTCCTCGTTCGTCAGAATTGACGCCCAGTTGCTTCAGCTTGCGATGCAGCGCGCTGCGCTCCATCCCGACGAACTGTGCGGTGCGGCTGATATTGCCCCCAAAGCGGAGCAATTGTGCCTGAAGATAATGCGTCTCGAACAGATCGCGCGCGTCACGAAGCGGCAGACCCATCACATCGGCCGACGGGTCGAGCGTCAACAGGGCGGGCGCGTTGAGGCCAATTTCGGGCGGCAGCATGTCGGCGCGGATCGGGTCCACAGCCCCGCCGGGCGCCATAATCATCAGCCAGTCCATGAGGTTGCGCAGCTGCCGCACGTTGCCGGGCCACTCGTACGCCTGCAGCGCGCTCAGCGTATCGGCCGACAAAGTGCGCGCTGGCATACCGGAGCTTTCGGCCGAACGCGCCAGGAACTGCTCGCAGAGCGCCGGGATGTCCTCGCGCCGGTCGCGTAGCGCCGGAACCGACAGCGGCACAACGGCGAGGCGGTAAAACAGATCCTCGCGAAACCGCCCGGCCGCGATCTCGGCACGCAGGTCGCGGTTCGAGGTCGCGATCACACGTACGTCCACCTTCACCCGCGCCGAGCCGCCCAGCCGCTCGAACGTCTGATCCTGGAGTGCGCGTACGATCTTGCCCTGCGTCTCGATCGGCATGTCGGACACTTCGTCGAGCAGCAGAGTACCGCCATGGGCCCGCTCCAGCACGCCGGCTCGGCGCGGCTGCGTGACCGGGTCGCTGCCCGCCTCAATGCCGAACAGGGCTTCCTCGAACCGGCCGGGTGCGAGGATCGCGCAGTTGAGCGCCACGAACGGCCCGTCGGCGCGGCGGGAGTGGGCGTGGATCATGCGCGCCGCCACCTCTTTGCCGGAGCCGGCGGGTCCGGTGATCAGCACGCGCGAGCCGGTCGGCGCGACACGCTCGACGGCCTCCCGCAGCGCGCGGATCGCCGGGCTGTCGCCGGTGAGTGAGGTTTCCGGCCCGGCGCGGAGCCGCAGCTCGGCGTTCTCCTGCGCGAGTGCGGCCGCCTCGAGGGCACGGCGCACAAGCACCAGCAGCCGGTCCGTCTGAAACGGCTTCTCGACGAAATCGTACGCGCCCTGCTGGATCGCGCTGACGGCGGTCTCGATCGTGCCGTGGCCGGAAATCATCACGACCGGCACGTGCGGTTCCTCGCCGTGCAGGGCTTCGAGGACGCCGATCCCGTCGACCCGCGAGCCTTGCAACCAGACGTCGAGGATGACGAGCGAGGGTCTTCGGGTGCGAAAGGCGGCGATCGCGGCGTCGCTGTCCGCGGCCTGCCGCGTCTCGTAGCCCTCGTCTTGGAGAATGCCTTCAATAAGCGTGCGAATGTCCGGCTCGTCATCGACGATCAGGATTTCAGGCGGCATCGGCAATCCCTAACCGTGCTGGTGGCATCGGCAGAATGAGGCTGGCGACCGTGCCGGGCCTGCCCTCTCGGTCGGCGAGGGCGAAGCGTCCGCCATGATCCTCCATGATCTTCTTGACGATTGCTAACCCTAGCCCGGTTCCCTTCGGCTTGTGTGTTACGTACGGTTCGGTCAGCTGGGCGCGATTCTCGGATGGTAGACCAATACCGTCATCCTCGACCGCAATCACGACCGCGTGGCCATCCTCGGCCGGGGTGATCGAAACCCGAATCATCCCCGCCCCCTCGCGCATGGCAACCGCATCGGCGGCGTTGGCCAGAAGGTTACCGAGCGCCTGACGGATCAGTCGCCGGTCGCACGGCACGACCGGTCCACGCTCCGGCAGCTCGGTGATCCATTCGATGTCCGGCCGCGCAGTTTTCTGAAGCACCAGCGCCTCGCGCGCGACCTGCCCCAGATCCTCATCGCGGATCACCGGGGACGGCATCCGGGCGAAGGCCGAGAACTCATCCACCATGCGACCGATGTCGCCGACGTGGCGGACGATCGTGTCGGCGCACATCGCGAACGTCTCGGGGTCGGACTTGATCTCGCGTGCGAAGCGCCGCTTCAGCCGCTCGGCCGAAAGCTGGATCGGCGTCAGCGGGTTCTTGATCTCGTGCGCGATGCGGCGCGCGACGTCGGCCCAGGCGGCCTTGCGCTGCGCCGATTGCAGGGCGGTGATGTCGTCGAAGGTGACCACGAACCCGTTGACGCGCTCGCCCGTCTGTTCGGCAACGATGCGGGCCAACAGCGTGCGCCGCTCGGTCGGCGGTCCGATCACCACTTCGGCGGTGCCCGCGCGGTCCGGCACGGCGGCCGCGTCGGTCAACAGCGGCGCGAATTCTGGCACCCCTTGATCGAGCCGCTGGCCGATCGCGGCCATGAGATCGATCCCGAGCAGCACGCAGGCGGCGCGGTTCGGCAGCTCGATCCGCTGCTGCGCGTCGAGCCCGATGACGCCGGCCGACACGCCCGACAGCACGGTTTCCGTGAAGCGTCGGCGCTCGTCGATCAGGCTGTACGCGTCCATCAGCTCGGCCCGCTGCGCCGACAATTGTCCGAGCATTCGGTTGAAGGCGCGCGAGAGGCCGGCGACCTCGTCCTGCGTTTCGGACTCCGTCACGCGGGTGCTGAGGTCGCCAGCTCGCACACGCTCGGCCGCATGGACGAGCTGGCCGATTGGGCGCGCGATCTGGTTGGCGAGGACCAGACCAATCAGCACCGCGGCTGACAGCACAAGCAGCGCGACGAGTGCGAAGATCCACGCGAAGGCGACCTGCAGCCACGACCGGTCGCGATCGAGCCGCTCGTATTCGGCGACGGCGTTTTCGGTCCGCACCATGTGGTCGAGGATCTGCGGATCGATCGGCCTTCCGATCATCAGCATCAGCGGCGGCGTGCTGTCGAGTTCGACGACGGCGCGGACGCGCGTGTGATCGGCGCCCGGCACGACGGCGACGTCGCCGGTGCGCGCGCGCTCGGTTGCCCAGGCCGGCGGCGGCTCGGCGCCGACGCCGGCAAGCATGCCGGCGGACGCGATGACCTGCCCGGTCACCGGCTCATAGATGACCGCCTCCGTCAGGCCGCGCAGCGCCGTCTGTGTCGCGAGGATCTGCGCGAACGTGTCGGGGTCGGCCGAAAGATACGAGCCGGCGCGCGTCAGATCGTTCGACATTTCGAGAGCGACGGAGCGGATGTTGTTTTGATGCTCTTCGAGGTATCCGCGCGACGCGGCGAGGCTTTCGTCGAGCGCCTGGCGGATCGGGTCGTTGAACCAGGCCTGAATGCCGAAATGAAAGAACGCGGTCGCGAACAGGGCAACGACGATCGCGGGCGAAATCGCCACCACGCTGAACAGCATCACCAGCCGCACATGCAGCCGCGAGCCGGCCGAGCCGCGACGCCGCTCTACCCAGACGCGCGTGAGCCGGCCCGCGAGCACGGCACCGAGCAGCAGCAGCGCCGAGAGATTGGCGAGCATCAGCCCGACGCTGACCCCCGGCGTCGGCCCGAACGGCGAACGGCCGCGCGCCAGCACGACGAAGGTCGCGAAGCCGAGCCCGAGCGCCACCGCGACGATGACGATGGTCACGACACGGCCCAGCAGGATGTCGACGAGACGCCGGGCGAACCCGCGCGTTCCTGGCGCCAGCGGCACTGGCGCCTGGTCGATCACACGCGAAATGATTGCTGGCTCGTTCCGGCCGTCCGTTCCATCGCCAGGCGCGATGTCGTTCATGGCTTCAGGCGACGCCGCGCACGACCGGAATATCGAGGTCACGGATTTTCTTCCGCAACGTGTTGCGGTTCAACCCGAGCATCGCCGCCGCCTTGATCTGGTTTCCGCGCGTCGCGGCGAGCGTCATCAGGATCAACGGCCGCTCCACCTCGGCGATGACGCGATCATAAATGTCGGCGGGCGCGAGACCGTCATCGTGTGCCGAGAAGAACTGCTTGATGTGCCGCTCCACGGCGACCGCGAGCGGCTCCGGCTCTGTGCCCCGGCTCGCCGCCGATCCGTTGAGCGCGTGCACATCCCCATGAGAACCGACCTCGGGTTCGATCGCCAATTCGTCAAGCTCGGCCGCGATTACGTCCGCGCCGATCACCTCGTCCGGACAGAGTGCCGCGAGCCGGCGCATGACGTTCTCGATCTCGCGTACATTGCCCGGCCAGCGATAGGCGCGCAGCCGGTCGAGCGCACCCTGATCCAGCGATTTCGCCGGTAGCCCGTCGGCGTGCGCGCGTTCCAGGAAGTGCCGCGCCAGCAGCCCAATATCCTCCGCCCGCTCACGCAGCGGCGGCAGCCGGATCGGCACGACGTTGAGCCGGTAGTAGAGATCCTCGCGAAACTGCCCCTGCCGAATTGCGGCGCGGAGGTCGCGGTGGGTCGCGGCAATGATGCGGACATTGGCCCGGATCGGCTGACGCCCGCCGACGGAGGTGAATTCTCCTTCCTGCAGCACGCGCAGCAGCCGCGTCTGCGCCTCGGGCGGCATGTCGCCGATCTCGTCGAGGAAGAGCGTACCGCCCTCGGCCTGCTCGAACCGCCCCGCCGAGCGGCTGGTGGCACCGGTGAACGCGCCGCGCTCGTGGCCGAACAACTCACTTTCGATCAGCTCGCGCGGGATCGCGGCCATGTTGATGGCGACGAACGGTCCGGTGCGACGGCGTCCATAATCATGCAGTGCGCGGGCCACCAGCTCCTTGCCGGTGCCGCTCTCGCCGTTGATCATCACCGTCAGGTCGGCCGTCGTGAGCCGCGCGATGGTGCGATAAATCTCCTGCATCGCCGGACTGCGCCCTATCAGCGGCAGGCGCTCATCGGCATCGCGCGGCTCGGTGGGGGCCGCGATCGGCGCCTCCGGCGGCGCTGCGAGCGCGCGGTCGACGACGGCCAGCAATTCCTTCAAATCGAACGGCTTCGGCAGGTAATCGAACGCACCGCGCTGTGTCGCCTTAACGGCGGTAATCAGCGTCGACTGCGCGCTCATCACTACGATCCGCAGATCCGGCCGGATGCGCTTGATCCGGGGAATGAGGTCGAGGCCGTTTTCATCCGGCATCACGACGTCGGTGATGACGAGGTCACCCTCCCCATCCTCGACCCAGCGCCAAAGCGTCGCCGCATGTCCAGTCGTCCGGACCTGATAACCCGAGCGGCCAAGCGCCTGCGTCAGCACGGTGCGGATCGAGCGGTCGTCGTCGGCGACCAGCACCGTTGGCAAGGTCATAGGCTACTCTCCTCCTCGCTCATCATCGGCAGGTGTAGCCGGAAGTCGGTCCGGCCCGGCCGGCTATCAACCTCGATCAGGCCGCCATGGTCGCCGATGATCTTAGCAACGAGTGAGAGACCAAGGCCGCTACCGGTCGGTTTGCTCGTGACGAACGGCTCGAACAGATGCGGGTGCAGATCGTCGGGGATGCCTGGCCCGTTGTCGCGGACGGTCACGATTAGCGGCAGATCAACCCGCGCGGTCGACCCCGGCGGCGCGACGCGCATCCCGAGCGAGAATGCCGTCATCAGCGTGATCTCACCGTGCGGGGCGTCGGACGCGGTGATCGCTTCGGCCGCGTTCTTGACGAGGTTCAGCACGACCTGCACCAGCTGATCGCGATTGCCCCAGACCGGCGGCAACGACGGGTCGTACACCTCGTTGATGCGGACGTGGGATGCGAAGCCGTTCTGCGCGAGGATGCGCACGTGGCTCAGCACGCGGTGGATATTCACCGGCTCGCGCAAAATCGGCTTCTCGCCGAACATCTCCATCCGGTCGACGAGCGCGCGGATGCGGTCCGCTTCGTCGCGGATCAGCACCGTCAGTTCGCGATCCGATCCCGCGACCGTCGCCTCGAGCAACTGCGCCGCGCCACGAATGCCGGACAGCGGGTTCTTCACCTCATGCGCGAGGATCGCGGCCATGCCGGTGACGGTGCGGGCGGCACCGCGGAACGTCAGTTGCCGGTCGAGCGCGCGGGCGGCGGACGCGTCTTGCAGCACGAGCAGAACCGAGTCCGGCTCCTCCGGCAGCGGCGTGCCCTGCACGGTGATGCCACGCTTATTGAGGCGCGGGCTTTCGATCGTTAGATCATGGTCGATCACCCCTGAATCATGCGTGCGGACCTGGTCGATCAGCAGGAAGATCGGATTGTCCGCCGGCACGAGGTCGGTCAGTCGCAGCGACGCGAGGCTCGCAGCCGAGATGCCGAGGAACTGCTCGGCCGCGTCGTTGACGAACCGGAAGCGGTTCTCACGGTCTAGCAGCACGACCGGCACCGGCAGCGACGCCAGCATCGCCCCGCTATCCGGCGCCCGCGCCCGCTCCGGCAGTCGGCCGATTGCGCCAAGCACCCGGCGAGTCACGACGCCACTCATGCCGCGAGCG
>CAYSTX010000051.1:0-10171 GCA_964434035.1 uncultured Acetobacteraceae bacterium
CACCTCGGCCTGCTGGACGAGCATGGACGGCCGAAGCGCGCGGCGAGGATCTTCCACGAATTCACCCCGGAATTCGGCCTCTGCCAGTGGTTTCATTTCGAGGACCATCGGTTGGATGACGCCGCACGCTGGATGAAGGATCTCGGCATCACCTATCTGCGCACCGGGCTGAGCTGGGCGGATTTCTATCGCCCCGATGCGCTCGCCTGGTTCGACCGGCAGATGCGTGCGCTGGAGGATTTCAGCGTCACCGTCACATTCTGCTTTACGCCGGAGCACAAGGGTGTCTGGCCGCATTACACCGCACCGCCGCGCGAACCGGCGGAGTTCGCCGAGTTCTGCGCCGCAATGATCCGCCGATATGGCTGTGGTGAAATCGCCGAGCCAGCTGCCGCCGCCGGGCCGGAGAGCGCGGATGCGTTCGAGCAGGCGGATGTCGTCGGCAGTAATTGATTGCGTGCTGCGCGCGCTGGCGCGACGGGAGGCGATCGACATGCCCGTGGCGATCGTTGTCGCGCATCCCGACGACGAGACGGTCGGCGCCGGTCCGTTCCTGCCGCTGTTCCGTCGGCTGACGATGCTGCACGTGACGGATGGCTCGCCGCGCGATCTACGCGACGCGCGGACGGCCGGGTTTGCGAACTGGGAGGAATATGCCGCCGCGCGGCAGCGTGAGTTGCGGGCGGCGCTGCGGATTGCGGGGTCATGGCCGGAGACCGGCCATGACAGTGGGCTCCCCTTCCCCGACCAATCCGCCGCGCTGCATCTGCGCGAGCTCGCGCACACTCTGCGCGCCGCGCTGCAAGCTGCCGCCGTGGTGCTCACCCACGCCTACGAGGGCGGGCATCCCGATCATGACGCGGTTGCCTTCGCGGTGCACGCGACCGGCCTGCCGATCATTGAAATGGCCGGCTACCATGCCGCACCGGATGGCGGCATCGAGGTCGGCCGCTTCCTCCCCAACGGCGATACTCTGGCGCTGCCTCTGACGGACGCGGAGCGCGCCTGCCGCGACGCCATGCTGGCCTGCTTCACGACGCAGCGTGCGACGCTCGCGCCGTTCTTTGGCTGGGCAGAGCAATGCTTCCGGCCCGCGCCGCGCTATGACTTCACCCGCCCGGCCGCCACGCGCTGCTACTATGACGATTTCGACTGGGGCATGCGCAGCACGCGCTGGTGCAGCCTCGCCGCCCGGGCGCTGGCGTGCTGACCGTCCTGAGCGTCGCCTATCCGTTTGCGCCGGTTGGACCCGGCGCGGTCGGCGGCGCTGAGCAAGTCCTGTCCGCGCTCGACCGCGCTCTGATCGCGGCCGGGCATCGCTCGCTGGTGATTGCTGCGCCCGGCTCCGTCACCGCCGGCACGTTGCTGCCAGCGCCGGCGGTGCCAGCCGACCTGACCGAGGCCAGGCGTGCCGAGGTGCAGTCCGCGGTGCGGGGGATCGTGGCGCGCGCCGCGAGCGATGCCGATCTCGTGCACCTGCACGGGGTTGATTTCCACACGTATCTGCCGCCGCCTGATCCGCCGGCACTCGTCACGCTGCATCTGCCGCCCGCCTGGTACCCCTCGGCCGCGCTCGCGCCAGTGCGAGGCCGCACTTGGTTCAACTGCGTGTCGCAGTCGGAGGAGCGCACCTGTCCGCCCGGCGTGAAGCTCGTGCCCGCGATTCCGAATGGCGTGCCGGTTGAGGCGCTGGCGCCGGCAGAGCATGGCTGCGGCGACTATGCGGTGATGCTCGGCCGCGTTTGTCCGGAGAAGGGCCAGCATTTGGCGCTGCAGGCCGCCCACGCCGCCGGCGTCGAGCTGCTGCTTGGCGGCGAAGTGTTCCCTTACCAAGAGCATGAACGTTACTTCGCCGATTGCGTGCGACCGCTGCTGGACAACCGCCGGCGCTTCCTCGGCCCACTTGGCTTTGCCCGCAAGCGCCGCCTGTTGGCCGAAGCGCGCTGCCTGCTGGTGCCCAGCCTCGCACCCGAGACCAGCTCGCTGGTCGCGATGGAAGCGTTCGCCTGCGGTACACCCGTCGTCGCGTTTCCCGCCGGCGCGCTGCCGGAAATCGTTGAGCATGGCCGCACCGGGTTTCTGGTGGAGGATGTCAAATCGATGGCCAAGGCCATCGGAGCAGTTGGATCGCTCGATCGCGCGCTGTGCCGCCGTGCCGCCGAGGCGCGATTTTCGGTGCGGCGCATGACGCAGGCTTATCTTGCGCTGTACGAGCGCCTGGCAGCCTCCTGATGCAGCCCACGCTGTCGATCGATGTGATCACCGACGATGCAGGCCTCGCCGACCTGTGGGGCCAATGGGAGGATCTGTGGCAACGCGCAGGCTCAGGCGTGCCGTTCCTTGCGCCGGCTTGGCTGGCGCCTTGGTGGCAGGTGTTCGGTACCGGGCGACCGCTGGTCGCGGTGCTGCACGATGCGGCAGGACTGGCGGGCGTGCTGCCGTTCTACCGGCTGGGCGACAAGCTGCTGCCTATGGGTGTCGGCATCAGCGACTATTTCGATGTACTGCTCTCTGGTGATGCGCAATGCGACGCGCCGGCGCGGCTGCTTGCCGCGGCGCTGCGTGCATCCGACGCCGCGCGGCTCGATTTGCCGGACCTGCCCGAGGGCGCCATCCTGTGCACCACCGCTGCACCGACCGGCTGGCGGGCAGAAGCCACCGAAGGCCCGGTCTGTCCGGTACTGGCGCTGCAGCCTGAACTCGCGATCCCCAAAACCATGCGCCGCGATCTGCGCCAGGCGGGGCATCGCGCCGACCGCAGCGGCGCGTGGCGCATCGAAACGGCGACCCGCCACACGCTGTCCGAGTTGTTGGAGGGATTGATTGCGCTGCATGCGGCACGCTGGGGCGAACGGGACGAGCAAGGCGTGCTGGCCGATCCGCGCGTGCTGGCATTCCATCGCAGCGCTGCTGCGGGCTTGCTGGAGGCGGGGCTGCTGCGGCTCTGCGCGCTGCGGCTGCGCGACCGCATTGCCGCGGTGGTCTATGCGCTGACGGCTGCGGATCGCATCTGCTTCTATCTCGGTGGGTTCGATCCGGCCGACGCATTCATCAGTCCCGGCATACTGCTGATCGGCCAAATGCTCGGGGAGGCGGCGCACGACGGGTGCGGCGAGGCGCATTTCCTGCGCGGTGGCGAATCGTACAAGCACGCCCTCGGCGCGCGTGATCGGCGCAATCTGTGCCGGGGCTTTGTCCGGCAATGAATGGCGATCCGCTGACCACTTGCTTGCAAGAACGCATCACGGCCGCCGTCGCTATCGCGCGGCTGTTGCTGGAAGGCGCGCAGCCCGCGGAGATTCGCCGCCGCATTGCGACCCTGCCTGACGCGCAGCCAATGCGGGCTGAATTGCAATCGCTGGCGGGCTCGGACCTGGTGCTCCAGCGGCTGCGGCGGATGATCGATGAGGCCGGAGTGGATCATGCCGATGCCACGACTCCCGCCGCCATCGCGGCCGTGTTCGATCGGGCGGTCGCCGTTTCGCCGGAAGCCAGTGTTGCCCTTCATTCGCTGGGCAAGGCGGAACGGCTGCAGACAGCAACGGCGGAGATTGTGCAATGGCTGCTGCATGAGCAACTGATCGGGCCGAATATGGATGTGCTTGATTGCGGCTGCGGCATCGGCCGCGTTGCGATCGCGATCGGGCCACATGTTCGATCCGTGCTGGGGATCGATGTTTCCCGGGGCATGCTGCAGGAGGCGCGCCGGCGCAACGCCGGCCCGGCGAATGTGTCCTTCGCGTTGACCGACGGTCATGGACTGCGTTGCGTTGCCGATGACAGTTGCGACCTGGTGCTGGCGGTCGATAGTTTTCCATACCTTGTCCAGGCTGGCGTGGCGGACGCCTGCGTCGCCGATATCAGCCGCGTGCTGCGCGACGGCGGCAATCTCGTAATCCTGAACCTGTCCTATCGCGACATGCTCGAGCGCGATCGTGCCGACGCGCAAGACTGGTGCCGCCGCTACGGCTTTTCCTTGTCTTGCTCCGGTTGCGCGCCGTTCCGTCTGTGGGATGGCAGGGCATTCGTGCTGACGGCGTCCCCGTTCCGTTCCGCTGTGTGCTGAGTTGGTCAACTCGGCGTGCGCGGGCAACTGCCGCTGACGGCCGCTGTTCCCGTCCCCGATGGCGGTCCATCGATCCTGCAAGGGGAGGTTTCCTATGTCCGGCAACCAGACGGAACGCGCGCGCGACATCTACATCGTCGGTTTGCGCAATCAGCACGCAGTTGAGAAACAGGCCATTGAGTTGCTCGAGCGGCAGGTTGGCCGCCTGGAAAACTATCCCGAACTGTCCGATCGTATGCGCCTGCATATTGGCGAGAGCCAGGAGCAGGTGCGGCGCATCGAGGACCTGCTGGCACAATTCGATACAAGCCATTCCGGTATGAAAGACACAGTGTTGTCGCTGGCCGGCAATCTCGCGGCGCTTGCTCAATCAGTCGCGCCGGATGAGGTGCTGAAGAACAGCTTCGCCAACTTCGCTTTCGAGCACTATGAGATCGCCAGCTACATGTCGCTGGTGACGTTGGCGGATATGGCTGGCCGCACTTCCGATCGCAGTGCACTCGAGACCTCGCTGCGCGAAGAGCAGGAGATGGCGACGTGGATCAAGGACCATCTGGCGGCAACGACGCGGCGCTTCATTGAGCGCTCGGCGCAGGGCGACACGGCAGGCGTGTAGAATTCGCTGGTCCCCCGACCAACACCAGCAGCAGCCGGGTCTCCGGCGCTGGCGGCGAACGCGCGCTACGTCGGAGCCAAGGTCCTGCCGAATGGCGTGAGGGAGTAATCGACCCTGGGCGGAATCTCTTTGTGATCGAGCCGGTCGATGATTCCGTCTGGCTCTAAGCCCTTGAGCTGCTGAATGAACACCTTGTGGGTGACGCTCCCGACGGCCCGCCTCAAGTCGCTATAGCGACGGGTGCGATGCGAGAGGTGCGGGTCTGATCGCACAAACGCCGATCGGACGCATGGGTCTTCCCGAGGAGACGGCCGCCGTCGCGCTGTTCCTCGCCTCGGACGACAGCAGTTTCATGACCGGAAGTGAGGTCTTTGTGGACGGCGGCATGGCTCAAGTTTGACGAGCAAAATATCAACCGTGCAGCCACCGAACTCAGCAGTGCACGTCTGTCCGACCTGGAGAGATGGGTAACGCTCTGTTCCTAAGACCTGGGGATTTCTTGCGCGACACAGCGCGCATCAATGACGACGGCTTGGCCCATCGCGCGTCGGGCGGCGCTTGGTCCGGTCGAACAGAGCGACCCCGCCCAGCTGCGCTTCGAGGAAGACCTTGAGCTGACCAAAAGTCGGCAGCTTGCGGCTTGGATCAAATGGAACTGTTCACAATGATATGAATGATCAGAATAACCTGATCGTCCAGGCCTGACAAATGTGTGTGGCGGACAGCTCATACCGAATGCCGCTCCGGCCGCGGCATGCGAGCCGATGCGGGGGCCGACGGCTAGAGACCCACGCTCACCCACAAGACTGAGAACTGGAGAGCAGGCACGTGAAGACTCGTTTGATCATCCTGGGATTTTGCCTCGCGGGCGCCATCGGCGGCGGGATCGCCTGGCGGGCCGACAGCGCGAGCGTCGCGTCACCGGCGCCACGAACGACGACGCCGCCCGTGCCGGTCGTCGCCACCAAGGTTCAGGTGGGGGACGTGCCGATTGTGGTCACAGGGATCGGCACGGTCGAGCCGTACAATGTCGTCGACATTCACACACAGGTCACCGGTACGATCGAGAAGATCGGTTTCGTCGAGGGACAGGTGGTAAAGCCCGGCGATCTGATCGCACAACTCGATCCACGCCCATACCAGGCTGCCCTGCAGCAGGCCGAGGCAAACCTCAAGAGCGACGAGGCGCATCTCGCCAACGCGAAAGCCAATCTCGGCCGGTACATGCCCCTGCTGAAGGACGGGTTCGCCACGGACCAGCAGGTCTCCGACCAAGCCTCATCCGTCAGTGAGTTGCAGGCAGCAATCGCCCGAGACAACGCTACCATTTTCAATGCACAGACGCAGCTCGGCTACACGACGATCACGTCGCCGATCAATGGCGTGACCGGCATCCGGCGTGTCGACGTCGGCAATATTCTCCAGCCCGGCACGTCCACCCCGATCGTGACGATCACGCAGATCCAGCCGATCTCGGTGATCTTCACCCTGCCGCAGAAGGACCTCCCGACGGTGCAGGCGGCCATGAAGGATGGAACGCTGACCACCATCGCCTACGGCCAGGACGATACCACCAGGCTCGGGCAGGGTACGCTTCTCCTGGTGAACAATATGGTCAACCAAAGCTCGGGAGCGGTGCAGCTCAAGGCCACATTTCCCAACAAGAACCGGAAGCTGTGGCCCGGCGACTTCGTCAACGTGCGGCTGACCGTTTCCGTTCGGCATGACGGGATAACGGTGCCTCTGACGGCTCTGCAGCCGGCTCAGCAAGGTGATTACGTCTTTGTCGTCCAGCCCGACGGCAAGGTGCAGACCCGGAAGGTCACTGTTGAGGAGACGCTGGACGGGCGCGCATTGATCAGCAACGGGCTGCAGCCCGGCGACACGGTCGTCACCGCGGGCCAATACCGCTTGAGCGACGGCGTGCAGGTCGCTCAGGTCTCCGCGAACGATCCACATGTACAGAACACAACCGAAGCCAGCGCGGGGATGCTGTAATGAGCGTCTCCTCTCCTTTCATCCGCCGTCCCATCGCAACGGCATTGCTAATGGTGGCCATCGTACTGCTCGGCGGCGTGGCATATGAGATGCTGCCCGTGGCGGCACTCCCGAACGTGTCGTTTCCAACGGTTTCAGTGACGGCGGAGTTGCCGGGTGCCAATCCGCAGACGATGGCATCCTCGGTCGCAACACCGCTGGAAAAGCAATTCGCCGAAATTCCGTATCTGACCCAGATGACGTCGGCGAGCTCGACCGGCTATACCACGATCAATCTGCAGTTCGCTCTGAACGATAACATCAGTTCGGCCGCACAGCTCGTGCAGACGGCCATCAACGCGGCCGCAGGCCAGTTGCCGAAGGATATGCCGACCCCGCCGACCTATAAGGAGGTCAACCCGGCGGACGCACCAATTCTGGTCCTGGGTCTAACCTCGAAAGTCCTGCCGATCACCACGGTGGACGACTACGCCGAGAGCATCGTGGAGCAGAAGTTATCGCAGGTGCCGGGCGTGGGCCTGGTCGGCGTCGGCGGCGAGCAGCATCCGTCCATCCGAATCCAGCTCGATCCCGCACTGCTGGCCGCCAATGGCCTCGATCTGGAGGACGTCAGGACGGCGCTGACGAATGTCAGCGTCGATCAACCCCAGGGAACTCTATACGGGACGCAGGACGCCTATACGCTACAGACCGACGACCAGATCCTGTCGCCGCAGGCGTGGGACAATCAGATCATCGCATACCGCGATGGCGGGCCGATCCGGGTGCGCGATGTCGGCAAGGCAGTGGTCGGCGCTCAGGACACCACCCTGAAGGGCTGGGTCAATAATGACCGCGGGATCGTGCTCGCGATCCAGCGCCTGCCCGGCGCCAACGTGATCAGCACCGTCGCGGCGATCAAGAAAGCACTGCCACAGATACAGAATGAGATCCCGCCGACGATCGACATCTCCGTGATATCGGACCGCACGATCACCATCCGCGCGTCGGTCGCAGATGTGCAGCACACATTGATGCTGACTATCGGACTGGTCGTCGGCATCATCTTCGTGTTCCTGCGCAGCGCGTGGCCGACGCTCATCCCGGCGATCGCCGTGCCGGTGTCGATCGTCGGCACATTCGCCGTGATGTATGTCTTCGGCTACAGCCTGGACAACCTGTCGCTCATGGGGCTGTCGATCGCAGTGGGCTTCGTGGTCGACGACGCCATCGTGATGGTCGAAAACATCGTGCGCCATCTTGAGATGGGCAAAACGCCGCTGCAAGCGGCGCTGGACGGCGCGGGCGAGATCGGATTCACGATCGTCTCCATCTCCATCTCGCTGGTGGCTGTGTTCATCCCGCTGCTGCTGATGGGCGGCATGGTCGGCCGCATGTTCCAAGAATTCGCGGTGACGGTCACGACCGCGATCGTCGTTTCGATGTTCGTATCGGTGACGCTGACCCCGATGCTCGGCGCGCGTCTGTTGCGGAAGGAGCATCCTGAGCAGCGGGGGCGGTTGTCGCGAGGGCTCGAATGGTGCTTCGACGCCCTGCTCGGCGCCTACGACCGCGCCTTGACCTTGGCGCTGCGGCATCGCTTCATCACTCTGATGGTGATGTTGGCCACCGTGGCCGCCACGGCGTGGATGTTTATGATCATCCCGAAGGGCTTCTTCCCTGAGCAGGATACCGGCCTCATTCTCGGGATAACCGAGGCCGCGGAGAACATCTCGCCAGACGGTATGGCGACGATCCAGCAGAACGTCTTGCAGGCCGTCCTGAAGGATCCGGCGGTTCTATCGGCCGGCGCCTACATCGGCGCGGGTGGCGCCACCCCCACGGAAAATCAGGGGCGTGTCTTTGTTGCATTGAAGCCGCAGTCGCAGCGCCCGCCGATCAACCAGGTCATGGCTCAGCTCAGTCGCGATGTGCGCGGCATTCCAGGGGTTCGGCTGTTCATGCAGCCGGTTCAGGACATCAATATCGGCGGCCGGCTAACCGCGACGCAGTACCAGTACACCCTGACGGATACGAATCTGAGCGAGCTGAACAAGTGGGGGCCAATCGTGACGAGCACTTTGGCAAAGCTGCCTCAGCTCGCCGACGTGACCAGCGATCAGCAGTCCGCGGCACCTCAGTTGACGCTGTCGATCAACCGGGATGTGGCTTCCCGCCTCGGCATAACGGCATCTGACATCGATAACGTGCTGTATGATGCCTTCGGTCAGCGGCCGATCTCGCAGCTCTACACCAGTCTCAACCAGTACTATGTCATCGAGGAGGTCAATCCCAACTTCCAGCTCGGCCCGGCAGCCCTGCAACGTATCTATATCCGCTCGCAGACTTCCGGCATGGTGCCCTTGAGCGAACTGGTCACGCTGCACAACACGACCGTGCCGCTCGCCGTCAATCACCAGGGGCAGTTCCCGTCGGTGACGGTCAGCTTCAACCTGACGAAAAACGGGCCACTTGGCCCGGCGGAGGCGGCCGTCAATAAGGCCATCGCCGCACTGCATCTACCCTCGACGATCCAGACCGGCTTCCAGGGCAACGCGCAGGCTTTCCAGGCATCGCTCTCCAGCGAGCCCGTGTTGATCCTGGCGGCGCTGATCGCGGTCTACATCATCCTCGGCATGCTCTACGAGAATCTGATCCATCCGCTGACCATCATCTCGACCCTGCCTGCCGCCGGGCTCGGTGCGCTGGTGACACTGTATCTGGCCGGAATGGGGCTCGACGTCATAGGCATGATCGGCATCATTCTGTTGATCGGCATCGTCAAGAAGAACGGGATCATGCTCGTCGACTTCGCGCTCGAGGCCGAGAGGACTCGCGGGCTGAGCCCGGAGGAGTCGATCTACGAAGCGTGCAAACTGCGCTTCCGCCCCATCCTGATGACGACGATGGCGGCCCTGCTCGGCGCCATACCCCTGATGCTGGGGACCGGTGTCGGCTCGGAACTGCGCCAGCCTCTCGGCTACTCGCTGGCGGGCGGATTGGTGGTGTCACAGATCCTGACGCTGTTCACCACTCCGATCGTCTATCTCTACATGGGCAAACTCGGCGGCGTGTTTGCTCGCATCCGCAGCGGTTCGCCAGCGCACAGTCCGGTTCCGGCGGAATAGGGGCGACAACATCACCTAGCCGCGCCCTCAGCCCGTCTTCGCGTCGTGAGCCGCGCCCGCCACCGCGGGCTGGTCGGCCGGTACCGTGAGGCTGATCAGCACCGGCATCGCCAGCAACACCAGCGGGAACTGCAGCAGCAGGCCGGCGATGATGGCGATCGCCAGCGGCTGCTGGATCCCGGAACCCTGGCCGATCGCCATCGCCAGCGGTGCCAGCGTCAGGATGGCCGCGAGCGTCGTCATCGCGATCGGGCGCAGCCGGTTCCGGCTCGCCACGCGGAGCGCCTCACGTGGGCGTAGCTCGCGCAAAAGCTCGGTGTATTCCGAGACGTAAAAGATCGCCATTTCGGTGCCGATGCCGATGATCATCGTCATGCCCATCAG
>CAYSTX010000051.1:10271-17239 GCA_964434035.1 uncultured Acetobacteraceae bacterium
GCCTTTTGCACGTCGGCGATGGCGGCGCCGAGGCCCCTCCCCTCGATGCGCGCCGTCACCGCCACCATCGGCTGCAGGTTTTCGCGGGAAATCTGCGGCTGTCCGGTCAAGGGCACGATATGAGCGACGCGTTCGAGCGGGAAGATGTGACCGTCGGACGCGCGGATCGGCAGGCCGGCGAGATCGGTCTGCTTGAGACTCAGCGCGTCGGGCAGCCGAACGCGCACGCCGACCGTCTTCGTCGTCTCGGGGAGCATTGTCGCGACCGATCCGGTCAGCGCCGTGTCAACGGCCTGCGTCACGGCGTCGGCGGTGACGCCTTCCATCCCGGCGCGAACGGGGTCGATCTTCACGTCAAGCGCATCGCCGGCGAGCTTCACGCCGCTTTTGACTTCGACCACGCCGTTGATGCCGCTGATTGCGGCGGCGACCTGCGTCGCCTGTTGGTCAAGCGCGTTCGAATCGAGGCCGAACAGCTTGATCTCGATCGGCTGCGGCACGGCTGTCAAATCGCCGATCAGATCCTCCATGAGCTGTGCAAGCTCGATCTGCACGCCCGGCACCTTGGCGGTGACCTCGGCCAAGACGGCGGACATGACGGCGGGCGTCGAGCGGGCGTGATTGTCCTTCAGCCGCACGAAGTAGTCGCCGTGATACGACTGGCTGAGATCGCCGCCGAGACCGGCGCCGAGGCGACGGGAGAACGTTGCCACCTCCGGCGTCGCGCGGATGATCGCATCGACCTGCCCGATCTCGCGGCTCGTCTCGGTGAGCGACGTGCCGGGCTTGGTAAAGTAGTCCAAAACGAAACCACCCTCGTCGACCGCCGGCATGAAGCCCGTCGGCACCGCGCCATAGGCCACGTAGCCGAGCGCCAGGAGGGGGATGAGCAGCACGCCGAGGATCCATGGTCGGCGAAATAGCCTGTCGAGCAGCCAGCCATGCACGCGTTCGAGCCGCCCGCCTCCCGCCGCCCCCGGATCGCGCCAGCGCGTGAAGTCGATGATGTGCCGCGCCATTACCGGTACGACAAACGCGGTCATCAGGTAGGAGATCGCGAGCGCGGCACCCATCGTTACCGAGAGGGCCTGCGAGAACGCGCCGGTGACGCCCGAGAGGAAGCTGAGCGGCACGAACACGATCAGCGTTGCCAGACTCGACCCTGTCAGCGGGGACATGAATTCGCGAGCGGCCGGCAGCACGGCGTCGCGCCCGGCAACCGTGCCCGGCCCGTCGGGACCGTCGGCCCCGGCGCGGCGCGCGATGTGTTCGACCATGACGATCACGTCGTCGATCAGCAGACCGACCGCGGCCGCGATGCCGCCCAGCGTCATGATGTTGAAGCTCAAGCCGAGCACGCTCAGCACCAGCACCGCCGCCGCGAGCGTCGCCGGAACGATCACCACGGCGATCAGGGTGACGCGGAAGCTGCGCAGGAACATGATCAACACAAGCGCCGCCAGCACCAATCCGATCAGGACGGCATCGCGCACGCTCGCCGCCGATTGCTTCACGAGCTGGCTCTGATCGTACCAGTTAACGATTTGGACGCCGGGCGGGAGCTTGAACGTAGCGAGCTTTTGCTGCACCGCCGTCGCGATCTGCAGCGCGTTGCCGTCCGGCTGCTCAAAGACGTTGAACAGGACGGCAGGCTTGCCGTCCTCGACGACGCGTGTCCATTGCGGCATGACGCCGTTCTGCACGGTCGCCAGATCACGCACACGCACAACGCCCGTCGCGTCGGCGCGCACAACGACGTTGCCGACATCGGCCGACGTGCTGGCGCTGTGGTCGGAGAGGACGAGATAGAGCTTGTCACGATCTTCGACGCGGCCAACGGCCTGCAGCACGTTTCCGGCCGAGAGCGCGGTCGCGAGATCGCTCATGCCGAGCCCGTAGGCCGCAAGCCGGTGCGGATCGGCGAGCACCTCGATCTCCTGCGTTTCGCCGCCCTGCACATCGACGCGGGCAAGGCCAGAGATTGAGGAGAGCAGCGGCACGATCTGATACTGCGCCAGATCGCGAAGCGCGACGGGCGACATTTTATCGGACAGCAGCGCGTACGAGATGATCGGGAAGACCGTCGGGTCCATCCGCCTGACGTCGTATGCGGTACCCGCCGGGAGGCTCGGCAGGGTCTGCGCGATCGCCGCGTCGATCAGCAGCGTGCTCGCGACCATGTCGCGGCCCCAGCCGAAATCGACCGAGATTTGCGCCGAGCCGCGCGTCGTTTCGGATCGCACGTCCTGCACGCCGGGAACGGTGCGGACGGCTTCCTCGACCGGGCGCGTGATGAGCAGCGCCGTCTGGTCCGCCGGTCGGCTGCCGGCGTTGAGGTCGACGACGACGCGGGGGAACGCGACCTGTGGAAACAGCCCGACGGGGAGCGAAATCGCGGCGACGGCGCCCGCGATGGCGAGCGCGATTGCAACGACGACGATCGTGCGCGCGTGATGCTCGACGAAACCGAGACGCTTCACCGCGCGGCGTCCTGCGCGGGCGCTTCGCGGACCGGGGTTCCGTCGGAGAGCTGGTAGTTGCCCTGGACAACCAAACGCCGCGTGCCGTCGATCGGACCGTCGACGGAATCGCGGTCCCCGACGGTTCCGAGCACGCGGACATCGACGCGCGCCGCCTTGTCACCCGCGATCTGAAACACGTAGGCGCCCTTCTCGTCGATCAGCACCGCCTCGTGCGGCACCACCCAGCCCTGCATCTGCCCGGCGGTGATCGCCGCGTGGAACGCCTCGCCCGAAATCACCGACCCGGCCGGGACGGCCACGTCGGCGTCAATGAGTCGCGTCTTTGCATTGAGCACGCCGTCGACCCGAATGATGCGCGCCTCGATCGGCGCTCCGCCCCCGAGGCGGTCGAGATGCGCCGGATCGCCGACATGGATCTGCGCGCGCTGCGCGGGCTCGATCCCGATAGTGACGACTAGCCCGTCGAGCCGCGTCAGCGTCAGCAGCGGCGTCCCGGGCTGCACACGGTCGCCTTGCGCGACCGGAATCGCGGCAACGATGCCGTCGAACGGGGCGGTCAGCGTCTGCACGGCGCTCCCCGCGCCCTCGCGCCGCAGTGCGTCGAGCGTTGCCTGCGCGTCGGCCACCGCCTTGTCGGCCTGCGCAAGTTGATCGCGTGTCGCGAGCTTCTGGCCGAGGAGCTGAACCGTATGTTCGCGTTCGGTGCGCGCGAGCGAGAGCGCGTTGACCGCCTGTTGATACGCGCTTGATGCCGTCGCCGAGGCCCCGAACTCCAGCAGCCGCTCGCCCTGATGCACGATCTCGCCCGGCGTCACCACGATTGCGGTCACCCGCCCGTCCTGCTGCACGGAGAGCGTCATGCCGCCGTCGAGCGCGGGCGCGGCGGTGCCATAGGCCTCGACGAGCAGCGGCAGACTGCCCCGCGTCGGCGTCACGGTCTTGACGAGGACGGTCGGCGCGGGATCGTCGGCGTCCGCGGCGGTTACAGCCGAGAGCACGAGGAAGGCGCCGAGCAGCACGCCCGGGAGCAAAGTGCGGTGTGTCATACGCCGCGCGCCTCGGCCGGCAGTGTGAAGGCGGGCATGCCGGCGCCGATCAGCGTTGCGATGGCAACGCGCTGTTCAAGCAAGGATTGTTCAATCGACACGACTTCCTGTTCCTTGATGAGCCTCGCGGAGACGAGGTCGACATAGCTCCGTTCGTCGAGATTGCCGGCCGCGAAGGCGCGGTCGGCTTCAGCGGCGACTTGCATTGTTCCGGTGAGATCGCGGCGTGCCTGTTCGAGCTGCTTCGTCAGCAGCGCCGTCTCGGCAAGCATCGACATCACCTCGCCATGCGCCGTCGCCAGTCGTGCCGCGTATTCGTTGTGCAACTGCTGGCGCGTCGCGTTCTCGATCGCGATGTTGCCTTGGTTATGATCAAAGATCGGAAGCTCGAGCGTGATCTGCGGACCGATGTTGCGGATGTTGCTGTTGTCGCTTCCGCCGGTGATGCCGAAGGACAGGTTCGGAAATTGCGCCAGGATCGCCGTGCGCACCTTCGCGTTCTCGGCCGCGTAGCCGAGGCGAAGTGCCACCAGATCCGGCCGCCGGTCCGCCAGTGTCGGCAGCGCGCGCCGCACCTCGTCGGGATCGAACGATGGCAGCTCGGCGGTGTCGGCGAGCGAAAGCGGCGCGTCGGGCACGAGGCCGAGAAGTGCCGCGAGCTTGTGCCGTCGCGATAGTTGCAAAGTTTCGAGATTATCGACCTGCGTGCGAGCGGCCTGCAGGGCGGCGATGTCTGGCGCGACCGTCGCGATCGTCGCGTCGCCCGTAGCGAGCGCGTGTTCCGATGAGCGCGTGCGTTGGGCGAGCAGGTCGTATGTGCGCCGGAGGATGCGGCGGCTCCGCTCCCCCTCGATCACGTCGACCGCGAGTAGGCGGGCCTGGCCGATCGTCTGCCACTCCTGCCAGACGATTCCCGCGTCGACCTGCCCCGCCGCCGCACGCGCGGTCTCGCGTCGTGACGAGAGGGTGACGAGCGACTTGAAGTCGTAGCTCAGGCCCGCATTCCAGGCCGTCGTCGTCGCGGCCCCGGCGACAAGCGGCAGGATCGCGCCGGTGACGTTAGGGTTGGGCGGAAGCCCCGCCTGATAGAGCTGCGCCGCAGCAACACCGTGCTGCGCGCGTGTCGCTCGCAGGTCCGGGTTGTTCATCACGGCAAGCCGGGCAACGTCGTCCACCGAGAGCGCGCCACCGAGCGGGACGTCACCGTGCCGAAGTGCTGCCACGTCGGGCGCAAGCCCCGCCTGCCGCGGCAGCGGCAACGCCTGATAGGACGCGCAGCCGCCCAGCGCGGCGCACAGCGACGCCGTCGCCAGCGCGGACGGCAGCCGGGCAAAATCACGAATGGGCATGACGCGTCGTCGTTCCGTTTGCGGTAAGATTAGGGCGTGCGGCGACCGATTGCGGCGCCGAATCAAGTGCGGCTGCGGGATCGCTGCTCGCGGGGAAGCGGAGTGCGACGCGAAGCCCCGGCTCCGTTCGCTCGATGATCAACCGCGCGGCGTGCAGGGATGCGACGGCAGCGACGAGGCTGAGGCCGAGACCGTTGCCCGGCGTCGTCCGGCTCCGCTCACCGCGATAGAAACGGTCGGTGAGGCGCGGGAGATCGTCCGCCGGCACGCCCGGTCCCGTGTCCTCGACCGCGACGAAGCTCCCATCGCCCGTGTCGCCGCCGACGCGAATGGCGATACGCGTGCCGCGCGGCGTGTGACGCAGCGCGTTCTCCACGAGGTTCGCGATCGCCTGGACAATCAGCTCCTTGTCGCCGTTCACCGGCGCCGGACCGTGGATCTCGGCCAGCAGCGCGTGACCGCTCGCCTCGGCGTCCGGCGCGTACGCGTCGGCGACGGTCTCAGCGAGTACGGCGAGGTCGAGTGCCGCGAATTCGCGCCGCGGCGAAGCGCCCTCGACCTGCGCGATCCGCAGCAGCGCGGAGAACGTGTCGAGCAAATCCTGCGTATCGCCGATCGCCGCTTCGACGGCCGCCTGATAATCGGCGATGGAGCGCGCGTGCAGCCGCGTCTCTTCGAGTCGCTGAAACAGGCGTGTAAGGGGCGTGCGCAGGTCATGGGCAACGTCGCTGCTGACCTGCCGCAGGCTCTCCATCAGCACCGTGATGCGGTCGAGCATGTGGTTGAGCGTGCCCGCGAGCCGGTCGAGATCGTCGCCCGTCCCGCGCAGCGGAATACGGTGCGACAGATCGCCCCCGATGATCGCTTCGGCGGTGCGGGAGATCGCGTCGACCCGGTGGAGAAAGGCCCGACTCAAGAGCACGCCGCCCACGATCCCAAGGATGGCGACGAGCCCGGTCGTGCCCACGAAAGCGGCGACGACCGCCTCCTCGAGTTCGCCGATTTGCCCGAGATCGCTCCCGACAGCGAGAAGGAGGCCGCCGTCGAGTTCCGTGACGAGTGCCCGCACCCGCGCCGGTCTGCCGCCGTCCTCGGGCACGTCGACCGTCGTCCACCCCGGCCGCAACCCAGGCTGGGCCGGTATCTCGCCGGCGAGGTGCTGCCCATTCGCGTCCTGCACGAGGTAGTCGAGCGCGCTGGCGCCACGCCCCCGCATGGCGACGATCCGAATCAGGTGGGGCAGCCCCCCCTCGTTCTTGACCTCCCCCGTCAGGAAGGCCGTTTCGGTGGTGACGCGTGCCTCGAGCTGGTCGCGCAGCGCGGTCCTGGCTTCGGTGAAGACGGACAGTCCGAGCACGCAGGCGGAGGCGACAAAGATAGCGACGTACGCTACCGAAAACCTGAAGCTCGCCGCCCGGAACAGCCGGGGCAGAGTATGACGGATCACGTCGGTTCCGCGGATGGCGGCCGCAGCATGTAGCCGGCGCCGCGGATGGTATAAATCAGCTCGGGGCCGCCATGCTGCGATAGTTTCGACCGCAGCCGGCTGATATGTGTCTCGACGATGTTCGTCTTCGGATCGAAATGGAAATCCCAAACGGCCTCAAGCAGCATCGTGCGCGTGACCACGCGGTCAGCGTTCCGCATCAGATACTCGAGGAGCTGAAATTCCCGCGGCTGCAGCTCGACCGGCTTTGCGCCGCGCATCACGGTCCGCTTCAGCAGATCGAGCTCGAGATCGGCGATGCGCAGTGCGAGCGGCGTTTCCGTCAGCGGCGGGCGCCGGGCAAGCGCGTTGATCCGCGCATGTAGCTCGGCGAAGGCGAAGGGCTTGACGAGGTAGTCGTCACCGCCCGCCTCCAGCCCCTGCACCCGGTCGCCGACGCCCCCGAGCGCGGTCAGAAAAAGCACGGGCGCCTTGACGCCGGTGCTCCGCAACGCCTGCACGAGGCCGAGCCCGTCGAGACCCGGCAGCATTCGGTCAACGATCAGCACGTCGTGTCCGCCATCGGTCGCGAGAAACAGCCCATCGCGGCCGGTCGCGGCGAGGTCGACGACGTGACCATGCTCGCGCAGCCCGCGCGCGACGT
>CAYSTX010000052.1:0-17013 GCA_964434035.1 uncultured Acetobacteraceae bacterium
GAGGGCGGGCGGCAGGTCGTCAACGGCCTGCGCATCGCGATCGACGAGATCAACGGCAACGGCGGCATTAAGGCGCTGGAGGGCCGCAGGCTGAAGCTGGTCGCGGCCGATACGTCCAGCGACAAGCCGGCCCAGGCGGCGAGTGTGACGCGCCGCCTGATTACCGCGGATCATGCGAGCGTGCTGGTCGGCGCGCATGTCAGCACCATGACGCTCGCCGCGCAGCTGGAGGCGGAACGCGCCCAGGTGCCTATCATCACCACGTCCTATGCTGACGCGATCGTGGGGAAGGGCTACAAATACACATTCAAGATTCCGCCGCAGTCGAGCGCCTTATCCGCCGCCGGATTGGACGACATCGCCGAACTTTACCGGTCCCTGAAAAACGAGCCGGTCAAGCGGCTGGCCGTGTTCTACGGGTCGGACGCCAACAGCCAAGCGATCGGTTCGTCGTATCTCGATCTGGCCAAGAAGCGCGGCATCGACGTGGTGGCCTCCGCCGCGTTGCCATCCCCGATCACCGATCCCACGCCGGTCATTGCGCCGCTGCGGCAGAGCAATCCCCAGGTCGTCATCCTGAATCTGTATACGGATGATACGATCCTGGTCGCACGCTCCCTGCGCAACGTCGGTATCATGGCACCGCTGATCGGCAGCGGGTCTGGCGTGACCGTCAAGGCAATCCCGGAGGCGCTGGGCAAGCAGGCGGACAACCTGATGGGAACGGTGGCGTGGAACGGTGACCTGCCCATCAAGGGCGTTGCCGAGTTCGATGCCGCCTACAAGAAGGCCTTTCCGTCCGAACCACTGGTGCCACAGGAAGCGGGAGAGGGATACGCGATCGGGCTGCTGATCGGTCACGCGCTCGAGACCGCCGCGAGCGACGATCCGAAGAAAATACGCGACGCGATCGCCTCGATCGACATGCCGGCGATCCTGCCGGGCGGACGGATCCGGTTCGCCGAGAACGGTCAGAACAAGGACATCGTGCCGCTGCTGGTCGGGTGGAAGGACGGCGTGCTGCACACGATGTGGCCGAAGGACTACGCGACGGCGCAGCCGGTGCTGTCGTAGACGCGCTTCAGCAAGCGAGGGAGTGCCTGGTCAGGCCGCTCCATCACGCCGCCGCCCGCGGAAGCCGCTTTGCTGTGCGCATCGGACGCGAGATTTCCGCCCACAGCGGCGTGATGCGACCATCGAGGCTCATTTGAATGACCGCGTGCGTCTATTCGAAGCCGGCGTGAAATCTCCGAACGCAACTTGCTGTTCCTCCGCGGCCAGCGCCTCGTTTACCATATCGACCTTGTGGCGCATGTGATCGCGCAGGATGCGGCCGAGGCCCGCGCCGTCACGCGCCTCGAGGGCAGTTAACATGGCCTCGTGGTCGGCGATCGCCTCCGCCCATCGCGCCGACGATTTTGTCGCGGTGAATCGTACCGTGCTCGAGCGCACCAGCAGGTTCTGGAATAAGGCGGAAAGCGTAGCGTTTCCGGCAGCCTCGAAGATCGCCTCGTGGATCGCGCGGTTCAGGCGGTAATAGGGGGCGATTTCGCCGCGCTCGTAGTAGCCGACCATTTGTTCGTGCAGACGGCGGATGCGGGCGACCCTTGCGTTCGAAATTCTAGCACAGGCGAGTTCGCCAGCGAGCCCTTCGAGCGCGCCCATGATCGGGAAAAGCTCGGCGACCTCTTCGCGCGTTATCTTGGCGACGACGGCGCCGCGGTTCGGGACGAGGCGGATCAGCCCTTCGGCAGCGAGAGCCTTGAACGCCTCGCGCATCGGCGTGCGCGATACGCCGAAACGCGAGCAGAGTGCAGCTTCCGGCGCCTTTTCGCCGGCTTTCAATTCGCCCCGGACGATCATCTCGCGCAGCCCTTCGGCGATTTCGTCGTGCAGGCTGCGTCTGACGATCAGATGTTCGCTCATCTCTCCCCTCGTTTCACGCGTCCGAGAACCGCCGTTCCGGCCGCATCAGGAAGGCGCAGCATCCGCCAAGCGCCAGCAGGGCCATCGACATCAGGAACGGCAAGTACCAATTGCCTGTCACGTCGATCACGAAGCCGGCGACCAGCGGCGATACAATCGCGGCCAAGGCCGATCCCATGTTCATCAGGCCGGCGGCCGTGCCCGAATATTTCGGGGCGATATCCATCGGAATCGCCCACATCGGTCCGATGACGAGTTCGGCAAAGAAGAACCCGGCCGACAGGCAGACTGCAACCGTCGTCATATCGTGCGTCCAGAACATCGGCATGAGCGACAGAAAGGCGCCGGCGAAACCAAGCACGATGACCGATAGCCGCGCGAGCCGGACATTCCCCGTGCGCTTGCAGATGGCATCGGAGAGCATGCCACCCAGCGTATCGCCGACCACGCCGGCAAAGAAGACGCCGGACGCAAACACCGCGGAACTCTTGATCTCAAGGTGGTAGCTGTTCTTGAAGAAGAGCGGCAGCCAATTGAGATAGAGCCAGAGACACCAGCCGTAACAGAAATAGGTGAGCGTGACCGGCCACATGCGCGCGAGCAGTGGCCCCCAGGGAATGACGACTTTTTTCGTGGCCGTGCGCGGAGGTAGCGCCGCGAGTTCTTCGTTCGTGATGGACAGATGATCTTTCGGATCATCGCGGAAATACCAGAGCCAGACCATTACCCAGACGGCACTTACGATGCCCAGCACGACGAAGCTGCCGCGCCAGGTGAGCAGCGCCATCAGCCAGGCGACCATCGGTGGCGTTATGGCGTTGCCGAGGCGGGCGAAGGAATGGGTCAGCCCTTGCGCGAATCCGCGACGGGCAGGGGGCGTCCAATACTGCATAGCGCGTGTGGCGGTCGGGAAGGTCGCCCCTTCGCCGAAGCCGAGCAGCAGGCGACAAAGGAAGAGCGATACAATGCCGTTGGCGAGCCCGGTGAGCATGGTCGCGACAGCCCAGATCAGGCCGCAGGCGAAAAGCGTGCGGCGCGGGCCGAAGCGGTCGCCGACGAGGCCGCCGATGACCTGAAACATCAGATAAGGGTAGGCGAAGCCCGAGAAGATCAGGCCGAGCTGCGTGTTGGAGAGGCCGAGCTCTTTCTGGATTGCACCCGCCGCCGTGCCAACGTTTACGCGATCGATGTAAGTGATGAAATACATCACGCACAGCAGGCCAAGCACCACGTGCGTGGCCTTGAAAATCCTGCGGGTCTTTGCGCCGTGGCCCGGTCTTCTGCCGGCGGCCGCGGTTGTCAGTCTGGCGTCGTTCATTGCGATGCCTCCGACGTTTCGCGCAGGCAGTCCATCGCCGCCTTCACGCCGCCCGTGCGGTGCGGCACGCCGGCGAGCGCCAGCCCCATTTCGACTCCGGTGAGCGCACCCAAAAGCGTCAGATCGTTGATGTCGCCGAGATGGCCGATACGGAAGGCTTTGCCTGCGAGCCGACCAAGGCCGCTGCCGAGCGACATATCGAAACGCTCGAGCACGATTTGGCGGAACCGGTCGGCGTCGTGGCCCTCAGGCATCATGACACCGGTGAGAACCGGGGAATGCAGGCGCGGATCGCGGCAAACTGTTTCGAGCCCCCAGGCCTCAACCGCGCAGCGTGTCGCCACCGCATGACGCTCATGACGGGCAAAAACATGGTCGAGACCTTCCTCGTTCAGAAGGTCGATGGCAGCGTCCAATCCGTAGAGCAGATTTGTTGCCGGCGTGTAGGGGAAGAAGCCGTTGGCGTTCAGCGGGATCATCTCATCCCAAGACCAGAACAGTCGCGGCAATTTGGCCACCCGCGACGCCGCGAGCGCTTTTTCGCTGACCGCGTTGAAGGAAATACCCGGCGGCAGCATCAGGCCCTTTTGCGAACCCGATACGGTGACGTCTACCCGCCATTCGTCGTGGCGATAATCCGCGCAGGCAAGGCCCGAGATCGTGTCCACCAGAAGCAGCGCGGGATGGCCGGCCGCGTCGATTGCGTCGCGCACTTCCGCTATGCGCGATGTGACCCCGGTCGATGTTTCGTTGTGCACGACGCAGACGGCCTTGATCGTCCGTTCATGGTCCTCGCGCAGGCGCTTCTCGATTTCAGCGGGGTCGACGCCGTTGCGCCAGTCCGACGGGACAAACTCCGGCCGAAGCCCGAGCTTGACTGCCATATTCTTCCAGAGTGTCGAGAAATGGCCGGTCTCGTACATGAGAACACGGTCTCCCGGCGAGAAGGTATTGGCGAGCGCCGCTTCCCAGGCGCCGGTGCCGGATGCCGGATAAACAAAGACATTGCCTTCCGTCTTGAACACGCCCTTCAGCTTGTGCAGCACGCGTTTCCCGAGCTTTTGGAATTCGGGGCCTCGATGGTCGATGACGGGCATGTCCATCGCCCGCATCACGCGTTCAGGCACGGGGCTGGGCCCGGGAATTTGAAGAAAATGCCGGCCTGCGCGCCGGCGCGCGTTCGTGCTCATTGTCGGTTCCTCCTCAACGGGGTCATGCCGCCCCGCTTGTCGAGTTGAGGAATGAATGCATAATTCTGTCAAGGGAGATACTGAATTCATAATTCAGCGAGGTTGGAAAATGATCAGGCTGGCGCCGCTTGAGCGGCGGTTGCGGAAACCCGGGGCCGGCGGAGCCCTGTTCGATCCGTTCTCGCTCGGGTGGTGCGCGACCGATGCTTCGGCCTACCAGGCGCTGCCGACCGATTCCGTCGTGCCACAGAGGCTCGGGCAGGCCGAGACAGCAAAGGTTTCCGCCGTCACTAACGACTTCTCCTATGGCTGCCAAATCGAACCGGCACCGAACGCATGACCCGTCGCCGTTTACATCTGCTGGCGGGGCTCCTCATGTCACTCGCATCAGTTCCGTCCGCCACAAGAGCGATGGCCGAAACTCTCGAAGTTTTCCATGCCGATTCGCTCGCGGGACCTATGGGCGCGCTGAAGCTGGCTTTCGAAGCGCATCATCCAGAGGTCTCGATCCACCTCACGTCGGGGGTATCGAAGCAACTCGCCCAGCGAATCGTGGATGGCGAGACGTGCGACGTCTACGCGTCTTCGTCCCCCTCGGTCATCGAACAAGATCTGATGAAAGGAAGCGTGAAGGGCGCGGCCCAGCCCGCCGCATCGTGGTACGCGATCTTTTCCTCGAACGAAATGGTTGTGATCGTCAGGACCGGCAATCCTCTCGGGATCGGGCGAATATCCGACCTGGCGAAACCCGGAGTCCGGTTCGTTCGTGTGACCGGTGAGAAGGACCTTGCGACGGGCCGCACAGTCGAATTCGTGAAGCGTGCAACTGCGCTGGAGGGGAATCCGGATCTCGCGCGCAACATTGTCAGTGCGGCGCCGGACGATCCTTCGCAACCTATTCCCGTGCCGGCGGTTGTCCGGGCCGTGCTAGATGGACGAGCGGACGCGGGGATCGTCTACTATTCCGCCGCCGTGGCGGCCGGCCCTGACGTTTCCATCATTCGTTATCCTGCCTCCGTCAACATGAGCGAAGAGATCCGCAACGCCGTTTCCGTTCCAGCAACCGCGCGTAATCCGGTCGAAGCCGAGGCTTTTGCTCGGTTTCTCCTCGAGCCGGAAGGGCGAAAAATCCTCGAAGCGACAGGACAGCCGCCGGTGATCCCCGCTGTCCGCGTTGGCGCTATACCGACGAGCCTTCGGGATTAGCGCGACCGCCGAAGCTTCTTTCGGCGGCGTGGACATCATCGAGTGGGCAGGACTGGCGTTGGAACAGCCGTTCGGCGACGGCGCACCCGATTTCAGGCGGACTTGATCTTTGCGGCGGGGGCGCACCGCTGGCACCGGCACGCGAGGGCGCTTTCAGCAGGCGAGGGAAGGGGGAGTATCCTCTCAACCTGCTTAACCGGTCAGCAGCAAATCAAGATGGTTTCGTGCCCAACCAACCGCATTTGCACACGGACCACCTCGACGTCATCCTTGTCCACGCGGGTAAAGCGACCGTCCGCGTAGATCACCTCGCCCGCGCATAGGACGGTTTTTTACGGCGCCGCTTTTGGCGCGCTGGATAATCGCGTCGAGCGTTGGTGTCTCGGCGTCGAGAAGGGATGGCTGATATTCTCCCAGTGGCCCCTGGATGCGGCCTGACCGGTCCGACGGTTGACTGGCGAGCAAATTATACTTGCTTGCACGAGACCCGACCTAATCTGTTGGAAGGGCTTAGGATCGAGAACCGCGATGACGACCCAAGTCGGCCGGACGAATGAGGCACGCATAGAAGGCTCGGCGTCGGCTCGTCTGCGCGATCTTCCATCTGTCAATGCTGTTCTGACGACCCAAGCGGCAGCGGTGTTGCTGGAGCGCTTCGGGCGCAGTGCCGCCACAGGTGCCATACGGGCGGCGCTTGACGCCGCCCGCACAGCTCTGCGGGCCAGCACACTTTCCGTCCCGGGGGCCGAGGAACTTGCGCTCCGGGCACTAGCCACGCTGGATGGAGAGGATCGCTCCGGTCTGCGCCCGGTGTTCAACCTGACCGGCACGGTTCTGCACACCAATCTCGGCCGGGCGGTGCTCGCCGAGGCGGCGATCGAGGCAGCAGTGGCGGCCATGCGGGACCCGGTAGCGTTGGAGTTCGACCTGTCGACCGGCAAGCGCGGCGAGCGGGACGACCATGTGCGCGCCCTCCTGTGCGATTTGACCGGTGCGGAAGACGCGACCGTGGTCAACAACAACGCGGCGGCGGTGCTGCTCGCTCTCAACACGCTGGCGGATGGGCGCGACGCGGTGGTGTCGCGCGGCGAGTTGATCGAGATCGGCGGCGCCTTCCGCATGCCGGACATCATGGCGCGCGCGGGCGCGCGGATGGTCGAGGTGGGCACGACCAACCGTACCCATCCCAAGGATTACCGCGCGGCACTTGGTCCTCAGACAGGGGTGATCCTCAAGGTTCACACGTCCAATTACCGCATCCAGGGTTTTACGGCGGAGGTCGGCGCGGCCGAACTTGCGGCGATTGCGGGCGAGGCCGATGTGCCGCTGATGAACGACTTGGGTTCCGGCACGCTGGTGGATCTCTCACGCTACGGATTGCAGCAGGAGCCGACCGTACGCGAGGCGGTGGCCCAAGGCGCCGGGCTGGTGACGTTCTCCGGTGACAAGCTGCTCGGCGGGCCGCAGGCGGGCTTCATCGTCGGCAAGCGGGCGCTGATCGCCGCTATCAACCGCAACCCGATGAAGCGGGCGTTGCGCGTGGACAAGATCCGGTTGGCGGCGATCGCGGCCACGCTGAAGCTGTATCGCGATCCCGCCCGGCTGGCCGAGCGGCTGCCGACGCTGCGCCTGCTGGCCCGGCCTCAGGCCGAGATCGCGGCCCAGGCGCACCGGCTGCTGCCGGAAGTGGTGCGGGCCGTCGGGCCGATGTTCACAGTGGAACAATGCGATTGCCGCAGCCAGATCGGATCCGGTGCGCTGCCGCTCGATAGCATCGCCAGCGCCGGCCTTGTTATCCGCACGGCCGCGGGGGGCGGAGCGTTGGAGCGTCTGGCGGCGGCGCTGCGCAATCTGGACCGCCCCGTCATCGGCAGGATCGTGGATGGCGGGCTGACGCTTGACCTGCGCTGCCTGAGCGAGGAGGCGGAATTTCTCTCCGTCCTGGCCGGGTTGGACGGGCGCACGCTGTCATGATCATCGGCACCGCCGGCCATATCGACCACGGCAAGACCGCGCTGGTCAAAGCCTTAACCGGCGTCGATGCGGACCGGCTGAAGGAGGAGAAGGCACGCGGGATCACCATCGATCTCGGCTTCGCCTATCTGCCGGTCGCGAGCGGTGCGACGCTCGGCTTCGTTGACGTGCCGGGACACGAGCGGTTCGTCCACACGATGCTGGCCGGCGCGAGCGGCATCGACTTCGCACTCCTGGTGGTCGCCGCCGATGACGGGGTCATGCCGCAGACGCTGGAGCATCTGGCAATCATCGACTTGCTCGGCATTCGGCGTGGCCTTGTTGCCCTGACGAAAGCCGACCTCGTCCCGCCGGAGCGTCTCGCCGTGGTGGCCGGGGAGATCAGGTCGGCGATCGCCGGAACGGTGCTAGAGGGGGCCGAAATCCTGCCTGTCTCGGCGGTGACGGGGCAAGGCATGAACGACCTGCGCGCACGCCTCGCGTCGGCGGCGACGGCCGGCACGACGGATCGAGCGGCGGACGGTCGATTTCGCCTTGCCGTCGATCGGGTCTTCACACTGTCTGGCGTCGGGGTCGTGGTTACCGGGACGGTGCTGTCCGGAACGGTACATGTCGGCGACCGCGTCCTGATAAGCCCTTCGGGCCTGCCGGCGCGGGTACGCTCGCTGCACGCCCAGAACCGCCCGGCGGAAATGGGGCGGGCGGGCGACCGCTGCGCGCTCAATCTGGCGGACGCGGGCATCTCCAAGGACGCGATCCGGCGCGGCGACATGGTGCTCGACCCCGACCTGCACGCCCCGACGAGCCACATCGACGCCAAGCTGCGCTTGCTGCCGGGGGAGGCCAAGGCGATCGGCCAATGGTTCCCGGTGCGACTGCATCACGCTGCGGCGGAGGTCGGGGCGCGCATCGTCCTGCTCAGCGACGACCCGATCCGGCCGGGCATGTCCGCCGACGTCCAGCTTGTGCTCGACCGGCCGATTGCCGCTGCCGTGCCGGATCGCTTCGTCGTGCGTGACGTGTCGGCCCAGCGCACCATTGGCGGAGGCTGGTTCATCGATCTACGCCCCCCAGTCCGCCGGCGGCGCACGCCGGAGCGGCAGGCGCAACGCGCCGCACTGGCCATCGCCGACCCCCTTGCCGCATTCACCGCCCTGCTGGCCGCGCCGCCCTTCGCGTGGGACTTGGCCGCGTTTTCGCGCGACCGCGCCCTGTCTGTCGCGCAGACGGAACGGCTGACCGAAGACATCGGGTTGGTGCTGCTGGAATCAGGTGCATCGCGCATCGCCATCTCGGCCGATCGGTGGCGGATTTTTATGTCTACTCTGGTTTCGGAGCTGGCCCGTTATCACGCCGAGAATCCCGACTTGCAGGGCGTCGGCCGGGAGAGGCTGCGGCTCGCGCTGCAACCCCGGTTGCCGGCGCCGGTGTTCGTTGCAGCGTTGCAGCTCGCCGCGCACGGCGGCGAGGTGGTTTTGGACGGCGCCTTCGTCCGGCTGACCAGTCACGCGGTGCGCATGGCGTCGAAGGACGCGGCGGCGTGGGAGAGCGTCGCACCGTTGTTGGGCGGCGAGGCGCGGTTCCGGCCGCCGCGGGTGCGTGATGTCGCCGCGGCGACAAGGCGGCCGGAACGGGATGTCCGACGGCTGCTCAAGTTGGCCGGGCGCATCGGTTGGGTAGACGAGGTCGCGGTCGACCATTTTTTCCTGCGTCAGACCGTCCACGAGATGGTGACCATCATCTCCGATGTGGCAGCCCACGCCGAGGGCGGTGCGTTCACCGTGGCGCAGTTTCGCGACCGCGTTGCGAACGGGCGCAAAGTTGCGATCCAGATCCTCGATTTCTTCGACCGCCACGGCGTCACGCTGCGCCGGGGCGATTTGCGTCGGGTCAACAGGTACCGGTTGGACTTGTTCGGGCCCGTCGTGCATTCGTCGGGTGCAGCGGATGGAGGAGAATCGTCCCCGGTGGGGCGTTCGGACTTCAAATCCGAGTGGGGCAGCGAGCCTGTTCCAGGTGGGTTCGACTCCCGCTCTCCTCCGCCAACGCTCTCCCGCGTCAGGTGATCCGCACGACAGGGTCGCCGGTCGTGACCGACCCGATGATCCGGGCCCGAGGATAGCCGGCGCCCGCGATGGCGGCCCGGATGGCGTCCGCACGATCGGCGGCGCACGCGATGAGCAGCCCGCCGGAAGTCTGCGGGTCGGTGAGCAGGGTGCGCTGCCACGCCGGCAGGCCGGGCGGCAGGGCGACACCGTCGCCGTAGCTACTCCAATTGCGTCCGGAGGCGCCCGTGGCATACCCCGCCTCGGCCAGTGCCTCCGCCTGTGCGAGAAACGGAATCTGGTCATAGCGGATCTCGAGACCGACGCCGGCGCCGCGCGCCAGTTCAAGGCCGTGGCCGAGCAGGCCGAAACCGGTCACATCTGTTATGCCATGCACGTCCGGGTCCTGCGCCAGCGTATGGCCGACCCGGTTCAGCAGCGTCGTCGAAGCCATCATCTCGGCGTAGGCATCGTCGGGCAACGCCTCCTTCTTGAAGGCCGCCGAGTAGATGCCGATGCCGATGCCCTTGGTGAGAATGAGCGCGTCGCCCGGGCGGGCGCCGGAGTTCCGCCGGATGTTGTCGGGGCTGCACAGCCCGATGACCGCGAGGCCGTAGATCGGTTCCGGCGCGTCGATCGAATGGCCGCCCGCGACCGGGATGCCGGCCTCGGCGCAGATCGAGGCGCCGCCTTGCAGAATCGCACGCACCGTGTCGACCGGCACCTTGCCGAGCGGCATCCCCAGGATGGCCAGCGCCATGATCGGCTTTCCGCCCATCGCGTAGACGTCCGACAAGGCGTTGGCTGCGGCGATCCGGCCAAAATCCCCAGGGTCATCGACCATCGGCATGAAGAAGTCGGTGGTCGCGATGATGCAGTGCTGGTCGTCGATCTGCCACACGGCGGCGTCGTCGCCGGTTTCTGTGCCAACCAGAAGCTGCGCATAGGGCGCTGCTTCCGGCTGCCCGGCGAGAAGTTGCTGCAAGACGGACGGCGCGAGCTTGCACCCGCAGCCGCCACCATGAGCCAGGCTGGTCAGGCGTTCCGCCGATACTATCATATGATCGCTTCTCCCGATTGAGCGGCGTCCGGCACCTTGCCTCTGCGGACGATGACGGACGATCGCTTACATGGGGTTCGATTTTTCCGTTTCGAAAAAAACTTTTTGAATCTGACTAATCGCCGGTTGTGGATACCGGCACCATGACCTAAGTGGAGCGCGGGCCCGATATGGCCTGCTGTTACGGAGCGTGCTGCCTTGGATTTGAGTCGTCGTGGCTTCATCAAGCTCACCAGTGCCGGGCTTGCGGTTTCCAGTTTGGCAGCACTCGGGTTTGGGTCCGTCGGAGAAGCGTTGGCGGCGTCGGTACGGCCATTCAAGCTGACGGCGACGACAGAAACCCGGAACACCTGCACCTACTGCTCAGTCGCCTGCGGCATTCTGATCTACAGCCTCGGCGACCGCGCGAAGAACGCCGTGTCCGACATCATCCACATCGAGGGTGACCCGGACCATCCGGTGAATCGCGGCACGCTGTGCCCGAAGGGCTCGGCGTTGCTCGACGTGGTGCACGCGCCGACGCGGTTGAAAGTCCCGAAATACCGGGCGCCAGGCAGCAAGGAATTCAAAGAGGTTTCCTGGGATTTCGCGCTTGGCCGAATCGCCACGCTGATGAAGCAGGACCGCGACGCGAACTTCATCGCCAAGAATGCCGCTGGTACCACCGTCAACCGGTGGCTCAGCACCGGGATGCTCGCGGCATCCGCGTCATCGACCGAGACCTCCTATATCACATGGAAGGTCGCCCGCGCCTTCGGGATGCTCGTCTTCGACAACCAAGCCCGCGTCTGACACGGACCGACGGTGGCCAGTTTGGCCCCAACATTCGGTCGCGGAGCGATGACCAACACGTGGCAGGACATCAAGAATGCCAACGTGGTGGTGGTCATGGGCGGCAACGCCGCCGAAGCGCATCCGTGCGGTTTCAAATGGGCGATCGAGGCGAAGATCGAGAACCACGCCAAGCTCGTGGTGGTCGATCCGCGCTTCAATCGCACGGCGTCGGTCGCCGACGTCTATGCGCCGATCCGGCCGGGGACGGATATCGCGTTCCTGAGCGGCGTGATCCGCTATCTGCTGGAGAAGGACAAAATCCAGCACGAATACGTGCGGGCCTACACCAACGCCGGCCTGATCGTGAAGGAAGGCTTCGGTTTCGAGGACGGGTTGTTCACCGGCTACAAGGAGGACACGCACAGCTACGACAAGTCGAGCTGGGACTACGAACTCGACGAGCAGGGCTATGCCAAGGTTGACGATACCTGGCAGCACCCGCGCTGCGTGATGAACCTGCTGCGCAAGCACGTCGACCGCTACACGCCGGAGATGGTCTCACGCATCTGCGGCACGCCGCAGGATAAGTACCTGCAGATCTGCGAGCTGTTCGCCAGCACCGCGGCTCCCGACAAGGCGATGACGAGCCTGTTCGCCCTCGGCTGGACGCAGCATTCGGTTGGCGCGCAGAACATCCGCGCGATGGCGATGGTGCAGCTTCTGCTGGGCAACATCGGCGTGGCGGGTGGCGGCATGAACGCGCTGCGCGGCCACTCCAACATCCAGGGGCTAACCGACGTCGGCCTGCTGTCGAACGCGATGCCGGGGTATCTGACGCTGCCGAGCGACAGCGAGACGACGTTCGAGGATTACATGAAGACGCGGCAGTACAAGCCGCTGCGGCCGGGGCAGACGAGCTACTGGCAGAACTATCGAAAATTCTTTGTCAGCTTCCAAAAGGCGATCTACGGCGACGCGGCGCGGGCCGAAAACAACTGGGCCTACGACTGGCTGCCGAAGCTCGATGTGCCGTTGTACGACATCATCCGCGCCTTCGAGATGATGGCGAACGGGCAGATGAACGGCTACATCTGCCAGGGCTTCAACCCGATGCAGGCGTTCCCGGACCGGGGCAAGATCCGCCGCGCGTTGGGCAAGCTGAAATATCTCGTCGTCATGGACCCGCTGGATACGGAGACGTCGCGGTTCTGGGAGGATTTCGGTCCGCAGAATCCGTCGGATCCGGCCACCATCCAGACGGAAGTGTTTCAGTTGCCAACGACATGTTTCGCCGAGGAGAACGGCTCGCTGGTCAACTCGGCGCGCTGGCTGCAATGGCATTGGAAGGCGGCCGAGCCGCCGGGCATCGCGCAGAGTGACATCTGGATCATGTCCGGGATTTTCCACCGGATGCGCGAGATGTACCGCAAGGATGGCGGTGCGTTCCCCGATCCGATTCTGAACCTGACCTGGAACTACACGAACCCCGTCGATCCGGACCCGGAAGAACTGGCGAAGGACATGAACGGTCGGGCGTTGGTTGATATCAAGGACGCGTCGGGAGCGGTGACGCTGCGCGCCGGGCAGTTGCTGGACGGCTTTGCCCAGCTGCGAGACGACGGCACGACCGCCTCGGGCTGCTGGATCTTCTCGGGCTGCTACACCGAGAAGGGCAACCAGATGGCGCGTCGCGACGCGACGGACCCGCGCGAGCAGGGTATCGCGCCAAACTGGGCGTGGGCGTGGCCGGCCAATCGGCGCATTCTCTACAATCGCGCCAGCGCCGACCTCGAGGGCCATGCCTGGAATCCGGCCAAGCCGATCATCGAATGGAACGGCAGCCGCTGGGTCGGTATCGACGTGCCCGACTATACGCCGACCACCAAGCCATCCGACGGGGTCGGGCCGTTCATCATGAACGCCGAAGGCACCGCGCGGCTGTTTGCCCGCAACCAGATGGCGGAAGGCCCGTTCCCCGAACACTACGAGCCGTTCGAATCGCCGGTGCCGAACGTGCTGCACCCCAAAGTCCAAAACAACCCGGCGGCGCGGGTGTTCGCCGACGACCGGGCGGCGTTCGGAACCGCGCCGGACTTCCCCTATGTCGCGACCACCTACCGGCTGACGGAGCACTTCCATTTCTGGACCAAGCACGCGCTGATCAACGCGATCCTGCAGCCGGAGGAGTTCATCGAGATCGGCGAAGTCCTGGCGAAGGAGAAGGGGATCGAGCAGGGCGGCTGGGTGCGTCTGACCTCCAAGCGCGGCGTGATCGTCTGCAAGGCCTATGTCACCAAGCGCATTCGCCCGTTGACGGTGGACGGTAAGGCGACGCACGTGATCGGCGTGCCGATCCATTGGGGATTCACCGGACAGGCGCGCAAGGGCTACGGCGCCAATACGCTGACGCCCTCGGTCGGCGACGCCAACACGCAGACGCCGGAGTTCAAGGCGTTCCTCGTCAACGTCGAGAAGACCAGCGCCCCCGTGGCCTGAAGGAGCTACCGATGGCCGACCTGCAATCCCAGGACTACATCCGAGTGTCCGCATCGACGCTGACGCCGCCGTCGGCCCGCGACCATGAGGCGGAAGTGGCGAAGCTGATCGATGTGAGCCGCTGCATCGGCTGCAAGGCGTGCCAGTCCGCATGCATGGAATGGAACAACCTGCGGCAGCCGATCGGGCATTTCGAGGGCTCCTACGACAATCCTTCGGATTTGAGCCCGGAGGTTTGGACGCTCATGCGCTTCACCGAATATGAGGACGAGAAGAACAATCTGGAGTGGCTGATCCGCAAGGACGGCTGCATGCATTGCGAAGATCCAGGCTGCCTCAAGGCGTGCCCCGCCCCCGGCGCGATCGTGCAATACGCCAACGGCATCGTCGATTTCATCAGCGAGAACTGCATCGGCTGCGGCTATTGCGTCAAAGGCTGCCCGTTCGATATCCCCCGGATCAGCCAGGTCGACCATAAATCGTACAAGTGCACGCTGTGCTCCGACCGCGTCGGGGTCGGGTTGGAGCCGGCCTGCGTCAAGGCATGTCCGACTGGGGCGATCATGTTCGGCTCGAAGACCGACATGACGAGGCAGGCCGAGGAGCGGATCGTCGATCTCAAGGAGCGCGGCTTCGAGAATGCCGGCCTGTATGATCCGCCGGGCGTGAGCGGCACGCACGTGATGTACGTGCTGCACCACGCCGACAAGCCGTCGATCTACGCGGGCCTGCCGGACAAGCCGCACATCAGCACCTTCGTCACCTTCTGGAAGGGCCTGTACAAACCTATCGCCCTCGCCGGCATCGCCGCCGCGGTCGTGGCCGGATTTGTTCACTGGGTCGTCGCCGGGCCGAACGAAGTGCAGCCGGAGGACGATGAGGAAGCGAACAAGGTGCTGCGTCGGACAGACGAACCGCGATGACTCGTCCCAAGGAAGCGCTGACGCGCAACACGACCCCGGCGCGGATCAATCACTGGATCACCGGCCTCTGCTTCGTGCTGCTGCTGTTGTCCGGCCTTTCGATGTTCGACCCGCTGCTGTTCTGGCTCTCCGCGTTGTTCGGCGGTGGACAGTGGACGCGGGCGATCCATCCGTGGATCGGCATCGTGCTGCTGATCAGCTACGCCGGACTGATCGTGCAATTCTGGCGCGACAACCTGTGGAGCCGGGACGATCTGGCGTGGATGCGCGCCGTCCGCCGCGTGCTGGGGAACGAGGAGGAAGGCGTTCCCGAAGTGCCGCGCTTCAATGCCGGTCAGAAATTTGTCTTCTGGTCCATGACGCTGCTGGTCCCGGTGCTGTTCCTCAGCGGCCTCGTGATCTGGGAGATCTACTTCTCAACGTACACCACGATCGAACAACAGCGGATCGCCGTGCTGATCCACAGTCTGGCGGCCTTCGCGGTGATCATCGTGTGGATCATCCACGTCTATGCCGCGATCTGGGTGAGAGGCTCGGTCAAGGCGATGACGCAGGGCTACGTAACTCCGGGCTGGGCCTCGCGGCATCACCGCAAATGGCTGCGGAGTTTGGTGGCGACAGACTCCCCCGGGCCGCGGCCGCGTAGCTGAGGCCCGGGCGTGAGGCAGGGTGAGGCGTGAGACAGGGCGAGGTCGCATCGCAGGGCAAATGGACAGGTGATCCGTCCGGCGGCGTCAAAGCGCCGCGGCCGATGATCCTGCCCGATCCCGCCACGCGGTTCGCCCGCAGCGCGGCCCGGCTGGAGGTTTTGTCGGCCGGACATCCGATGATGGAATGGCTGCGTTTCATGGCGCGGCTCACCGAGGCTCAGCACGTCGTTGCCACGACGCTGCCGCCATTCCCCGGCCTGGAGCGGATCGCCGTCGAGCGGGCGGTGGATGCGCGCCTGCCGCCGCTCGCCGCGGACGGGCACCGCCGCGACGCCAGCTGGCGCGACGGGTTGTCGCTGTTGCTTGACACGTTCGACGGCCCGGAGATCCCGATGCCGGCGCGGGCGGCAGTGGCGAACCTGCGCGACCGGCCCGCGGATGCGGTGGATGTTCTGGCCGATCGGTTTCTTCTGTCTGGCCTGGACGCCGCCGACGCGGGGGCCGCGCTGTATGTGGCGGCGGCCTTGCAGGTGTATTTCACCCGGGCGGCGGCTTCTTTGCCGGCGACCTCACTGCGGTTGCTGCCGCAACGCGGGCTGTGCCCCTGCTGCGGCTCGACGCCGCTCTCCGGTGTGGTGACGGCGTCGGGCCCGACGTCGGGCCCGCGCTATCTATATTGCTCCCTCTGCGCAACGGCATGGAACCATGTCCGCACCGTGTGCATCACCTGCGGCGAGGCGAGCGCGCTGTCGCTGCAGGGGATCGACGGCGACGCCGGAGCGGTCAAGGCCGAAACCTGCGGTGTGTGCCACACCTACGCGAAGATGCTGTATCAGGCGCGTGATATGCAGGTGGACCCGTTCGCGGACGACCTCGCGACGCTTGGCCTGGATCTGCTGGTTGCCGACGCCGGCTTTGCGCGCCATGCGGCCAACCCTCTGCTGCTGGTCGGGTCGGGCGGTACGGGTTAGCAGTTCCGGCGGGTGGCGGTCACTGCGCCGGTTCGGCGTATCGTTCGGCTGCACTCGCTGAGGAGCTGAACGACCTTCACTTGCTGGCCTTCCAACAATCCCAGGGAAGGGTTGGCAACGACATTGTCGGTGGCCTTCGGCCCCGAAACGACCTGGACGTCCAGCCAGGACTGAAAGTTCACGACGTTCGGCGTGCAAAGGTCCGTGTCATGCCGCGGCGTCTACCTGGCCCTTTCGTTTCGCTCCGAACGAATGCCATAACGCTTCTCTGCCGACCGCGCGCCATAGCGGTCCGCGAGCGGGCTGGATTGCCTTCCGCGACCCCGTTTCAAGCTCATCACCGCCAAGAAGCCGTATTCGCAGACTTCTTGGCGGGAAGGCATCGCTGCTGTGGGTGTCGTCCGCTGTGGTTCTGTCAGCGTTCGCGCGAGCGGCTCTGGACGAGGCGAACGTGCCCGGGCGGACGCGGATTAGGTCTCT
>CAYSTX010000053.1:0-17001 GCA_964434035.1 uncultured Acetobacteraceae bacterium
CGACGGTCGCGAGCGCGCTACAGTGCCGTGCCCCCTCACCGCCACCCGTCGCCTCCCACGCGTCGGCGAAGGCGCGGGCGCCGGCCGCGTCGGTCGAGATCATGGCCAGACACCGCTCGTATTCCTCGCCTTGCGCGATGCGTGGCGGCACGGGCGGGACGGGCAGTTGCTCGGCGTCCGTTTCCGCCGCACGGACGACGCCGCCGAGCGGCGACAGCAGCATCGCGGCCGCGAGTGCTACGGGGAGGGCGCGGCTGATCAAGGGGTGCATGGCGACGTGAACGGTAGCGTGCGGCGATGCGCCGACGCAATCCGGTGCTATGGTGCCGGTGCTATAGTGAAAGACGCCAGGCCAAATTGCGCGGAAAATTCCGCCAAGCAAACAGAGGAAGCGGCGATGTCCAAATCGATCCATCTGGTCTGCGAACGCGGTTTGGATGGATGGCCGCGCAACGTGACATCTGATCCGGTGACCAAGATGTTCCGCTCCGGCTTCTGGGACATGGCCGCGTCCGATGCCGAGACCGTCGTCGGCGGCTGGATTTACTTCCATGAGACCAAGAAATCGAAGTCCTACATGGGCGGCAAGGTCCATGGGGTCGAACCGACGGTGACCCCCGGCGTTGCGCATCCGGACCGGATCGTCTTCGCCTTCCGTCCGGCGCGGGAGGCGAAGATGTGCGCTTGGCGGGGTCAGGGCCACGGCCGCGCCTGGACGGGCGGCCCGGTCGAGGCGGAGTTGCCGCATGAGCGGACCGCCCATGAGGCGGCGTAGCGGGGACATCGCGTGATCCGTCTCGTTATCGCCGGCCTCGGCTACACGGGTTCCGCCGTCGCGCGCGACGCGGTCGCGGCCGGGATGCGAGTGACCGCGACCGCGCGGGAACCTTCTGGCGTTGTCGCACCACGCGGCGTCGAGGTCGTGGCCTTCGCCGATGCAGGCCCCGCCATCCGCTCGGCGACCCATCTGCTCGCGACCGCTGCGCCCGATGACGCCGCGGGCGATCCGGTGCTCGCCGAGCATCGCGCCGCGATCGAAGCCGCGCCCGATCTTCGCTGGATCGGCTACCTGTCGACGACCGGCGTCTACGGCGACCGCGGCGGCGCGTGGGTGGACGAAACAACGCCGCCCGCGCCGGGGAGCGCTCGGGGTCAGCGAAGGGTGGCCGCCGAACAGGCATGGGCGTCGTTCGCCGACCGGCGCGCCGTCGATCTGTTCCGGCTCGCTGGCATCTACGGCCCAGGGCGCTCGGCGATCGACGATGTTCGCGCAGGCCGCGCGCGCCGCATCATCAAGCCGGGGCACGCCTTCGGCCGCATCCATCGCGACGACATCGCGCACGCCGTCATGGCGGCGCTCGGCCAAACCCTGCCGCCTGGCGTACGCGTGCTCAACCTTGCAGACGACTTGCCCGCCGCGTCCGCCGACGTGATCGAGGAAGCGGCCCGCCTGCTCGGCGCGCCAATCCCGCACGCGATCCCGTTCGAACAAGCGTTGCCGGCCATGAGCCCAATGGGCGCGAGCTTCTGGGCCGAGAACCGGCGCATCGCCAACGCCGCGACCAAGGCGGCGCTCGGGATCGCCTGGCTTTATCCGACCTATCGCGAGGGGCTACGCGCCATCCTCGCCGCAGAGCGTGGCGAGGGTCCCGCGCAGCAGGGCGAGGTCGGCCGGGCGTGACAGCCGGTGATCGCCGTCCTTGATCAGCGTCAGCCGGACGTCGTCCGCCGCGAGGCTTGCGGCGAGCCGGAGCGACGTTTCCCACGGCACGTCGGCATCGCGCTGCCCATGCAGCAGCCGGACCGAGCACGTGACCGGCACCGGCCCCGCGCCCTCGGTCATCAGCAGGTGATCGCGCCCTTCCTCGATCAGGCGGCTTGTGATCGGATACGGGTCGCTATACGCGCTCGGCGCCAACAGCCGCCCGTCGCGGAGCAGCGTCGCGCGCTCGCCCGGCATCATCGTCGCCCACATCAGGCTCTCGGTGAAATCCGGCGCGGCGGCGATCAGCAGCATGGCGCGGACCCGCTCCGGCCGGGCGGTCGCGGCGAGCAGCGCAATCCAGCCACCCATCGACGACCCGACCAGCAGCAGCGGACCGGACGGTGCGACATGGTCGATGATGGCGAGCGCATCCGCCGTCCAGCCGCCGATCGTCCCATCCTCGAACGCGCCGGCGCTCTCGCCGTGCCCCGCATAGTCGAACAGCATCAGCGCCTGCCCGCGCGCTTCGCACCAGGCAGCGATCTCGGTCGCCTTGGTGCCGCTCATGTCACTGCGATAGCCGGGCAGGAACAGCACCGTCGGCCCCCGTCCCGGCAGGCGGCGCCATGCCAGCGCCGGCAGGTTCTCTCGTGTCAGCCGGCCGCTTTCCATGCCAATCCCTCGCCTTCGCGCCACTCGTCTGGGTCGCCTTCGCGCCACCCGTCCGGGTTGGTATAGCGCCCCACATGACATCGCCGCCAAGCCGCCCGCCCGTGATCCTTCAGGTATTACCGGCACTCGTCACCGGCGGAGTGGAGCGCGGCACGGTCGAAATGACGGAGGCGATCGCCCGGGCCGGCGGCGTCGCCCTAGTGACCAGCGGCGGCGGACGGATGGTCGCTTCGGTCGAGCGAGCCGGCGGGCGGCACATCACGTTGCCACTGGCGACGCGCAATCCGCGAACCATCTGGCTAAATGCCGGCCGGCTCGCTCGCCTAATCCGAGAAGAGGCAGTCGACATCGTTCACGCCCGCTCCCGCGCGCCGGCGTGGTCGGCTTATTGGGCCGCGCGGCGGACGGGCACGCACTTCGTGACGACCTATCACGGCGCCTACGGCGAGGATCTGCCGCTCAAGCGCCGCTACAACGCGGTGATGGCGAAGGGCGAGCGGGTTATCGCGATCAGCCGCTTTATCGCCGGCCTGATCGAGGCGCGGCACGGCGTCCCACCCGAGCGCATCCGCATCATTCCGCGCGGCGTCGACCCCGCCGTGTTCGACCCCACAATCGTGCCGACCGACCGCATTGCCCGCCTCGCCCACGCTTGGCGCCTGCCCGACGGCGCGCCGACAATCGTACTGCCGGGCCGGTTAACCCGCTGGAAGGGACAGGGCGTGCTGCTCGAGGCAATGGCGAAACTGCGCCATACGGACGCGGTCTGCGTGCTGGTCGGCAGCGATCAGGGGCGACAACGCTACACTGCCGGCCTCATCGCCGCCGCCGAGCGCGCCGGGCTTGGCCACCGGCTGCGGCTGGTCGGCGAGACGGACGACATGCCCGCCGCACTCCTACTGTCCGACGTCGTCGTACACGCCTCGATCAATCCCGAGCCGTTTGGTCGCGTTGTGATCGAGGCGCAGGCGATGGCGCGCCCGGTGATCGCGACCGATCACGGCGCGCCGGTCGAGACGGTGGAGGATGGCGTGACCGGATGGCGCGTGAAGCCGGGCGACCCGGCCGCGCTCGCCGACGCGATTGACCGCGTGCTCGACATGCCGCTCGACGCTCGCCAAGCGATCGGCGCCGCCGCGCGGGCCGCCGTCATCGACGGCTACACCACGGCCGCGATGCAGCAAGCGACCCTCGACGTCTATTCGGAGATTTTAGCGTGACCCGCGTTCTCGTCATCCGGCTCGGTGCGCTCGGCGATTTCGTGCTGAGCTTCGGCCCATTCGCTGCCATCCGCGCACATCATCCAGAGGCGCGGATCACGCTTCTGACCACGCCGCCTTTCGCCGTCCTCGGCCTTCGGTCCCCCTGGTTCGATTCGGTGTCAATCGACCGAAGGCCGAAGCCATGGGACATCCGCGGCCTGCTCGCGCTGCGGCGGAGTTTGCGTGGGTACGACATGATCTACGACCTGCAGACCTCGACGCGCTCATCCCGCTATTTCGTGCTCGCCGGCCGGCCGGACTGGTCCGGCATCGCGCCCGGCTGCCGCTACCCGCACGCCAACCCGGACCGCGACGGCATGCACACGATCGAGCGGCAGCGCGAGCAACTCCGAATGGCCGGCATCGCCGACATCCCGCGCCCATCGGTCGCCTGGCTCGGCCGGGAGCCGCCCGCCGGCCTGCCGTCACGCTATGCGATGCTCGTGCCCGGTGCCTCGCCCGGACGGCCGGCGAAGCGGTGGCCCGCCGAACGCTTCGCCGCCCTCGCCCGCTATCTCGATGCCGAAGGCTTGCCACCCGTCGTCATCGGCACGTCCGCCGAGTCGGAGGCCGCTGCCGCGATTCAGCGGGCGTGCCCGACCGCGATCGACCTGACCGGTCGCACGTCGCTGATGGATGTCGCCGCGATCGCCTCAGGGGCGGCCGTCGCGATCGGCAACGACACGGGACCAATGCATCTCGCCGCCGCGATGGGTTGCCGCTCGGTCGTGTTGTTCTCATCGGACAGCGACCCGGCGCTCACGGCGCCACGTATGCCCGACGGCGGCTGGCCGACCGTGCTCCGCGTGCCCGACTTGGCCGATCTGCCCGCAGAAAGGGTTGCCGCCGCGCTCGGCTGATGCGATTGACCGGCGAAGAATGCCTGCAATCACCCTCCCTGACGGCGCGGTCCGGCACTTCGATGCGCCGCTGACCGGCGCCGAACTCGCCGCCGCGATCGGCCCCGGCCTCGCGCGCGCGGCCCTCGCCATGCGGGTTGACGGCAAGCTGGTCGATCTCGCCACGCCGATCGAGCAGGATGCCGCCGTCACCTTCGTCACCCGCCGTGACGAGGAGGCGCTCACGCTGATCCGCCATGATGCGGCGCATGTCTTGGCCGAGGCGGTGCAGGAGCTCTACCCCGGCACGCAGGTCACAATCGGTCCGGCGATCGAGAACGGGTTCTATTACGACTTCGCGCGGAACGAGCCGTTCACGCCCGAGGATTTCCCGGCGATCGAGGCGAAGATGCGCGAGATCGTCGCGCGCGGCGCGCCCTTCCGCCGCAGCGTCATCGGCCGCGACGAGGCGATCGCCTATTTCCGCGAGCGGGGCGAGGCGTACAAGGCCGAACTCGTTGAGGACCTGCCAAAGGACGAGACGATCACGCTCTACTCGCAGGGCGACTGGGTCGACCTCTGCCGTGGCCCACACATGCGCTCGACCGCCGATGTCGGGGGCGCGTTCAAGCTGATGAAGGTCGCGGGTGCCTATTGGCGCGGCGATCATCGGAACGCGATGCTGACCCGCATCTATGGCACCGCGTGGCGCGACCAGAAGGAACTCGACGCCTACCTGACGATGCTGGAGGAGGCGGAGAAGCGCGACCACCGCCGCATCGGCCGCGAGATGGATCTGTTCCACATCGAGGAATCGGCCGTCGGCAGCGTCTTCTGGCACCCGAAAGGCTGGCGCCTCTATCGCACCGCCGAGGCCTATATGCACCGGCGGCTGGACGCGGCCGGATATCAGGAAGTGAAGACGCCGCAACTCGTCGACCGGACGCTGTGGGAGCGGTCGGGCCACTGGGAGAAGTTCCGCGAGCACATGTTCGTGGCAACGGTCGAGGACGAGGACAAGGTTCTCGCGCTGAAGCCGATGAACTGCCCCTGCCACGTGCAGATCTTCCGCCAAGGCCTGCGGTCATATCGCGAGCTACCGTTGCGGATGGCAGAGTTCGGGTCGTGCCATCGCTATGAGCCGTCGGGCGCGCTGCACGGCATCATGCGCGTCCGCGCCTTCACGCAGGATGACGCGCACATCTTCTGCACCGAGGCGCAGATCGCCGACGAGACCGTGCGCTTCGTCAGCCTGCTAAGCTCGATCTACGCCGATTTCGGCTTCCCAACCTTCGTCGTCCGCTTTTCGGACCGGCCGGCGTTACGCGCCGGCGACGACGCGACCTGGGACCGGGCGGAAGGCGCGCTCAAGGACGCCTGCGCGATCGCCGGCGTCGAATATGAGCTGAACCCCGGCGAAGGTGCGTTCTACGGGCCGAAGCTCGAGTTCGTCTTGCGCGACGCGATCGGGCGGGACTGGCAGTGCGGCACGTTGCAGGTCGATTTTGTGCTGCCGGAGCGGCTGGATGCGGAATACGTCGCCGATGACGGATCGCGAAAACGCCCGGTCATGCTGCACCGTGCGATTCTGGGCAGCTTCGAACGCTTTCTCGGCATCCTGATCGAGCAGTACGCAGGGCGCTTCCCGCTCTGGCTCGCGCCGGTGCAGGCGGTGGTCGCGACCATCGTGTCCGACGCCAACGGCTACGCCGAAGAGGTCGCGGCGGCGCTGCGCTCGAAGGGGCTCAATGTCGTTCTCGATCTGACGAACCAGAAGATCAACGCCAAGGTGCGCGAACACAGCCTCGCCCACGTGCCGGTAATGCTGGTCGTCGGCCGGCGCGAGGCGGAGCAGCGGACGGTGGCGATCCGCCGGCTCGGCGGTGAGGCGCAGGAGCTGCTGCCGCTCGATGAGGCGATCGGACGCCTTGCAGCCGAGGCAACGCCACCCGACCTGCTACACGCGCCCGATCGTTCATGATGATCCGCCCTTGAAACGGGCGGTGCCGATCGGCGATGGTGCGGCCCATGGCCGCGCCAGCGCGTGCCTATTTTGCAACAGACTGAGGAGCGACCCATAGCCCGAGCACCCATGCCCGCCGCCACACCCAGCCGTGACGGGCCGCGCGTAAACGAAGACATCCGCGCACTTCAAGTGCGCCTGATTGACCAGGACGGCGAGATGCAGGGCGTGATGAGTGCCCGCGACGCGCTCTTACGCGCCTATGCCGTCGGCCTCGACCTGCTCGAGATCAGCCCCAACGCCGATCCGCCGGTCGTCAAGATCCTCGACTTCGGCAAGTTCAAATACGAACAGCAGAAGAAGAAGAACGAGGCCAAGAAGAAGCAAAAAGTTATCGAGATCAAAGAGATCAAGGTCCGTCCAAACATCGACGAGAACGACTATCAGGTCAAGATGCGGGCCATGAAGTCCTTCATCGACGAGGGCGACAAGGTCAAGGTGACGCTCCGCTTCCGTGGCCGCGAGATGGCGCACCAGGAAATCGGCGTGCGCGTGCTTGAGCGGATCCGCACTGAGATGGACCCATTGACGAAGGTCGAGCAGATGCCGCGCATGGAAAACCGGCAGATGGTCATGGTGCTGGCGCCGCGATGAGCTACCTGTTTCGCGCCGCCGAGCATCCGCTGGCCGACGCCGGCGGTGGCCTTCGCGTGCGCGAAGCGGTCACCCCATTCGGCATCGCGCTCCGGTATCAGGAGCGGATGCCGACCGAGCCGGCGGCGAATGACGCCGAGCCGCACTGGTGCGAGACCGGACACTCCGTCTTCGTCGTGTCCGGTCGGCTGCAGTACCGGTTTGACAACCAGACGATCGAGGCGGGTCCGGGCGACATGGTCCATATCCCGGCCGGCCCCGCGCATCGCCACATCGCGTCCGCACTCGGCGACGCGCCGGCCTGCTACTTTCTGACCGAATTCGGCTGACCGGTTCGGGCGCTCTCCGACAACGGTTCGTTCACCGCGACCCTCCATTCTCCCCTTGTGCGGGTTCGCATGGGGAGTGGACGGATGAGCGTGACCACGACGCAGGACCGGAGCGTGAAGCCGACCGCCTCGGTCCCGCACGGCCTCACTCGCCCGGCCGGCGGGCGAGCCCCACCGGCCGCGGCGCCGACGCTGCTCGCTGATGTCGAGGGGCTGACAAGGAGCGCGATCGCGGCCGCTGACCCGCGACGGACGGACGCGACCACGGCCGCTCGGCCAAGCCACTCGGACCTTCCGTGGTCAGATCCACGGCTCGCGCTGCTCGACACGCTGTGGGGCGACGGCTTCATCGCGCCGGGCGGTGCCGACGAGATCCTGCGGATCGCCCGCCCATTCGGCCTCTCATCCTCCTCCACTGTCCTGCTAGTCGGTGCCGGCACGGGCGCGCCGGTCACCGAGATCGCGCGCGGCACGGGCGCCTGGGTCAGCGGGTTCGAGGCGGATCAGACCCTCGTCGCGGCGGCGCGGCTGCACATCGACGGCGCCGGCCTCGGCCGCCGGACCGCGATTGATCTGTGGTCGCCGGCGCGGCCGGGCTTTCGCAGCCGCTACTTCAACCACGCGATCGCGCTCCACGCGCTGCGCGTCGCGCCGGTCGAGCCGGTCCTGTCCGCGCTTCGCACCGCGATTCGCCCCGGCAGCCACGTCGCGGTGATCGAGACCGTCGCGGGCGATACATTCAACCCTGCCGGGCCGGTCGAGACGGCGTGGATGACCTACGACAACCGCACCCGCCCGCCGCCGACGGCGCCCGCCATCAGCCGCGCCCTCGGCCGCCTCGGCCTCGACATACGGAGTGCCACTGACATCTCGCAGCGGCATTTATGCGGCGCGATCGATGGATGGCGGCGTTATGTCGCCTTGCTGGAACAGAACCGGCCGGACCCGAATGAGGCCCCGGTGCTGCTGCGGGAGGCGGAGACGTGGCTTGAGCGGGCGCGGCTGCTGGAGTCCGGCGCGATCCGGCTGATGCACTGGCACGCGATCCGCCAAACCGCTGAGTTCTGACGCGGCGGCCGGGTTCGCGCGATTGACAGCGACGGCGCGGCCCCGTAACTCCCCGCGCTCATCTGATTTGCCCGAAAGACTGCCGCCATGAAAGTCCGCAACAGCCTGAAATCTGCGAAGGTCCGCGACAAGAATTGTCGCGTCGTCCGCCGGCACGGGCGCGTCTACGTGATCAACAAGAAAAACCCGCGCATGAAGGCCCGTCAGGGCTAATATCGGCGCGGCGTCGCAGCCCCGACACGAGGGGCCGAGCCTTGCCGGCCCACGGCCTGCCCGCCATGTTCAAAGCAACAGAACGGTGCGGAGGAACGGGCCATGATCAGACAGCCGGACCCCAAGACCGACGTAGTCGCCCGGCGCGATGAAATCGTCGCGGGCCTGCGCGCGATCGTCCCGGAGAACGGCGTCATCGCCGACCCGATCCGCCTCCGCCCGTATGAGACCGACGGTCTCACCGCGTACAAACAAAGCCCGCTCGCTGTCGTTCTACCGGAGACGAGCGAGCAGGTCGCGGCAATCCTCGCCTTCCTCCATCGCAACGGGGTCCGCGTAATCCCGCGCGGCGCCGGCACCTCGCTCTCGGGCGGCGCGCTGCCGATGTCGGACGCGGTCGTCGTCGGCATGATGCGGATGAACCGGATCCTGTCGATCGACTACGCCGACCGCTGCGCGACGGTGCAGGCCGGTGTGACCAATGTCGGCATCACCGAGGCAATCAAGGACGAGGGGTTCTTCTACGCGCCCGACCCGTCGAGCCAGCTTGCCTGCATGATCGGCGGCAACGTCGGCATGAACTCGGGCGGCGCGCATTGCCTGAGGTACGGCGTCACCGCCAACAACCTGCTGGGCCTCCGGATCGTCACGGTCGCGGGCGAAATCATCGACATCGGCGGCGCGCATCTGGACGCGGCCGGCTACGACTGGCTCGGCCTGCTGACCGGCAGCGAGGGAATGCTTGCGATGGTGACCGAAGTGACCGTCCGCATCCTCCGCGCGCCCGAGGGCGCCCGTGCGATGCTGGTCGCCTTCGCGTCGAACGAGGTCGCGGGCGGTTGCGTCGATGCGATCATCAGTTCGGGCATCATCCCCGTCGCCCTCGAGTTCATGGACAAGCCCGCGATCCATGCCTGCGAGGCGTTCGCGCACGCGGGCTATCCGCTCGACGCCGAGGCGCTGCTGATCATCGAGGTCGAAGGCTCGGTCACCGAGCAGGACTACCTGCTCGATCGTATTCGCTCTATCTGCGAGCAATTTGCGCCGATCAGCATGCGCGTCTCGGCGAGCGCCGAGGAGAGTGCGGCGATTTGGAAGGGCCGAAAGGGCGCATTCGGCGCCATCGGCCGCATCAGCCCCGATTACCTCTGCATGGACGGCACGATCCCGACCAGCCGGCTGCCGGAAGTGCTGCGCCGCATCGGGGAGATGAGCGATCAGTGCGGGCTCAAGGTCGCCAACGTCTTCCACGCCGGCGACGGCAATCTGCATCCGCTCATCATGTTCGACGCGAACGACCCGGAGAGCTTCCGCCGTGCCGAGCACTTCGGCGCCGACATCCTGCGGCTCTGCGTCGAGGTCGGCGGCTGCCTGACCGGGGAGCACGGCGTTGGCGTCGAGAAGCGCGACCTAATGGACGTGCAGTTCACGCCTGAGGAGCTAGCGCAACAGCGGCGGATCAAGTCGGCATTCGATCCTGGCTGGCTGCTGAACCCGAGCAAGGTGTTCCCGCTGCTCGATGCACCGACGGCGGCGATGCCCCTCGCGGCCGAGTGATGAGCACGACCGTCCCTCACGCCGCGCTCGCGGCAGGTCACGCAGCGCCCGCCGACGAGGCTGGCGTTCGCGATGCTGTGGCGTCCGCGGCGTCAGCGCGACGGACGCTTAGGATCATCGGCAACGATACGATGGCGGCCTCGCTCGCGCCGAGCACCGCCGCCGATACTCTGTCGCTCACGCACCTGACCGGCATTCCGCTCTACGCGCCGAAGGAGCTGGTCGTCAGCGTCCGCGCCGGCACGCCGGTCGCGACGCTCACCCGCACGCTGTCGGAGGCCGGGCAGCAACTGATCGCCGAGCCGCCCGCCTACGCGTTTCTCGGCCCCGATGTCGCGGCGCGGCAGACGGTGGGCGGTATGGTCGCCGCCAACCTCTCCGGCCCGCGCCGCGTCGCCTGGGGTGGCACGCGCGACCACGTGATCGGCGTCCGGTCGGTCAACGGCAGCGGCGAGCTGATCAGCTCGGGCGGGCGCGTGCTGAAGAATGTCACCGGGCTCGATCTCTGCAAGCTGCTCTGCGGCAGCTTCGGAACGCTTAGCGTTCTGACGGAGGTCACGCTGAAGGTTCTGCCCGCGGCGGAAACCTCGGCGAGCCTCGCCGTGATCGGGCTGGATGCCGCGGCCGCAATTGGCGCGCTGTCGGCAGCGCTCGGCGCGCCCTACGGCGTCTCGGCCGCCGCTTTCCTGCCGGAGGACGCCGCGCGCCGCGTGCCGGCGCTGTCGGAGCTTGGCGGATCGGTCGCCCTCGTCCGCATCGAAGACTTCGCGCCCTCCGTCGCCTACCGGGCCGAGCAGCTAACACGCGACCTCGCCATCGCCGCGCCCGGCGCGCGGATCGAGCGGCTGGACGCTGACGCAAGCCGCGCCGCCTGGGCCGACATCCGCGACGTCCGCCCGCTCAGCGTCGGCGCCGATGACGCCGTTTGGCGGGTTAGCGTTCGCCCATCGGCCGGCGCCCGCGTCGCCGCATCCGTCGAGGCGGCATTTGGCGCATCGACAATGCTCGATTGGGGCGGCGGTCTGGTTTGGGTCGCCGGACGCGCCGACGCGGCCGCCCATGCGGCGGTTGCCGAGGCCGCGCGTGCGGCGGGCGGTGTATGGTGGCTGATGCGCGGACCGGACGCGCTGCGGCGCGCGGTCGATGTCGTGCCGCCCGAGCCGCCGGCGCTCGCCCGCATTACAGCCGCGGTCCGCGCCGCCCTCGACCCCGCCGGGATTTTTTCGCCGGGACGGCTCGGCGCGTTGGAGGTTGCTGCCTGATGTCGATGCCGCTCATTCCGCGCGGACTGATCGTGCCGCCGCTGTTGGTTTCGTTCGCGCTGATGTGCGTTCAGTACTACGTCCGCAACCCGGATCGGCGCGTGACGGATCTCCGGTTCTTGCTCGCGTTCGCAGCGGCTGCGCTGGCCTTCGGATCGGTGCTGAGCGGGGCCCTGTGGCCCGCAGACCGGCTGCTCTCAGTCGTGCTGTTCGCGCTGGCGATCACGCATCTGCTGGTCTCGTTGCTGATCGTCCGCCGTGCCCGGCAGGTCCGCCCGGCCCAGACGTGACCACCCGAAGGCAAGCGCCATGCAGACGACTTTCACGGCTGAACAGCTAAAAGACCCGGACACCGCGTCCTCGAACCAGGTGCTCCGCACCTGTGTCCATTGCGGCCTCTGCACCGCGACCTGCCCGACCTTCGTCTTGCTCGGCGACGAGCTCGATAGCCCGCGCGGGCGCATCTACCTGATCAAGGGCATGCTGGAGACCGGCAGCCCCGCCACGCCCGAAGTGGTCACGCATATCGATCGGTGCTTGTCCTGCCTCGCCTGCATGACAACGTGCCCGTCCGGCGTGAACTACATGCACCTGGTCGATCATGCGCGGACTTACATCGAGCAGACCTATACCCGCCCATGGCCCGAACGGCTCATCCGCCGCGCGCTTGCCGCGATCCTGCCGCGGCCTGGCCGGTTCCGTCCGGCGATGATGGCGGCCAGGATCGCCAAGCCTCTCGCGCGGCTTATCCCCGGGCAGTCGATGACGGCCGCCCGCCTCCGCGCGATGCTGGCGCTTGCACCCAATCGCCTGCCGCCGCCGAGCCCGGTCGAGCGGCCGTCCGTGCATCGCGCGGTCGGTGCCCGACGCGGGCGCGTTGCGCTGCTGGCCGGCTGCGCGCAGCAGGTGCTCTCGCCCTCGATCAACGAGGCGACGATCCGGCTCCTGACCGGCCTCGGGATTGAGGTCGTGGTGGCGCGCGGCTCCGGCTGCTGCGGCGCGCTCACGCATCACCTCGGCATGCACGACAATGCGATGGCATTCGCGCGCGCCAACATCGCAGCGTGGTCGGCGGAGATCGAGGGCGAGGGGCTGGACGCCATCGTCGTCAACACGTCCGGCTGCGGCACGACGCTCAAGGATTACGGCTTCATGTTCCGGGAAGCCCCGGAGCCATGGCGGAGCCGTGCCGCCGACGTCTCCGCCCGCGCGAAGGACATCAGCGAATACCTGACCGCCATCGGCTACGCGCCCACCCGCCCCGCGCCCGGGCTGACCGTCGCCTATCATTCGGCCTGCAGCCTTCAGCACGGGCAGAAGGTGACTGGGGAGCCGAAAGCGCTGCTCGAGACGGCGGGCTTCGCGGTGGTTGAGCCGCGGGAGCCGCATATCTGCTGTGGCTCGGCCGGCACCTACAACATCCTGCAACCGGAGATCGCGGGGCGGCTGCGCGAACGCAAGCTCGAAAATCTGAGCGCGACGCATCCCGATCTGGTCGCGGCCGGCAATATCGGCTGTCTGACACAGCTATCCGGTGGCGACCTGCCGATGGTCCACACCGTCGAGCTGCTGGACTGGATGGCGGGCGGGCCGAAACCGGCGGCGCTGGCCGGGGTGGCGCCAGGCTGATGCGGGTGCGGCGGAGCATGCGGAGCGTGACGCTCGCGGCCCTGCTGCTGCTCGCCGCCGCCGCGCCGGACCCGGATCGCGCCGCCGCGCTCGACCGGCTCTATACGCGGCTCCAGAACGCGACCACCGAACAGGAGGCCGGCACGATCGAGGGCGCGATCGAGCGCCTCTGGTCGGCGGGCGGCTCGTCCGCGGTGCAGCTCCTGATGGGCCGCGCGACGCGCGAGTTGGAGGCCGGGTCGACGTCGGACGCGATCGAGGATTTCAGCGGCGTCATCGCGCTCGACCCGACGCTGACCGAGGCATGGCGCCGCCGGGCGCTTGCCCGCGCGCAGGCCGGCGACACAAGGGGCGCGATCGCCGACATCCGCGAGACGCTGGTCCGCGACCCGCACCAATTCGCCGCACTTCGGTCGCTCGCACAGATCGCCGAGCGTTCGGAGGATTGGCATGGCGCCTATCTCGCCTGGACGCGCCTGATGTCGATCGACCCGAAGACGCCGGGCGGGGCGGCCAAGCTCGCCGACCTGAAGCGCCGGGCGCTCGGCGAGGAGATGTGACGGTGGCCTACAACTACTGAGCTACCGATCCGTCGAGTCTATGGGCGGTTGCTGTGGTGTGACGCCGCGAAGCCAGATCGGAACGACCTTCGTGCCCTTGGACAGGTCATAAACAAATTCCATCGCTTCAAATTGTCGGCTGTCCCGGTGAAGCTATCCTTTAGGCGCATATCCACCCTTGAAGATCTCCATGGCGGGAATGTCGAATTGAAGGGCTCTTGCCCATCTCAAATAGCATGTTGGCCAAGAGTCTCTCTTTTCTTTCATTTCAAACGTCGTCTTCCGGGCCAGAGCTGAATAGGTGGTCCTTGTAAGTCTTCCAATGCTCTTGAACCTTGGCGCACTGATAAAAATCGACTTCAACTAGGTTTAGCGCGCTCACATGCTCAGGTGAGATTCCTACGCGACGAGTTGCCATAAGGGCCGAAACACCCATAGGCGACGTGTTCTCAACGAACTTCTGTCTTCTCGCCAAAAGGTAATGAGAATAGCCATAATTGGTCCAAGCCCTGTCGCGGCAACGATTGCCCAAGTGTCAGCACTCATATACGAAGTTGCCTCGCAAGTTCGTCTAGGAAGTCTGCGGCATCGGATGCGGGTGTCGGGCCACAGAATGTCTTGTAGTAAACGACCCTCCCACCGTTGGCGGCAGAAGCTGTTGTGAAGGTGGCGCTCATTAAGCGGCTTAGAAGCTCACTCGCCACAGAATGCGCCTCTCGCGCAATCCCACGCTTATACTCCGCTGCGTAGCGACCAACCACTTTACCGATCTCTTCTTCCGCTATTTTCGTTTCTTTATCAGCTCTAATTCTCGCAGTTTCTTCGTAAAGTAGCTTTTGGAGGCAGCGCAGGTCTGTCGACAACTTCCCGCAATGAAATTTCAGGTCTTGGTTAGAGAACATCGAAAATTCGCCGGTTGGGGGCGGGAACTTAATCGGCTCAGCATCTGGGTTTACGAGTATCGTCCCATCCTCATTCCGAGTGACCTTAATTCCAGCCATGGCGATTAAAGAGTGATCGTCGGCCTTGGCGAACTGGAAAGGGAGATCACCCGGAATTATGGCTCCTGTCGCATCAATCGTTGAATTTCGGGTTGCCTCTAGGGTCGGCAACTTGATTCTCGATTTCAGGGCTAAGGGGCGTTTCTTCAGTGTCAGCGCCAAAAGTAAACAGAGCGCGGCCACGACAAGACCGCCCCAGAAAAAGAACTGCGAATATGCCCGCAGGGTTGTGTCGGCATAGTAGGGCGCTGACACCGAAAGCACCGCGGCAGCGACACCCACGAGCGCAAGAAAAATGTCCTTCACCGCACCAGCCGCTAAATCGTGGACGCGCCGGCATTGTAGCTGCGTCCCGTCTCCGTAACAGACCGCTCGTCGCGCCGCTTGATCGCCTCACGCTGCTGGTGTGGGGTGAACTTCGGCTTTCGGCCCGTCTTCGCGCCACGCGCCACGGCTCGCGCGCGATCTTCGCCCATACGCGCCCGGATCAGGTCGCGTTCAAACTTCGCAAGCCCGCTTAGCACCGTCAGCATGAGCCGCCCGTGTCATGTGGTGTCGGCCCATACGTCGCCTAGCGACTGGAGTCCGACCTAGATCCGCGTAATGCTCAGGCGGGTCGATGCCGGGCACGCGGTCGGCCAGCACGCCGCGGAAACACGGCCGCGACTTCATCCGCGCGTACCAGTCGCGCGCCGGCTCACTGACGGACCAATCAACGTCGCCCGCGAAATCGAGCGCCGAGAGGTGCCCCGCGCACGTGAAATCGGCGAGCGAGATGTTGCCTCCGGCAAGCCATTTCCGCGTCTCCGCGAGCCAGCCGATGTAGACCAGATGGTGCTTCAGCGACGCGTAGCCGACGCGGAGTGCCGACGCGTCCGGGTTTCCGCGCCCGGCGATCCGCTTCATGACCTTCTCGCCGAGCAGGTTGCGCGTAACTTCGTTGGCGAAACGACCATCGAACCATGCAACGAGCCGCCGCACCTCCACGCGCTCGGCGAGCGTGCGGCCCAGCATGGCGACGTCGGGATAGGCCTCGTCGAGATATTCGCAGATCACGTTCGAATCCGGCACGACGAGCCCGCTATCCTCGACCAAGGTCGGTACGGTTCCGGCAGGATTGAGGTCGAGATATTCCGGCCGCCGCTCCCACGTCTTTTCAAGACGCAACTCGAACGGCAGACGTTTTTCGCCGAGCACCAGACGCACCTTGCGCGAGTATGGTGACAGCGGGAGATGATAGAGGAAGCGCATCGACAGCGGGCTTAGCGCAGGGGTGCGCGTCGGCGCAAACGGCGGCGTGCCTCAGGCTGAAATTGCGATCGCGTCGCCTTTACAGGGTTAAGCTTTACCACCGAGGCGAAGCCTAAACCTGAGAGTAAACGCCAACACATTACCGCTGTAGCTCGTTCTGCCCGAACAGCAACGCCGCCGTAGCATCGGTGCGGTGATCTGCTCGCTCCATTTTCGCGGGAGCATAGCAGCATGGGCAATTTCTTGGGTCGGCGTGCCGTGGTGGTCGGGGCCGGCATCGGCGGGTTGTCGGCGGCCGGCGTGTTGGCGCGGTATTTCGAGCAGGTCGACATCCTGGAACGCGACGATCTGCCGGCATCCGTCGCATGGCGGTCCGGCACGCCGCAGGACCGGCACCCACATGTGCTACTGGCTGGTGGCCTCCAGGCACTCGGTGAGATTTTCCCGGGCATCGAGCAGGATCTCGCCAGAGCGGGCGCTGTCCCCGTCAAGGTTGCGCAAGACATCCGGCACGAGCGGGCAGATGTCGGCCCCCTGCCGCAGCGAGATTTTGGCCAATCGATCCTCTGCGCGTCCAGGCCGCTGATCGAGCATGTGCTGCGCCGCCGGGTACAGGCGTTGAACAATGTCGTGCTACAGCCCGAATGCCGGGCGACCGAAATCCTGCCGGCGACCGATACTGCGACCGCGTTTGCTGTCCGGTTCGACGCTGGCCCGAGCCTATCGGGGATACTCCAGGCCGATCTGGTGGTGGAGGCGTCAGGTCGGGGGGCGCTGACCTTAGCATTGCTCGACGCCCTTAGTTGGGACGGCCCGGAGGTGACCGAGATCGGCATCGATATCAGTTACGCGACCGTCGTCGTCCCGATCCCCAACGATGCACCACTCGAGTGGAAGCTCGTCATGACGCTGCCTGATCCGCCCGCGCTAACACGGAATGCGGTGTTGCTCCCGACGGAGGGAAGTCGTTGGATAGTCATGATTGCCGACTATGGCGCAACCCCACGGCTGGAAAGCTGGCCGGCCTTCCTGGAAC
>CAYSTX010000054.1:0-16536 GCA_964434035.1 uncultured Acetobacteraceae bacterium
TCGCGCAGGCTCTCCGTATCGGTCGCGTAGCTGATGCGGAAATGCCCCGGATACATGAATGCCGCACCATGCACGGCCGCGACCCCCTGCTCATCGAGCAGCGCGGTCACGAAGCTTTCGTCGTCGGTAATCGCCGTGCCGGCGGCGCTCGTGCGGCCGATGCAGCCATGCACGGCCGGGAAGACGTAGAATGCGCCCTCCGGCTTGCTGCAGGTGATGCCGGGCGCTTCGTTCAGCATTCCGACAACAAGATTCCGCCGCTCCTCATAGACGCGCCGCATCTTTTCGATGCTGTCCTGCGGGCCGTTGAGCGCCTCGACGGCGGCGGCCTGCGCGATCGAGGACGGGTTCGACGTCGATTGGCTCTGCAACTTGTCCATCGCGCGGATCAGCGCCTTCGGCGCGCCGGCAAACCCGATGCGCCAGCCGGTCATCGCGTACGCCTTGCTGCAGCCGTTCATCGTGACGGTGCGGTCGCGGAGCCTCGGCTCGACCGAAACCACGGTCGCCGGCTTGAAACCGTCATAGGCGAGCTTCTCATAGATATCGTCTGTGAAGACCCAGACATGCGGGTGGCGCATCAGCACCTCGCAGATCGGCTCGAGCTCCGCCGCCGAATAGGCCGCCCCCGTCGGGTTCGACGGGTTGTTCAGCACGAACCACTTGGTGCGCGGCGTGATCGCCGCCTCCAGGTCCTCAGCGCGCAGCTTGAACCCAGTGTTCTGCCCGGTCGGCACGATCACCGGCGTGCCGTCGGCGAGCGCCACGATATCCGGATAGCTGACCCAGCACGGCGCCGGAATGATCACCTCGTCGCCCGCGTCGAGCGTCGCCACCATCGCGTTGAAGATGACCTGCTTGCCGCCGGTCGAGATGATGATCTCGTCCGGCGCGTAATCGAGGCCGCTGTCGCGACGGAACTTATCGGCAACCGCGCGGCGGAGCGCGGGCGTGCCGGCGACATCGGTGTATTTCGTCTCGCCCGCCTCGATCGCGCGGATCGCCGCGCGCTTGACGTTGTCGGGCGTGTCAAAATCGGGCTCGCCGGCCGAGAGACTGATAATGTCGCGCCCGGCCGCCTTCAGCATCCGCGCCTTCGTCGTGATCGCGATGGTCTGGCTGGGGCTGATACGGTCGAGGCGGGCGGCTGTGAGCGACATGGATGGGCGGGCCTTACTGCCGGAAAGGGAACCGCAGGACGCTACCGGCCGTGGCGTCCCCCGGCAACCGGTCAGGACGCCAAACCCGGCATGTGCTGCACGCGCGCGCCGTCGTCCGCCGCCGATCGTCGCGGAACCTGATTGTCCCGCGCGTGAATGACGAGGCCGTTGCTCGTGATCAAACGCCGCCACCCGGGCTCCGTATCAAGCACCTGAACGACCGGATCGTCCGCGCGGAAGATCGTCCATCCGATTCCATACTCGGACAGGGCACGCTCCAGCTCGGTGCGATTCGGAGCAACGATCGTGCCATACCGGGCCATGAATGCATCACCGTACAGATCTGCACGACCATCGATGAAGGGACGAACACCGTTGAAGATCAGCTCTCCGCCGAGCGCGTAGGCATTCAACACCGGTCGAGCGCGCAACGATGGCGGTATGCGCTCGAGCGTCGCCGCGAAGTCGCCCCCCGTGCCGTCCGGTCCGAGCGGCAGCGCGATGCGCACGGCCAGAGCCGCCACGGCGAGCATTGCGGCACAGGCCGCGGCGCGCCGCCAGATGACGCCCGATGCCGACGCCGGGCCGCGGCCGAGGCTCGTGCCGAACGGTTCGGCCAGGATCAGTGCCCCCACGAGACCCAGGATTTGCCCATGCCGCACATGCGCCAGGGCGCCATGAACGAGGGCGAGAAAGATCAGGAGCCGGATCGGCGGCAGCCTCACCTGACCTGTGAACCCCAAGGCCAGACCGGCCAGGATGGTTAGCTCGAGCGGCTGCAGTCCGCCGAAGCTCGCCGGCGCCCACTCGCCGATCCGGGCAAGGCTCGCCATCCCGACCATCCGGATCGGAAATATTACGCCGGCGGCAAAATCGGGGTTGAGGAGCGCGACGGCCCACGCGGCGAGAATGAACCGGCCCCAGTCGATCATTGCCCGGCGACGATCAGCGCCCACATCGAGCACCGCCTCGACCATCAGGGCGATGGGCAGCAACAGCCCGAGCATGAAGCTGCCATGCAGATTGACCCATAGCACCATGACCGGCATCAGCATGAGGGACGGCGCCGTCCGCCTCGCGCGCGCGGTCACGAGGCCGCCGCACCACAGTACCAGACACGGCCAAGCCAACAGGTGCGGCCGGGCCAACATGGACGGCGCGGCGTCGGCCAGCGCGAGGGCGACCCCGAGGACGGCATAGACGGCAGGCAGGAACCGACGGAGATCGCGCAGCAGCAGCGCGGCGGTCAGTCCGGTCGCGGCCGCGGCAAGCGCCATAACGCCCTGCATACCGGCGATCCGGAACGCGAGAGCCAGCAGGGTCTCGGCGAGCCATTCATGCGCGAACCAAGGACGATCGCCCGCAGTGAACGAGAACGGGTCGATGGCCGGAATCGCACGATGATCCAGGATCCAGTCGCCGGTGCGGATCTGCCAGAGTGTGTCGCCGTCGTTCAGGATCGGCGACAGGAACAGCACGAATACGAAGATGACGCAGCCGATTATCACGACGGCCGCGTCGGGACGGAACAGCCGCGCCCGGACGACCGCGACCATTGCCGCTCCGGCCGGGGCAGCGTCGGCCACGCTCACGTCGGCGCTTGGCGGTGGCCAGCGTCGGTCATGCGGCGCGCTACCATCCATCGACAAACCCTCCCCCTGTCGGGATGCCGCAGTGTGGATCAATCCGAACGCGTTGCGAACCTTGAATTGTCCGGCGTCCATGATCGGGACGGCGCGGCGCCGACGAGCGACGCGGTGTTGGCCGAAGCTTATCGCGCGCCCATCGCGATCACGTTGGCACCCGCGCAATGCGTCGCGAGCTCCGCCACGTGGGAGTGGTGGGTGAACAGAATCACCTGCGTCGATTGCCCGAGCGTGGCCAAGACCTTCAGCGCCGCGGCCGCCCGCCGGTCGTCGAAACTCGCCAGCAAATCGTCGGCGATGAACGGGAGCGCCTGCCCGGCCTTGGCCTGCTGCTCCAGTGCTGCGACGCGGAGTGCCAGGTAAAGCTGATCCCGCGTCCCTTCGCTGAGATCGGCGCTGGCGCACCGGCCGCCATCGGCCGGAAGGTGGGCGTAGAGCACCTTGGCGCCCTTATCCTCCGCCTCGGCCGTGAGCCGGTCATAACGACCGCCCGTCAGCGTGCGGAAATGCGCGGCCGCGAGTCGCAGCAGCGGGTCCTGTTGGTCGCGGCGAAACCGCTCCATCGCGGCCCGCAGGACCGTCTCCATTATATGCAGCTGGGTCCAGCGCTCGGCCGCCTCCGCCATCTCGGCCTCCGCCTGCCTGCGCGCCTGCGCGGCACTCGCGGCGGACGCGCCACGGGACGCGGCGTCGAGTTCGGCGACGATGGTGGCCAGTCGACCGGCCGCGTCGGTCGCCGCCTCGTTCAGGGCATTGATTTCGATATCGATCGCATCGAGCCGAGCGCGCGCCGTATCCGGCTCCCATCCCCGCGCCATATCGTCGAGTTCGTCGAGGCGGTAACCGTCGCCGATGATCGGGTTGCCTAGGTCTTGCTCGGCTCTATCCTGCTCCTTGCGCCATTTATCCCGCTCGCGGGCCTTGGCCATCGCGTCGGGCAGCGCCGCCACGTCATTGACCCCCGCAAGCGCTAGCAGCGCGTCCACCTCGGCTTGCGCCAGCCGCACGTGTCCCTCGGCGGCGGTAGTCTGCTTGGCGAGCGACGAAGCCGCCTCGGCCGCCTGCGCCGCCGCATCGCGCCGCTTGCGCGCCTCCGCGAGACGTCGCCCGAGATCGCGGGCGAAATCGGCCGGCGACGTCTCCGTCGGGCGCGGCAGCCCGAGCCGAGCAGCGAGCGCATCGGTTTCGAGGCCGAAATCGTGGATCCGAGCCCGCATCGCCTCGGCACGCGCCGTCGCCTCGCGCCACGTCACGGCGGTTTCGGCAATCGCAGTCCAGTGCCCGAGCGCGTCCTGCGCGACGTCAGGCGTCGCATCCGGCCCGAGCCCAATGGCGGGCATCAGCCTGCTCCACCCATCGCGCCACGACGACAGCGCCTCATCGCGCCGCGCGAGAAGCGCCTCGGCCTCGGCGAGCGCCGCTTCCGCCTCGCGCAGTTTCGTCGCTGCATCTGCGTGCTGCCGCGCACTGTCGGTGATCGCCGTCTGCGCCGCCACGGCGCGGTCGAGCCGATCGCGGAGCCGGTCGTTATCGCCCGTCGAGAAGGCGTGGAGCCGCGTCATCGCCTCCTGCCGCCGCCGTTGCGCCTCTCCTAACTCGTGGGCGGCCGCGTCCGCGGCCGCATGTTTCGAGAGCACGGCGTCGCGGGCAACGAGCCATGCGTGCATGGCATCCGGCGCGTCCGGCGTGAACCCAGCAGGCGCCCAGATCGCATGCCACGCGGCCTCCGCAGCATCCCGTGCAGCAGTCGCTGCCGTGACGTTCGCGTTCGCGCGGTCGCGTTCGGCCCGCAGTCGTTCGACGGTTTCAAGCGCCTGCCGCGCCGCACCCGCCGCGGCCGCGCCGTCGATGCAGCGGTCGGCAAGTTGATCCGCCTGCGCGACGAGACCCGCGAACTCATCGGCGGTCCCTGCGTCCGGCGGGGCGCGTCCGGCCAGATAATCCGCGCGGATCGCAGACCAAGCCGTATCGCGCGCCCTCCGCACCGTCGCGACCGATGCGATCAGCGACGCATCAGCCGCATCCCGCGCCTCATACGCTCGCTCCGCCTGTTCGAGCGCGGCGGCGGCAGCCTCCACTTCACGGGTCCGATCCCGAAGCGCGAGGCTCGCTGCCACGTATGCATCGCCCGCCGCCTTGATGGTCGGCGGCACCGGCACCTTCGCGGACTTCAGCGCCTCGATATCCGCCCCTGGCGGCCACAGTGGCAGCGCGACCAAAGCCGTGTCTCGCGCCGTCGTTTCGCGGTCAACCAAGCTCTGAAGACGCTCGCACTCCGCGTCCAGCCGCTGGTCGGCCTGCACCGCCGCGATCGCCGCATCGAGGCCAGGGATCGGCGGTCGTCGCGCCTCGGTCGCAGCGGCGAGGTCGGTGCGCGCGGTCGCAACGGCACGGGCGGCCCGGTCACGCTCCTCGCGCGCTGCATCGCGCGCCGCCGCTAACGCCGCCGATGCGCTGATCTGCCGCGCGATCGCGGTGCGGTCGATGGCGCGCGGCAGCCGGTCGATCGCCGCCTCGGGCGTAACGGTCAGCCCGAGATCACGCGCGGTCATCTGGATCTCAGCCGCCGCGTCGGATTGCCGACGAATCTGCTCGGGCAGGTCGCGCGCGCATTGTGCGATGACGGCGCTGTCATTCGCCAGCAGCTCGATCAGCGTCGCCTCATCGAGCAGGTGCGAATCCGCCGCATCGGGCGCCGCCGTCGCATCGGACCATGCAACCTGCTTCGCCTGTTCGCGCAGTCCGGCAAGTTTCGCCCGCGCGACCTCCCGCGTCGTGACCGCGGCCGCCCATCGCGCGGCGAAGTCCGGCGGCAACTCGGGTGCGTCGGTCAGCAGCGCCAGCGCCCCCGTCGCCTCCTTCAACGCGGTCAGGTGCGGCAGTGTCCGACCGATCCGCTCGATGCGCCGCCGTTCGTCCCGCAGCGCGTCGAGCTGCTTTTTGCGCGTGGCCGACTCCGTCTCCAGCGCATCCTTTTCCGCGACGAGGCGAGCATAGGCCGCAGGCTCGACCGACGCCGCCCGCATGGCACTCGTCGCGTCGGCGTGCCGTTGCCGTGCCTGCGAGAATTCCGTCCGCGCACGCGGGCTCGGCTTGTACGTCTTGTCTGCATCGTCGCGCAGCACGTCGAGCAAGGCGGCGACGCCCGTGAGGCCAGACGCCGCCTGAAACAGCGCCGACCCGACCTCCCCGCCGCCCGAAACGATCGCCTCGCCGCCCTCGCGCAGACGCTGCGCCGACAGACCGAACATCCGCTCAAACCGCTCGCGCGTCGCACCATGCAGGAACGGCGCGAGCACGCCGTCGTCAAAAGGCGTGTCGCCCTCGTCGCGCAGACTGGCACCCCGACGCTTGAGCCGAAACAGCGTTCGCCGCGTGCCGTCGTCGGCCAGCAGTTCGGCGCCGATCCGCAGCCGGTCATAGCCGTACAGAAAGCCGAGTGGCGTCTGTCCGGGAATGCCGAACAGGAAATCCGAAATCGCGGTCAGCGCCGTCGATTTGCCGGCCTCGTTCGCGCCGTGCACGACGTGCAGGCCGATGTCGGGCGGGAAGTCGAGCGTCACGTCCCCCAAATGGCCGTAGCGCTCCAGCATCAGGCGCGTAATCTTCATGCGCGGTCCCGCAGCATCGCTTCCACGGCTGGCCATGCCGCGCGCGCCATCTCGCGCACGCCGTCCGCATCATCCGGCAGCGCGGCAGCCGCGTCGGCCGGCAGCGCCGATCGGAGCGCACGGATCTCGGCCAGCAGCGCGGCTATCGTCGCCTCGTCATCGGCCGCCGCGCGGAACAGCGTGTCGAGCATAGATAGTTGCTCATCCTCCGCGGCCGTCGCCGCGCGTTCGGGCGTGGTGTCGTCGACAATACGCTCAATCGCGATCTCGGTGCTGAGTGCACCCGCGACGTCGCGACACTCCGCCCGCACTCGGTCGGGATCCGCGCGCAACGCCCCGTGCAGTGCCGTCCGCCCCTCAAGCCGCAGCCGCACGACGATCGGCCGCCCCTCGGCATTCACCGCCCCGAGTGCCGCCGCGACAGAGGCGCGAAGCGTCTCCCACGAGCTGACACCGCCAAGCGGCACCGGCACCACGTCCCAGCGCAGCACATCGGTCGCATGATGAACGAGCGCCACGACGCGGCCGCTCATAACCTCGACCAGCGTGCCGCCCTTCTCGCCCGGCTCGTGCACGCCGCGCCCCTGCACGTTGCCAGGAAACACGATCCACGGGTCGCTCGATAGCTCGGCACGGTCGTGTACGTGGCCGAGGGCCCAGTAGTCGTAGCCGTGCGCAACCAGCCCGCCGAGCGTGCATGGCGCATAGGTGACGTGGCGCCCCTCACCCTCGGCCGACGTGTGCAGCACGCCGATGTTGAACAGTCCGGCGACGGGCGACGGATAGGCGGCCGCCATGTTCTCGGTCACCGCACGGTCCGCGAAAGACTGCCCATGCACCGCGACGCCGAGCGCCTCCAACACATGCGTCTCCGGCCGCCGCGTGCCGAACACATGCACGTTCTCCGGCACCGTCAGTGATCGCGTGATGACCGACGCCGCGTCATGGTTGCCGCGCGCAACGAACACCGGACGCGGCGCAAGCCTGCGCATCTGTTCGTTGAAAAACAGCCCAGTCCCGTGGTCGCGCCAATCGCCGTCATACACATCGCCCGCGATGACCACGAACGCGACGTCCTGCTCGATCGCGAGCGTCACCAGCCGCTCGAACGCGCGCCTCGTCGCGCCCTCAAACAGATCGGTCCGCACCTCGCCGCGCCGGACAAGCCCGGCCATCGGGCTGTCCAGGTGCAGGTCGGCGCAGTGCAGGAAGCGAAAGCTGCTCAAACGGTCGCCACGGGTGTCGCCGGCGAGCCAACCGCGCCTGGCAGACGCAGCGGCGGCGCCGTCAGCAGGAAGCGCGACCGCTTATGCTCGCGGAGCCAGTCGGCGAGGTCGCTCAGCAGCCACATCTCGCCGAGATAGACGCCGAGCTTGAACAGGCAATGCGCGTGCAGCGGCAGGGTCGCGCAGTAATCGTCCATACACGGTTTGGCCGGCGTGGTCTCGACCGCATAATTGTCGGAAATCAGCGCGACGGCGCCGCTGTCGGTCACCCATTGCCGGAGCCGCTCATCGCGACCATCGAGCGTGGATGTGGTGCGGAACAACTCGGCCGGATCGGGGTCCTTGTTCATCGCCAGCAGCGCGCGATCAAAGCCGGTGCGGAAGCAGACGAGATCCCCCTGCTCCACCACGACACCATCGGCCTCCATCACGCGCATCAGGTCGTCATACCCGACCGAATGCCCCGACCGGCCGAAATGCGCGAGCAGGTCGATCATCACCGCGCGCCCCTGCATGCAGGACAGCGCCATGTTCTCGACGCCCAGATGCCGCGCGCCCTGCGGCTTGTTCGACGGCGTCTGCTCGCCCTTGGCCCCCCATAGCACCGGCCCGACGATATCGGTCCCGGCCCGGAAACCATTGTAGAACACGTCTTCCGGCTTGCCGTCGCCGTCCACATCGAACATCTGCCCAACATGCGCGAGTGTGTCCCACTGCGTCGAATATTGTAGCGTCAACAGCACCGAGTCGTCGCAGATGACGTCGAGTGCCGTCGGATCGTCACAGCGGAGCGGAAAGGCCATGTTCGGTCGCCCGTCCCGCAGCGTCGGGCGCAGCTCCGGCGGATTGCGCCGCGGGTTCAGGACGGATTTGCCGGGGAAGTCGAGCGGCAGACTGAGACAGAACGTCTTGCCCTCGCGCACCTCGGCGACACCGCGCAGCACCGTCTCCGGCCCGAGCAGGTTGAGCCGCCCTCGCTCGTCATCGGGCCCGAAGTCGCCCCAGGTCGATCCCTCAGGCCGCCGTGTCCAGCGCGGATTGTCCATCGCCGTCTCTCTCCCCGTTTTGTCCCGTCACCATGCCAGCGGGACGCGCGCGGTGGTAGAGCAGCGATGGAACGATCAGGCGGCGGCGGCCGTGATCGGCGCGGAAAGCTCCTGCTGGCGCAGCAGGTCGCGATAGAGGCCCGGCCGCAGTGCCAGCACGGACGGCGGCCCGTCCTCAACCACTCGTCCGGCATCGAGCACGATAATGCGGTCGAATCGATCGAGCGTCGACAGCCGGTGCGCGATCGCAATCACCGTACGGCCGCACATCGCGGTCTCGAGCGCCGCTTGGATCGCCCGCTCGCTCTCGGTATCAAGCGCGCTCGTCGCCTCATCGAGCAGCAGGATTGGCGCGTCCTTCAACAGCGCGCGCGCGATCGCGATGCGCTGACGCTGACCGCCCGACAGCATGACGCCGCGGTTACCCACCAGCGTCGCAAAGCCCTGCGGCAGCGCCTCGATGAAGTCGCGGCAGCGCGCCGCCTCGGCCGCCGCGAGCACTTCGGCCTCGGTCGCGTCGGGCCGCGCGTAGCGGATGTTTTCGAGCACCGAGCGGTGAAACAGCTGGACCTCCTGCGGCACCACAGCAATCGCGTGGCGCAGCGAGGTTTCGGTCGCGAACTTGATGTCCTGCCCGTCGATCAGGACGCGGCCGGTGCCCGGATCATAGAACCGTTGCAGAAGCGCAAGCACGGTCGACTTGCCCGCGCCCGACGGCCCGACCAGCCCGACACGCTGACCGGGCGCTATGTGCAGGTCGAGGCCACGCAGCACCGATCCTCGACCCGGATAGGCGAAGCGCACCTCTTCAAACGTGACCGCGCCCGCGTTCGCGCGGAGCGGCTTCGCGTTCGGTTGCTCCGGCATCGCGTGCGGCTCAAGCAGGGCGCCGATCGCCTCCTCGAGACGCGCGACGTGCTGGATCAGATCGACGAGCGCCACCGCGAGGTCGCGCGTGCTGTGCAGGATCGTGAGACCCAGTGAGGTGATGAGCACGATATCGCCCGCCGACGCGGCGCCCCGTTGCCACAGCAACAGGCCCCAGCCGACCAGCCCGGCGGCGAGGCAGGCGGTCAGCACGGCATGCAGCAGCCGCAGCCGCTCCAGGTGATAGAGCGACCGGCGGCGGGCGGTCATTTCGGCACCGATCGTCTGGCCGAGCCGCGCCTGTTCGCGGAACGTTGCGCCGAACGCGCGGACGACGCCGATATTGCCGATCACGTCCACCATCTCGCCATCGACGGCGGCGGCGCTGCTGGCGAAGACGCGATGAAGGTCGTTGCCGCGCCGCGCGAGCACGAAGATGAGTGTCGCGAGCGCCGCCGACAGCGCGACCAGCGTCAACGCCATGATCGGATCGACCGAGGCGACCAGTGCGATCGAGCAGACGACGGCGATGCAGGGCGGCAGCACGTTCCACGACCCGGTCGTCTCCACCGTATAGGCGGCGTTCGCGGTTGCGGTGATGCGGGACGCAAGTGCGCCCGGCAACCCCGTCGCGAAATAGGACGCCGAATGCCCCGACAGATGCGCGAACAGGTCGCGCCGTATGTCGCCGGTGACCGCGACGAAGACGCGCGCCGCCATCATGCCGCCGACGCGCCACATAAGGTTGTCGGCCGCAATCAACGCGCAGAGCACGGCGAACGCGCTCCACGCGCCGGCGGTGCCCGGCGGCCGCGCGACGATGTCGATCAGCGCCTTCAGCCCGTACTGCGTCGAGACCGAGCAAATCACTGCGAGCAGCACCGACGACCAAACGACCGCGTGGCCGCCACGATGCCGCAGCACATAATGGCCAAGAAACCGCAGCGGCCGGTGGCGGAGCGCGAGCAGCGTCGCGTCACTCGCCGACGTACCTACATTGTGGCGTTCAGCACTGGCGTCATCGCATAGCGCGACCGGCGTTGCCGGCGCCGGCACGCTCGCCACCTCCCGGACGGTTTCAGCCGTTGATGCGCTCATTACCGCCCCACCACGCTGCACCCGCGAAAATAAGGCGCGCCGCCAACCAGCCGCCCATTTTTTCGCCACATTCAGATAATAGCTTCATAATTAGCGGAGGGAGGCACAATAAACAAGCCTCTTTCTGGAATCTGGACAGTAATTCTCGGAACTCCCTCAGTAAAGGGCCATGTCCTCATGCGTATCGCTCAGATCGCGCCGCTGTTTGAAGCTGTCCCGCCGAAGCTTTACGGCGGCACGGAACGGGTCGTATCCAATCTGACCGAAGAACTGGTCGCGCTTGGTCACGACGTTACTCTGTTCGCGAGCGGTGACAGCGTCACCAGCGCCGAGCTTGACGCCGTGTGGCCGCAGGCGATCCGCCTCGACCCGGCCATCAAGGACTGGTTCGCCGCGTACACGCGAATGATCGAACTGGTCCGCCGCCGCGCGCATGAGTTCGACGTGTTGCACTTCCACATCGACTATTTCCCGTTCAGCCTGTTTAGCCGTCAGTCGACGCCCTTCGTCACGACGCTGCACGGGCGGCTCGACCTGCCGGAGTTCGACGCGGTCTACAACACCTTCCCCGAGGTGCCGGTCGTCTCGATCTCGAACAGTCAGCGCCGGCCGCTGCCGCGCCTCAATTGGGCCGCGACCGTTCTGCACGGTATCCCCGCCAACCTGCTGACGCCGCGCCCAGTGAAACAAGAATACCTCGCATTCCTCGGCCGCATCTCGCCGGAGAAGGGCATCGACAAGGCGATCCGCATCGCTGGCGCCGCGGGAATGAAACTCAAGGTCGCAGCGAAGGTGGACAAGGCCGACCAGGAGTATTTCGACAGCGCGATCCGGCCGCTGCTGACGCAGGGTCACGTCGAGTTCATCGGCGAGATCAACGACGCGCAGAAGCCCGAGTTCCTCTCCGGCGCCCATGCGCTGCTGTTCCCGATCGACTGGCCGGAGCCGTTCGGCCTCGTGATGATCGAGAGCATGGCCTGCGGCACCCCGGTCATCGCCTTCAACCGCGGCTCAGTGCCGGAGGTAATGGATAACGGCGTCTCCGGCTTCATCGTTGAGACGGAGGAACAGGCGGTCGCGGCGCTCGGCAAGCTCGACACGCTCGACCGTGGCCGCGTCCGCGCGCAGTTCGAGCGCCGGTTCACCGCCCGCCGGATGGCTGAGGACTACCTCGACGTCTATGAGGCCCTCGGCGCCGCGCGCCACCCGAAGCTGCGCGCCGTCGGCGACTGATCGGGCGAAACTAACGCGGGGCCGCCGAGCCGGACACCTCTGGCTTGGCGGCCGCCGTCGCCCGCTCTACGCTCCCGCGCACCACGACGGGAGAGGAAGCGGCGATGGACGGTGCGCGCGAGGCGACGTCTGAACAGGCAACACCCGAACAGGAAGACGAAACGGCCGCCGGCTTTCTGACGCTGCACGAGATTGTCCGCGCGGCAGCCGCCAAGCTCGACCCCAAAGTCTACGGCTACCTAATCGGCGGCACTGAGACCGAAACGTCCGTGCGCCGGAACCGCCAAGCGCTCGACAGCGTCGCACTCCGCCCGCGCGTTTTGCGCGACGTGCGCCTCGTCGATCCGTCGACCCGGCTATTCGGCCGAGATTTCCACCTCCCGGTGATACTCGCCCCCGTCGGCTCGCTCGAAAGCTTCCACCCTGAGGGCGCCTCCGCCGCCTATCGCGGCGCCACCGCCGGCGGCGCCGGCATCATGGTCAGCTCGGTGACGCGCCCGGGCCTTGAGGAAACCGCGCACGCGGCCGACGGGCCGAAGATCTTTCAGCTGTACGTCCGCGGCGGCGACGACTTCATCGACGACTATGTCAATCGCGCCGTCGACGCCGACTACGACGCCTTCGCGATCACGGTGGACAGCCACGTCTATAGCCGGCGGGAGCGCGACATCGCGCAGCGCTTCATCAAATATTGGCGCGCGCAGGCCGAAGGAATGGCATATCAGGCGGCGTTTTCCTGGGACGACGTGAAGCGATTCAAGGACACGCACACGATGCCGCTGATCCTGAAGGGCATCGGCACGGCGGAGGACGCGGCGATCGCCTGCGAGCACGGCGTCGAGGTCATATACGTCTCCAACCACGGCGGACGGCAGCTTGACCACGGGCTAGGCTCGTTCGCCGTCCTGCCGGAGATTGTGCGCGAAGTGCGGGGCCGCGCGACTATCATCGTTGATGGCGGGTTCTGCCGCGGCACAGACATCGTCAAGGCAATCGCCGCCGGCGCCGACGCGGTCGCGATCGGCCGTCTCTATTGCTACGGCCTCGCCGCCGCGGGTGCGGCCGGGGTTGCGCGCGTGCTGGCGCTGCTGGAGGAAGAAGTCCGGGAGACACTGGCGCTGCTCGGCGTCACGCGCCTCTCCGATCTCGGCCCGAGCTACCTCGCGCCCGCGCATCCGGTGAACGCGCCACACGTGCATAGCGCCTTCCCGCTGCTGCAGACGCCGTGGGACGGCGTTTACTCGCCGGGTGAGTTTCAGCCGTAACCATCGGAGGAAGAACCCGCATGCGCGGCATCGTGTTCAACGGCGATCGCGAACTCGCCATCATGTCCTTCGATGACCCGACGCCCGGGCCGCGCGAGGTCGTGCTGAAGATGCGCGCCTCCGGCATGTGCGGCAGCGACCTGCACCAGTACCGCCGGCCGAAATCGGGCGGCGTCGCGACCGGGCTGCCGGCGAGCAGCGGGCCGGTGATCGTTGGGCATGAGCCGTGCGGCGTCGTCGAGGCGATCGGCACGGGCGTCACCGAGGCCGAGGCGCGCGTCGGGCAGCGGGTGATGGTGCACCATTATCAAGGCTGCACCGTCTGCGACCATTGCCGCTCCGGCTGGTCGCAGCTCTGTCAGGAAGTGCCGATCAAGGTCTACGGCAACAACGCCCATGGCGGCCACGCGGACTACATCAAGGTGCCGGCGAACACACTGGTGCCGCTGCCGGATGCGCTCTCGTTTGAAACCGGCGCCGCGATCGCCTGCGGCACTGGCACCGCCTATGGCGCCCTGCGGCGAATGAACCTGTCAGGCAACGACGTGCTCGCGATCTTCGGTCAGGGGCCCGTCGGCCTCTCCGCGACGCAGCTCGCCGCCGCGATGGGTGCCCGCGTCATCGCGCTCGATATCAGCGCCGAACGCCTCGCCCGCGCGACCGAGTTCGGCGCGTGGAAAACCGTTGACCCACGCTCGAACGACCCGGTCGGCGCCATCCGTGACCTGACGCACGGGCGCGGCGCCGACTGCACGCTCGACACGAGCAGTTCGCCCGACGCCCGCATTGCCGCCATCCGCGCGATGAAGGTGTGGGGCACGATGGTCTTCGTCGGCGAGGGCGGCGACGTGCGGATCGACGTCAGCCCGGACCTGCTGCGCCGGCAGGCAACACTGGTTGCGTCCTGGACGTTCTCGACCGTCGTTCAGGCCGAGTGCGCCCGTTTCATCGAGGACCGCGAGATCGACATCGACGCGCTGTTCACGCACCGCTGGTCGCTCGATCAGGCCGAGGAGGCATATCGCTTGTTCGACATGCAGACGACGGGCAAAGGCGTCTTCTTGATGTCATGAGCGACACCGCTCTCCTCGCCGAAGCCGTCGCCAACGCCTACCGCGAAGTTGCGCGGCGGGGCCTCGTCATCGGCGCGGCCGGCAATGTCAGTCTCCGCGCCGGCCCCAACCGCATGCTCATCACCGGCTCGGGCGCCTCGGCCGACGAGGCCTCCGTCGACGACGTCGTCGCCATGTCGTTCGACGGCTCGGTCGAGCCGGGCTCCGTGCGCGCCCGGTCGAGCGAGTGGGCGATGCATGCTTTCATCTACCGCGCCGACGAAGCGGCCGGCGCGATCGTGCACACGCATAGCGACGCCTGCACCGCTCTCGCCTGTCTGAACGAGGGGCTGCCGGCGTTTCACTACATGGTCGCGGCGTTCGGCGGCGATGACGTCCGCTGCGCGCCGTACGTCACGTTCGGAACCGAAGAGCTGGCTGGCGTGTGCGCCAAAGGGATCGAGGGCCGGAGTGCAGTCTTGCTGGCCAATCACGGCATGACGGTGCACGGGCGCAACCTGTCGCACGCCGTCGCCGCCGCCGTGGCGCTGGAGGGGCTGGCGCGGCAATATCTGCTGGCCCGCTCGGCCGGCACGCCGCGGGTGCTGACGGCGGCGGAGATGGCAGGCGCGCGGAAGCGGTTCGAGACCTACGGCGACCGGGCGAAGCGACCCGGTTGACGCGCCGCGCCCGACGGGATGCAGTGGTGCCGCGGGCAAAACAAATGGGGGATGATCGGGCAATGACGGACACGACGCGACGCGACTTGGGGCGGCTCGCCCTGGCCCTCCCTGTTGCGGCGACACTCGCCGGAGCCCGCGTTGCGCGCGGCGCTGAGACCGTCAAGATCGGCGTGCTCTATCCGCTCTCGGGCGGAGCCGCCTCGGCCGGTGAGGCGAGCAAGGTCGCGCAGGAAGTCGCGATCGACATCATCAACACCGCGCACCCCGATCTCGCGCCGCTCACACTCGCGAAAGACGCCGGCCTTCCCGGTCTCGGTGGCGCCAAGATCGAAGCCATCTTCGCCGACCATCAGGGCAACCCCTCGGTCGCGCAGAGCCAGGCGCTACGGCTGGTGACGCAGGACAAGGTCGCGGCTCTGATCGGCTGCTATCAGTCGAGCTGCACGCTGACAGCCAGCGCGATCGCCGAGCGCTACGGCATTCCATTCATGGCGCCGGAGTCGAGCGCGCCGAGCCTGACGGAACGCGGGTTCAAATGGTTTTTCCGCACGACCCCGGTCGGCACCGATTTTGGCGCCGCGTATGCGAACTTCTTGAGCGGCCTCGGCGGCGGCGCGCGGGTCAAGAAAGTCGGGCTCGTGCATGAGAACACCGAATATGGCGTCTCGACCGGCAAGGCGATCATGGACGCGCTCAAGGCGAAGTCGCTTACGATCGACCCGGTCATCTCCTACCCAGCCAACGGCACCGACGTCAGCGCGCAGGTGCTGCAGCTCAAGAGCGCTTCACCCGACGCGGTGATCTTCGTCAGCTATACGTCGGACAGCATCCTCTTCATGAAGACGATGAAGAACCTCGGCTACAAGCCGCCGGTACTGATCGGCGACGATAGCGGATTCTCCGACAACGCTTTCATCACCGCGGTCGGCGACGTCGCTGAGGGCGTGATCAACCGCAGCTCGCTCGACATCAGCAAGTCAGGGACACTCAGTTACAAGGTCAACGAACTCTACAAGAAGCGCGCCGGCCATGACCTCGACGACACCAGCGGTCGCTCCATGGTGGGGATGTTCGTCCTCGCCGATGCGATCAATCGGGCTGGCAGCACTGATCCGGCGAAAGTGCAAGCGGCGTTGCAGGCGACGAACATCCCCGCCGACCAACTGATGATCGGCTATGACGGCGTGAAGTTCGGCCCGAACGGTCAGAACACCGAAGCAGCAACGCTGCTCGTGCAGTTGCGGGACCGCAAATACGTCAGCATCTGGCCCGCCGGCAAAGCGGCGAACGAGCCCGCGCTGCCGTTCAAGGGCTGGGGCTGACCGCGGTACGAAATATGGACACGGCGATCGACTGGCCGCGCGTCGCGTCCCACCTCGCCGCGCACGGCCATGTCTTCTCGATGGAGAGGCCGCCCGAACGGATCGCGGGCGGCCTCGCCAACCTCAACTTTCGGGTCGAAGTCGATGGTGTAGCGGCGGTGCTGCGGCGGCCGCCCTCCGGGCCGCTGCCGCCCGGCAGCCACGACATGGCGCGCGAACACCGGATCCTCGCGCGCCTGCGGGACGCCCTGCCCTTCGTGCCACGCAGCCTGTTCTACTGCGCGGATCCCGAAATCGCCGGCGCGCCGTTCCAGATCATCGAGTATC
>CAYSTX010000055.1:0-3016 GCA_964434035.1 uncultured Acetobacteraceae bacterium
AATGGGCGTCGCGATCGTGACGGTCGCAACGGCGTTCTGCTCCGCCTTTCGTCCGTCCTGCTGAGGACTCCGCGGCCAGTTTGGCCGGCCTCACGCCGGCGGGCAATTTACGCGAGAGCGGGAAGCCAGGAGAGCGAGATGACGGACGCGAGTTGGGTGCGGGTGGCGAGCGTTACTGAGGTCGCCGAAGGCCAGGTGAAGGCGGTGCGCGTGGGCGACAGGGAGATCGCGCTGTATCATCTGCCGGGCGGTGAATTTTGCAGCACCGACAATGTCTGCACCCACGAATATGCGCGGCTCTCCGACGGCTGGCTGGAGGATGGCTGTATTGAATGTCCGCTGCACGGTGCCCGCTTCGACGTGCGCACCGGCGAGGTACTGTGCGATCCGGCAGACCAAGACCTCGAAGTTTTCGAGACACGGGTCGAAGGCGGCGACGTGCTGCTCAAGTTGCCAACGTGACCGAGCCCCGGCCTCCTGCGATCGGCGATCTACGACGCCTCGGCGCCGCTCCGTTCGACCCGCGCCTATTGCGTCGGTTTGCCCGCCTCCGCGAGCCCGCCGGGCGATAGCTCCTCCTGCGCCGCGCGAAAGCGGGTCCAGCCCGGCAATTGCGCTGCCAGATTCACCTCCGTCCATTTCGGATGGTACGGCGGCTGCTGAAGCTGCGGGAATTTGGTGAATAGGGCTTTCACGAAGCGCGCCACCTTCTGGTAACGCTCCGACCCGCGCGGCCAAGCATAGACCGCCATGACCGAACCGACCGCCACCGTCTGCACCGTCTGCCCGTCGGCGATCAGCGCCGGATACTGCGCGTGCCCCAGCTCGGACGGCAGATACGTGTCCAGCAAGGCGGGCGTCATCGCGATTGACAGGAAATGCAGCCCGCCCTGCCCCGCCGGAATGGCCGAAAAGAGACTTGCCGGTTTGCCCGTGACATAGACGAGGGCGGCGATCTTTCCCTGCTGCAGCTTCTGCAGCGCCGTCGCCTGATTGTCGTGCGTTAGGTCCGGCTTGACGCCGAGCTTCTCAAACACGACCGACGCCGTCATCGCGGTGCCGCTGCCGGCGAGGTCCACATTCACCGGCTTGTCCTTCAAGTCCGCGATGCTCGCAATATCGGCGCGGGCGAGGACGTGTACCTCCTCGTTGTATAATTTCGTAATGTAATTAATCTTCTGCTGAATGTCGGGATAGAGGTGCTCGTGCTCGATGTAGGACAACACGTCGCCCTGCACGATGCCGATATCGACCCCGCGCAAGTATAGAATATCGGCGATATTCTTCACCGAGCCGCGCCCGATAATCGGCAGCACGCGCAGTTGGTCGCCGTCGTCGAGCACGGATGCGAGGTCCGCGGCAATGCGGATATACGTACCCTGTATCCCACCGGAGATCACGCCAACGGTTCCTGCGTTGGCCTTGGCAATTCCGTTGGCGGTGTCCGCCTGGATTTGATGGCTCCGCTGAGCGGTTGCCGGAACGGCGGCGAAAAGCATCAGGGAAATCGGGAGGAGTATGGCGCGCATGGCTGACATCATGGACGTGGCTCCGGCTTTGCGACCTCTGGCTTTGCGACGGCGGGGCCGGCCGACGGCGGCAAAGCTACAAGGCGGGCGCGCGCGCTCTCGTCACCCAGCGTAATGGCGCGGCGATACCAGTCGGCGGCCTTCGCCGCGTCGGGACGAAGCCCGACCACACCGACCTGTGTGAGGAACGCGGCATCGAACGTCGTTCCCATCACCGTTGCGGCGCGCGCGTAACCCGCGTTCGCGGCACGCTCGAACAGGAGTCGCGCCGAGGCTACGTCGCCGTTCTTCAGCAACGCTTCGCCACGGTTAACCATAGCCTCCGCCATCGGATGCGAACCGGGATCGGCCGCAGCCGTCGGCGTCGGGGACGCGGGCAGTGTTGCGGTCGCTACGGTGACGGCTGATGCCGTGTCCTTCGTTGAGGTTTCGGCTGGTGCCGCAGGTCCTCCGGTCCGGGGCGTCGTGATCGCCGAGGCTCCCGCAGCAGGCGTCCGTCCCATCGCCGTTGCGGGCGCGTAACCCGCGTTCGCGGCATGTTCGAACAGGAGCCGCGCCGAGGCTACGTCGCCGTCCTTCAGCAACGCCTCGCCACGGCTTACCATGGCCTCCGCCATCGAATGCGAACCGGGATCGGCGGGCGCCGTCGGCGTCGGGGCCGCCTGGTGCGCGATCGATGCCTTGCGAGCCTCCGCGTCGATCGCCTTCCACATCTCTGTCTTCGACGTGCGCAGGCGTTTGACGTTCTTGGCAAGGATAGCGTCCACAACCGGACGCTTAATCACCCCGGCGTCGATCCCAGCGCCCAGCCCTCCGACAAACGCATCCAGCGCATCGCGGAACGCTTCGACGCCCGCATCAGGATTGAGGGCGGCAATCGCTGCCTCGGCAGCCTTCGCATCGAGAGGTCCAATCGTCTTGACGGCATGAGCGTCTGTCTCGGCAGCAGCGTCTGTCTCGGCGGCGTTCTCCTCGAGAAACTTCCGCGCCTTGGCGATCTGCTCATCCGACGAATACCCCTCCGTCGCCCGCCCGCCGGTCTTAAGGCCCGGATCACTTGCAGTCGCTACGATGCCCGCTGATCCCGTCTCCTTCGCTGAGCTTTCGGCTGGTGCCGCAGCTCCTCCGGTCGGCGGCGCCGTGATCGCCGACGCTCCCGCAGCATGTGTACGCGCGGTCTCCGTGACCGGCTCGTAAGTCAGCGCAGCGACACTGGGGGTGTTGTTCGTAGGTGCGGAATCCGGGTCGGATGGTGGCGGGACCCTTTCGGCCGGAATGGCTTGCGCAATCATCAGCGATGACATCGGCGGCAGCCCGGTCGGCGTCGGCACTGCTGGCACGGCTTCCGTGACTGGCGCGGCTTTGGTCGGCTCCGCGGGCGCTGGGTTCGCCTCCACTACGACCGACTTCGCTGGCACGACCGACGGTTCCGGTGCGGAAGACGGCTCGACGCGAGCCGCTGGCGCGGTTTTGGTCGGCTCCGCGGG
>CAYSTX010000055.1:3116-6029 GCA_964434035.1 uncultured Acetobacteraceae bacterium
GTGCGGAAGACGGCTCGACGCGAGCCGCTGGCGCGGTTTTGGTCGGCTCCGCGGGCGCCGGGTTCGCCTCCTCTACGAGCGACTTCGCTGGCACGACCGACGGTTCCGGTGCGGACGACGGCCCGGCGGGAGCCGCAGCCTGCATCCCGCCTCCGCTCGTCTGTCCCGGCTCCGCGGGGACTGTCGTCTGGTTTCGTTCGGCCGTATCGGCCGCCAGCTGGCGGGTCTCGGTCGGCGGCGTTGCGGGCGGCTTGGCGGAGGTGGGGGCAACCGTCGCGGGAGGCTTCGGCGAGGGCAAGGGTCCCGCGTCGATTGGGGCTGCTGACAACCGCGTGCCGCTGCTGGGCAGCGCGGCGGCCGGCGGTGGTGACGGGGCATCGGCCGATCCGCCGCTAGCAGCCGCAGACAACCAACCCAGCGGCGGCACGCTCGAGAGCCGGGTGTCGGAGATGGTGAGCAGCGCAACAATCATGGTCGTAACGGCGGCAACGGCCGCCACGGCGACGTAGGCAATGGCGTGACGTGACCGACGGGGGGCGTGCGCGACGATCGGCGAAGCGGGTGTGGCTTCAGCGTAAGGCGGCTCTACCGCAAGCAGACGAAGATGATGCGCCGCCGCTTGCTCGCATGGCACGAGAAAACGAGCCGAGATCCGCTTGAGCAGCGCCGGATAAGCATCCGTCAAAACAACGTCGAAGATGGGGGGCTCGCCGGCGAGCCCCACCTGTAGATGCGGCAGAATGCGGACGAGGCGATCGACCGAGCCCAGCGCCTCAGGAGTCATTCGATGCACGTCGGAGACGAGAAGCACGAGGCCGTTGGACGACGGAGTGGGCTCGGTCGGCGCGGACGCCGGGTGCCGCTGCAGATCCTTCCCGGACTCGAGCCATGCGTCCGCCAGCTTGCGCGTGAACGTCTCCGCATCGAGCGGCGGGCGGAGGTGCACGACACGCAATCTCCGCTCCAGGAGGGCGTACGACACGGCCGCGAGAACGAAATCGGTGTGCGCCTCGCCGCTGAGAGCGAATGAACCACCGCGCGTTATCGTCGACACAAGCTCGTCGAACAGCCGCTCCCCGAGATCCTGATCGCCGAGGCTAGGTGAGGTCAGATCATCCATGCGCATTACCTTACGCGAATCCGACGGGCCTCACCGTTGAGATTTCGGAGTAATCTCCATCAACAAGTCATTGCAAACCCGTCCCGTTACGACGTGCTACAACCAAAGGAAGTTGGCCGGCACCGATACGAGGGCGATCGGATAAGGATCCGCCTTTCCATTTTTCGTTTCGTTAGTTACTGATTTTTCGTTTCTTTAGTTACTGGTTTCCGGCGTCTTTCTCTGAGATACCGAACGACCCGGCATTTGACTGCATGCGCGTCCAGATGGTTCGCCTGGCTGGTTTCTCGCTCAGCGAGATTCGCAGTCACACACAAGTGATCGATCGAAAACGCTTCGCCCCGGGTGCACGGTCCCGGTCACCACCTTCAGCGTGTATCGCAGTGTCCGGTTAGCGTGTTGAAGAACTGGCCTCGGCCGCAATTGGGCGTCGGCGCGACACCGGGCGCGGGGGCGTAGGTGGCGGGCGGATAGACGGGCGGCGGCGGGTAGTAAACATAGGGATACGGTGCCGCATAAACGGGCGGCGGATAGTATGTCGGGTAGTAATAAGGGTAAGGATAGTAAGGGTAGCCGTAGTACGGCTGTGCAAGCGCCCCCCCGATAAGGGCCCCGGCGGCAAAACCGACCACAGCGCCATAGTATCCGCCGCCATAGTGGTGGCCTCCATAGTACCCGCGGCCATAGTACCCACGCCCATAGTACCCGCCGCCATAATGGCCACCATAGTACCCGCGGCCATAATATCCGCCGCCGTAATGGCCACCATGGTATCCGCCGCCGGAGTAATATCGCGCCACCGCCGGACTGGGCGCGGCGGTGCCGAGTGTTGCCGCGGCAAGCGCGACACAGAGTGACCGTCGCATCGGCTCCCTCCCCACCATCGCTTCGTCGAACGATCCGCCCGCCCGCCGCGGAGGTCAACGCGCGAGCGTCGCGAGCCAAGCGGCCGCAGCCGTGCGTAACCGTTTGTCACCGATAAAATTCAACCTGGACGGCAACCCGCCACAATTCCATGCGTATTGGGCGGCTGTTCGAACCAGGAGACCACTCGATGACCACGACGACGCTGCTGCGCCATGCGCGCCCAGCCCTGTTTGCGCTTGCCCTGACCTTGCCGGCCGCCGCTTTCGCCCAGAGCGCAAGCGCCCCCGCGCCTGAAACGCCGCCCGCCGCCTCACCCGCACAGCACGGCCACGGCCACGGCCACAGCCCGGTGACAGACAACGACGCCGAGCGCGTCGAGCAGCGCATCAACGCACTGCACGCAGCGCTGCACATCACGCCCGCGGTTGAGCCGCAGTGGGATGCGATGGCAACCGTGATGCGCCAGAACGCGGCCGCCATGGAACAAGAGATCACCGCCCGGCGCGCCTCGGTGTCGACGATGACGGCGCTTGATGACATGCAGTCCTACCAGAAGCTCGCCGACCAGCACGCCGCCAACATGCAGAAGCTCGTCGCGGCGTTCTCGACCCTCTACGGCGCGATGAGCCAAGAGCAGAAGCAGGCGGCCGACGCGTATTTCCGCCAACAGGCGACGCAGAACGCGCGTCGGTAGGAAACACGCCATGCACACCGTCAAACGGTCGATCGCGCTCGGCCTCGCGCTGCCGTTGGTGGCGGCGACGCTGGTCATAGGCCCCGCGCGCGCCGACGAAAGAGACGACCATTATCGTCATGGTGACCCTCACTGGCACGGGGATCACCGCCACGAGCCGCCGCCGCGCTATTACGGCCACCAGCCGCCGGTTGTCTATTACGGCCAGCAGCCGACCTACTATCAGCCGCCG
>CAYSTX010000055.1:6039-14173 GCA_964434035.1 uncultured Acetobacteraceae bacterium
CGTTGGTGGCGGCGACGCTGGTCATAGGCCCCGCGCGCGCCGACGACAGAGGAGGTCATTATCAACATGATGATCATCGCGGGCACGCGGATTACCGCGGGCACGCGGATTACCGCCGCGGCCCGCCGCCGCGCGATTACGGCCAGCCGCCGGTCGTCTATTACGGCCAGCAGCCGACCTACTATCAGCCGCCGCCGGTCGTTTACTACGGTCAGCCGAGCGGATTGTCGCTGAACTTCAACGTCCGATAACAGCCCCGTCTTTGATATCGACGTTCTAGATATCGACGACGCGGCCCAACTCGACCACACCGTCGCGGGGCAGGTTCAGAGAACCCGCGACGGTTGCCGCGTTGCGCAGCATGAATGCGTAGATTGACTCCTGCCACCACGGAAGCAGCGCGCGCTTGGCGCGATGCACGACGGTTTCGCGGCCGACGTAATACGTGACGTCATCCAGCGTCAGCGTGCAGCCGTGGCGTTTCCCTTGGGCGAGCAGCTTGGGGATGTCCGGCCGCTGCATGAAACCGTAACGCCCGGTCAGCCGCCAGAATTCAGGAGCCTCCAGCTTCAGCTCCACGCGGTCCTTTGCGTGAACATAGGGGACACGCTCGGTGACACAGGTCAAGGCGACCACGTGCTGATGCAGCGCGCGGTTGTTCTTGACGTGCCACATCATCACCGGCGGCGTGTTCTCCAGCGTGCGTGTCAGGAACACGGCACTGCCGGGCACACGCGGGATGTGCTTTTCGGCGAGCATCGCCATGAACTGGTCGACCGGCACGGTCCGTTCGGCAAAACGGGTCGCAACGGCGACGCTGCCGCGGTGCCAGATGTCCATCACGCCCCAGACCACGGCCGCCAGCACCAACGGCACCCAGCCGCCCTCGGCGATCTTCATGCCGTTGGAGAGAACGAACGCGAGGTCGACGACTGCGAAGACACCGGCAACGGCGCCGACCATAAGCACGTTCCAGCCCCATACCTCGCGCATCGCGATGAACAGCAGCACCGTCGTCAGCAGCATCGTCAGCGACACGGCGATGCCGTACGCCGCAGCGAGGTTGTCGGATTTGCGGAACGCGAGCGCGAGCCCCACCGTCGCCACCATCAACAGCCAGTTCACCGTTCCGATGTAGATCTGACCGTATCCCTCGCGCGACGTCTGCGTCACCTTCATGCGCGGACACCAACCGAGCTGGATCGCCTGCCGCGTCATCGAGTACGCGCCGGTGATGATCGACTGGCTGGCGATCACGGTCGCGACCGTCGCAAGCAGGATCAGCGGCAACAGAAGCGGCGGCGGGCACAGCCGGTAGAAGATGTTGTCGCCGACCGGTGAGCCATCCAGCAGCAGCGCCGTCTGCCCGGCGTAATTCAGCACGAGTGCAGGCAACACCACGCCGAACCAGGCGATCCTGATCGGCCGCGCGCCGACGTGGCCCATGTCGGCATACAGAGCCTCCGCCCCCGTCACGCAGAGGAAGACGCCGCCGAGCACCATGAACCCTCGCCAGCCGCCGTTTGTCAGCGCGTGGACCGCATAGCGCGGGTCGAGCCCGACGAGCACGGCGGGATGCTGCGCCACGCCCCATAGACCGAGTGCGCCGATCGCCACGAACCAGACCGTCATCACTGGCCCGAACAGCCGCCCGATCCGCGCGGTCCCGAGCGGCTGGATCGCGAAGAGTGCGACCAGCACGGCGACGGTCATCGGCAGCACGTACGGCGAGATCGACGGCGCGGCGATCTCGAGCCCTTCCAGCGCCGACAGCACCGAAATCGCCGGCGTAATTGCGCCGTCGCCGTAAATCAGCGCCGCGCCGAACAGCCCGACCGCGACGATGGCCGGACGCCTTGCTTTCTTCACGCCGAGCAGCGACATCAGCGCGAGGATCCCGCCCTCACCGTCGTTGTCCACCCGCATAACGAAGCTCACGTACTTCACACACGTGACGATGATGAGCGTCCACACCAGCAGCGACAGCAGACCGAGCGCCGTCTCGGCCGTCGGCGTGCCGCCGGTCAGCTCGACGACCGTCTTCAACGTGTAGAGCGGGCTTGTGCCGATATCGCCGAAGACGATGCCGAGCGATGTCAGCACGAGGCCGGCCAGCAACGGCTCCGCCTGCCTCGGTCCGGCGATGTCCGCCGTATTCGTGGTGTCAGCCATGACGATCCGAACTGATGAGGAGCGCACTGTGCCCGCGGCACGACGCCCTGTGCAAGCAACGCCAGCACCAGCACCGGCGGAGGCCAACGCGGGCGTCAATCGCTCGGCGCCCGCTGCCGTCTTCGCCTAGTGCGGATCGGCGCCGGCCGCCTCCGCGCGCGCCCGTTTCGCTGCAGCAACCAGATGCTCGATCGCGGGACGCACCTCCTCCCACCGCCGCGTCTTCAGGCCGCAATCCGGGTTGACCCAGATTTGCCAATCGTCCAGCCGTCGTCGCGCGAGCGCGAGCAGTTCGCTCATCTCGTCGGCGTCGGGAACGCGGGGGCTATGGATGTCCCAGATACCAGGGCCGATTTCCGCCGGATAGCGGCCGGTGCCACCCTGCTCTGGCGGCGCGAACGCATCCAGCAGTTCCATCCGGCTGCGGGTGGTTTCAATCGAAATCGCGTCGGCGTCCATCTCCGCGATCGCCGGCATGATATCGTTGAAGTCCGAGTAGCACATGTGCGTGTGAATACTCGTCGCGTCTCCGACACCGCTGGTCGCGAGGCGGAAACAGGCGACCGCCCATTCGAGATACACGGGCCAATCCGCGTGCCGCAGCGGCAAGCCCTCGCGAAATGCCGGCTCGTCCACCTGGATCACGGCGATGCCCGCCGCTTCGAGGTCGGCGACCTCGTCGCGAATGGTGAGCGCCAGTTGGCGGCAGACCTCGGCGCGCGGGATGTCGTCGCGGACAAACGACCATTGCAGCATCGTCACCGGTCCTGTCAGCATCCCTTTGACAGGCAGAGATGTCCGCGACTGCGCGTAGGCCGACCACTGCACCGTCATGGGATGCGGCCGCGAGACGTCGCCCCATATGATCGGCGGCGCAACACAGCGGCTGCCGTAAGATTGCACCCAGCCATGTTGCGTGAACGCATACCCGCTCAGCTGCTCGCCGAAGTATTTGACCATGTCGTTGCGTTCGAACTCACCGTGCACGAGCACGTCGAGGCCGACCGTCTCCTGCCACCGCACCGCATCGTCGATCCAGCCGCGCACCGCCTGCTCATACGCGTCGGCCGATAGCTCACCGCGCGCGAGTGCCGCCCGCGCCGCACGCACCTCCTCCGTCTGCGGAAACGAGCCGATCGTCGTCGTCGGAAACAGTGGCAGGTCGAGCCGCGCCCGCTGCGCCGCCCGGCGTTTCGTGAATGGACTGGATCGTCCCGTCATCTCCGGCGTCACGCTCGCGAGACGCTGCTGCACCTCCGGCCGATGCACGGCAACGCTGCTGCGGCGGAAACGGACGGAAGCATCACTCGCGTCAAGCTGTGCCGCGATCGCTGCCTCGCCCTCATCCAATCCCCGCGCAATCGCCGCGACCTCGTCAAGCTTTTGCTCGGCGAACGCGAGCCACGACTTCACGGACGGGTCGAGCTTCGTCTCCTGCTGCAAGTCGACCGGCACGTGCAACAGGCTGCACGACGGCGCGACCATCAGCCGCCGCGTGCCGCGCGCCGACGCGACGCGCTGCGCCGTCGTGAGCGCGCGGCGGAGATCGGTGCGCCACACGTTGCGCCCGTCAACCAACCCGAGCGACAGCCAGCGTCCGGCCGGGAGCGACGTGAGAACTGCGTCAAGATCCGCCGCGCCGCGCACCAGATCGACGTGCAGGCCGGCGACCGGCAACGCGGCAGCCGTCGCGACGTCGGGGCCGAGCGGGCCGAAGTAGCTGGCGAGCAAGATGTCCGGCGCCGGGCCGCGGCAGAGCGTGCCGTAAGCCAGACCGAACGCGACCGCCGCCTTCTCCGACAAATCCATGGCCAGCATCGGCTCGTCGATCTGCACCCACGCGGCTCCCGCTTCGGCCAGCTCGCGCAGGATCGTCGCATAGACCGGCACGACACGGTCGAGCAGGTCGAGCGGGTCGGAGCCGTCGGTCGATTTGGCGAGCATCAGGAAGCTGACCGGCCCGAGAATCACCGGGCGTGTGCGGATCGCTTGCGCCAGCGCCTCCTGAAACTGCAGGAGCGGCTTATTCGCCGTCAGCGTGAAGCGCTGCGCCGAGGACAGCAGCGGGACGAGATAGTGATAGTTACTATCGAACCATTTCGTCATCTCGAGCGCCGGCCGACCGGGCGGGATCCCGGCCGCCGCTTCCTGCGCGGTGCCGCGTGATCCGCGGGCGAGCGCGAAGCTGGTTGCGAGCGAAACCGGACCGTCGGACCAGCCATAGCCCGGCGGGATTGCCCCGAGCATGCAGGCCGTGTCGAGCACATGGTCATACAGCGCGAAATCGCCGGACGGCACATGGCCGATCCCCGACGCGGCCTGGACCCTCCAATGCGAACCGCGGAGCGCCGCGGCGGCGTGCAGCAGGTCCGCCTCGTCCCGCTTGCCGGACCAAAACTGCTCCAGCGCAAACTTTAATTCGCGCCGCCGGCCGATGCGGGGAAAGCCGAGATTGGTGGCGATGGTCATGCAAAGCTCCCCTGGCCGAGGGGTGGCGAACACGCGCGCCGCGGCGCGCACGGGGCGACGGCGCCGCCCGGGATGGCAGACATGGCGATCTCCGGCCTCCGGTGCACCCCGCCCGGCGGCATAGTTGGTGCGACGACGGCAGGTCTCCTGGCTCACGGGTCATCGCCGCCGGCCCGACCTTCCCAAGTCCCATTGGGGCTCAGTGGCTCACCTCGTCGTGATCAGACGAGGTGATCGGGCCGACGTCTCGCCGCTCACAGTTGCGGGGGCAGCCGCCGACTTGCCCCCGGACCATTGGGTCCAGCCGGGACGTACGGCGTTCCCTTTTCACCCACTCGCGTGGGACCGTCGACGGCTCACCATAGGTTGCCCCGGCCGTCGGGGACAAGACGTGAGCACTTCCGGCAATCGTTTCGAAAGCTTGACCATACGAGGCTCGGGAAACATGCTGCCCGGACAAGTGTCAGTTGTGCGCCGTCTCCTGCCGTATCGAACCAGGCGAAATGCCTGAACACAGTACCAGCAAGGAAACGCTCCCATGGACATGCCCCGTCGTCTCGGCGCCGAGTTCTTCGGCACGTTCTGGCTCACCTTCGGCGGCTGCGGCAGCGCGGTTCTGGCGGCCGCCTACCCCGGCCTCGGAATCGGCTTCGGCGGCGTCGCGCTTGCCTTCGGGCTGACGGTGCTGACGATGGCGTACGCCGTCGGGCACATTTCGGGCGGCCACTTCAACCCCGCCGTCACCGTCGGTCTCTGGGTCGCCGGCCGCTTCAAGATGAGCGACGTTGTTCCATACATCGTGGCACAGGTCATCGGCGCGGTGATCGGCGCGGCGGCGCTCTGGTTGATTGCTTCCGGGAAGTCCGGCTTCGCGCCTGGCGGATTTGCGTCCAACGGCTACGGCGCACTCAGCCCCGGCCAGTACAGCCTCGCCGCCTGCCTTGCCTGTGAAATCATAATGACTTTCTTCTTCCTCTATATCATCCTCGGAACGACCTCGAAGGGCGCGGCGCAGGGCTTCGCGGGAATCCCGATCGGGCTTGGCCTGACGCTCATCCACCTCGTGTCGATCCCGGTCACCAACACGTCGGTCAATCCTGCGCGCAGCCTCGGGCCGGCGCTATTCGCCGGGGGTGACTATTTGGCGCAGGTATGGCTCTTCTGGGTGGCCCCGCTGGCTGGCGCCGCCGTGGCCGGACTGGTAAGCCGCTGGCTGCACGACGAAGCCGCCCTCGCCGCCACGGTGGTCGTCGAGGAACGAATCACGCAAGGGTAAAGCGCGGCTCAGCCGGTGGGCGGCCGGCGCAGGTACCAGCCTGCCGCCCGCTCATACGCGTGCCCGGCGCGGAACACCGTCGCCTCGTCGAACGCGCGCCCGATGAGCTGCATCGACAGCGGCAGGCCGGACGCGCCGAAGCCGCATGGCTGACACAGCGCCGGGTGGCCGGTGACGTTGAACACGCCGGTAATCGGCTGTTGCCGGCGCCAAGGGCCCGTCTCCATCGCCTCCATCCGCGGCGCCGCACTCGGGATCGCGGCCGTCAGCAGCACGTCGACGCGCTGAAACAACACATCGACCGCCAGGATGAGCTGACGGCGCAGTCGTTGCGCCTGCACATACTGCGCCGACGACACGAACGCGCCCATCATGAGCCGCTCACGCGTCACGCGGGCATAAAGCTCCGGCCGCTCCTGCAAATTACGCCGGTGGATCGCGAAGCTTTCGCCATGCGAGATCGCGCGCGTGCAGGCGTTGAACAGCGACACCTCCGGCAGCGTCACCTCCTCGACCGACGCGCCAAGCTCGGCGAGAGCGCGCGCGGCGGCGTCGAGGGACGCGGATTGCTCGGCGTCGACCTCGGCGTCATCGTTGAACGCGCGCGCATAGCCTACGCGAAGCCCGCGCAGATCGGGCGTCAGCGCCGCCGTATAGTCCGGCACCGGAACATCGGCCGAACCGGGGTCCGCCGCGTCATGCCCCGCCAGCGCCTGCAACGCGAGCGCGCAATCCTCGACCGTCAGCGCGAGCGGGCCGCAATGATCGAGGCTGAAACTGAGCGGCACAACGCCACGGCGGCTGACCCGCCCATAGGTCGGCTTCAGCCCGGCGACGCCGCAATAAGCGGCCGGCAAGCGGATTGACCCGCCCGTGTCGCTGCCGAGCGCCAACGGCAGGATGCCGGCGGCAACCGCGGCGCCCGAGCCGGAACTGGAGCCGCCCGGAAAATGGTCCGTATTCCACGGGTTCAGCGCGGGCGGCCACGCCGTGTCCCACGCCGGACCGCCAATCGCGAACTCATGCGTCGCGAGCTTGCCGATCAGCACCATCCCGGCCGCTTCGAGCCGCGCGGTCGTCTCCGCGTCTTCCGTGGCGACGTTGTTTTGGAGCACGCGCGAATGCGCCGTCGTTGGCAAATCCGCCGCGTCGTAGATGTCCTTCAGCCCATACGGAATGCCGTGCAGCGGACCGCGCCGCCGGCCCGCCGCGATCTCCTCCGCCGCCGCGCGGGCCGACGCGCGGGCGCGGTCCGGCGTCATCGTGATGAAGGCGTGCAGCGTCGGTTGCAGCGCCTCGGCACGGGCAATCGCCCCCTCCGTCAATTCGACCGGGGAGACCGCGCCCGAGCCGATTAACCGGCTCGCCTCCGCGAGCGTCGGCAAACGCGCAGCACCACTCATGACGCGTCTCCCGGCAGCAGATGCAGCACCACCGCTGGCTCATCCGTGTACGCGAACGGCTCGTCGAGGCAGCGCATCAGCTCCTGAAAATCCCGATACGCGGCCAGCATGACCGGATACCGATCCGGCGCGATGGTGATGCCGGCGCGGCGGACGGCGGAGCGAAAATCCTCCTCGCTCTCGGCCGGTGTGGGCGTGTACGGGGTGACGCTCGACATCGGTGATTTCCGGTTCAATAGGTTGCGAAAATGCGGCGGATTTCGGCCGGATCGCGCGTGACAGTGAGCGCCAGCGCGAGCAGCAGCCGTGCCTTCTGCGGGTTGAGATTATCGGCGATCAAAAACCCGGCCTCGCGCGCACGCTTGCCCGCAAACGTGCGGCCCGAGCCGGCGCGTGTCGATTGCACGACGATCACGCCCTTCGCGACCGCCTCCCGTAGCGCCTCCTCGTCCACAACGCCCGGCATTCCGGGCGCGAAGCCGGCCGAAACGATCCCCTGCGCACCCGCTTCGACAAAAGCGCGCACGGCCGTCCCGTCGCTGCCGGTATAGGCGTACACGATGTCGACGCGCGGCAGCGCATCGAGGCCGCGTATCTCGAACTCGGTGCGCGGGGCGCTCGTGCGGAGCGGCGCGCGATAGAACGCGACCGCGTCGCCGTCCGCATGGCCGAGCACGCCGAAATCCGGCGTGCGAAAGGTCTGCAGGCGGAACGTCGAGGTCTTCGTCACCTCGCGCGCGGCATGGATCTCGTCGTTCAGCATCACCAGCACGCCGAGACCGCGCGCCGCCGGGCTGGCCGCGACGCGCATGGC
>CAYSTX010000055.1:14273-16436 GCA_964434035.1 uncultured Acetobacteraceae bacterium
TTTCGGCAAGCCCTTACTCATGCGATCGGTCCTTCGGCCATCGCTGGCGAAACGTGAATGGGCACCGCGCCAGCAGCCAGCTCGTCGGCGCGGAGGCACAGCACGCGATGTCCGGGCGCCGGTGTCAACGCCGGCGGCGGCGCGAGCGTGCACGCCTCAACCGCATAAGGGCAGCGCGCGGCGAAGGCGCACCCCGGCGGCAGGTTGCGCAGATCGGGCGGCGCGCCGGGGATCGCCGCGATCTCCGCCCCAGCCGCCACGTTCTCGACGCTCGAGGCGAGCAGGCCCATCGTATACGGGTGCAGCGGCCGGGTCAGTACGTCTGAAACCGACCCTTCCTCGACAATGCGGCCCGCATACATCACCGCGACCCGGTCGGCGATTTCCGACGCAACGCCGAGGTCGTGGGTCACGAAGATAATCGCCATGCCAAGCTCTGCGCGCAGACGACGCAGCAGCACCAGCACTTGGATCTGCACCGTCGCGTCAAGCGCCGTCGTCGGCTCGTCGGCGAGCAGTAGTTTCGGACGGCACGACAGCGCGATCGCGATCATCGCGCGCTGACGAAGACCACCCGATAATTCGTGCGGATACGCATCAAGCCGCCGCGCCGCCGACGGCACGCCGACCAATTCGAGCAACTCGAGCGCCCGTGCCCGCGCCGCCCGCTTCGTGCCGCCGAGATGCCGGCGGATCACCTCTGTGATCTGCGCGCCGATCGTGTAGACAGGATCAAGCGCGGTCATCGGCTCCTGAAAGATCATCGACACGACACCGCCGCGCATATCCCGCAACTCGCGCGGCGGCATCGCGAGCACGTCGCGCCCGTCCACCTCGACCGCGCCGGTCATCCGCGTCCGCTGTTCCGGCAGCAGACGCATCAGCGCGCGGAGGGTCACGCTCTTGCCGCTGCCGGACTCGCCGATGATGCACAACACCTCGCCCGCGTCGAGCGACAGGCTGACGCCGTTGACCGCGCACACCGGCGCCCCTTGCCCGACGAAGCGGACCGTCAGATCATCGAGCCGCGCCACTGGCGCATCGCCGCGCATCGCGTCGTTCATGCCGCCACCATGGTGTCATCCGCCGGCAGACCACGCCCGGCGAGGCTGTGTCCCGATCCTGGCTCGTGGATCAGGCAGGCAACGCGGCGCCCTTCGCCCGCCTCGCCCGGCGGCGCGCTGAGCGCGGGGTTGCGCGACATGCAGACGCCCTCGGCATAGGCGCAGCGCGGCGCGAAGCGGCAGCCGGGCGGCAAATCGACCGGGTTCGGCGGGTCGCCCGACACCGGCGAACGCTCAATCCGCCGCGACGGATCCATCAACGGCCGCGACGCCAGCAGCGCGCGCGTGTAGGGATGCAGCGGCGCGGCAAACAGGCTCGACGACGGGCCGATCTCCATCACCTGCCCGAGATACATCACCAGCACGCGATGGCTGATGTAATGCACGACGCCGAGGTCGTGACTGATGAAAAGATACGTGAGCCCTAGTTCCCGCCGCAACCGCGCGAGCAGGTTTAGGACCTGTGCCTGCACCGATTTGTCGAGCGCGGAGACGCTTTCGTCCAGGATCACCATGCGTGGGCCAATCGCGAGCGCGCGCGCGATGTTGACCCGCTGTTTTTGACCGCCCGACAATTCGTGCGGATAGCGCCCGCCGACGAGGTCCGGGTCGAGGTTGACATGACGCAGCGCCTGCCGCGCAATCTCCGCCGCCTGTCGCCGCGCATTTCCCTGCACGAGCGGCCCGAAGGCGACACTGTCCTGTATCGGCAGGCGCGGGTTGAGCGAGGAGGAGCTGTCCTGAAACACCATCTGCATCTGCCGTCGCAACGCCGGCAGGCCGATGCCGTGCGGACCCTCTACCGGATCACCGTCGAACACCAGCTCGCCCGAGTCGCGTTCCACCAGGTGCATCAGCAGCCGTGCAAGCGTCGACTTGCCGCAGCCGCTCTCACCGACGACACCGAGCGTCTCACCCTTTGCGACCTCGAACGACACGCCATCGACCGCGTGCACGCGGGCGCCGCCGGGCACCACGAAATGCTTCTTCAGGTCGCGCACGATCAGCATCGGCTGCGCGAGGCCGCCGCGATCTGGCAGCGCGGCCGGCAGCTTTGTCCCGGCGCGCATCAGCCGCGCACGTCCATCGCCGCGCGCAG
>CAYSTX010000056.1:0-16201 GCA_964434035.1 uncultured Acetobacteraceae bacterium
TGTCAGCTCGACCTCGCGATGGCCGATCCAGACCACCGGCCGTGTGCCGCCGGAGCGCGTGCTGACATGATCGCCGACGCGGATGCACTCGACCGCAACCGGCCCGGACGCCGTTTCGATCCGCGTGCCCTCGGCGAAGCACGGGATCGCAGCTGTGACTCGGATCGGGGAAGCTGCTGTGCCGGTGCCGGTGGTCGCGACGACAGGGCCGGTGCCCGGCGCGAAAGTCAGCGACGCGATCACCGACCCGCTCGTGCCGATCAGGTTCAGCACGTTGTTCGCGAGTTGCGTAGACGTAACGGTGATGTTCTCGAGGTCGATCTCGTCGCCGGCGACGAAATTGCTGAACGTAGCGTTTACCCCGCCCGGCGCGAGCTCGACGACCCTGCCCGTCGCGTCGGAGAATTGGATCGTCTGCGCCGTGCTCACGGCCGATTGCAATTCGAGCGTCGCACCGGACCCGACGATGTCCACGCTCCCGGTGCCGCCGCCGCCGGTGAGGGCGCCCGTGACGACGAGTGTTCCGCCCTCGGCGTCCAGCGTGCCGTTGTTGACGACGGCGCCATTAATCGTGCCCGCGCCGGTGATCTTGCCCCCCGCCGAGATTTGCGCCGATGTCAGACCGAGCGTGCCGCTATTCAGCGTGACGGTGCCGGCAGCGCCGACCTGCACCATGCTCGATGCCGTCGCGGTGCCACCACTTTCGACCGTCAGCGATCCGGTGCCGGTCGAATCTACGCCGACATAGAGGTTTCCGGCGGTGACGGAGCCGGCGTGCGACACGGTAAGCGTGCCGATGCCGGATGCGCCGACGAACACGTTGCTGGTGCTGGTGAACGTCGAACCCGTGCCGTCGACGGTGATCGTGCCGGTGCTGTTCGCCTTCGTGGCGAGATCGACGTCACTGGCCGTCATCGACCCGCCGCCGCTGATCGCGATCGACCCTTTGCCGCCCGCGTCGGTGCCGAGCTGCGTAACGCCGGTGACGGTGATTATGCCGCCGGCATCGGTCACCGTTCCGGTTCCGAAATCGCCGACGACGAAGCCGGCGGAGCTACTGAGCTGATCCGTTGAACCGGCGAGCGACAGCGTTGCCTGCGACCCTGTGCCGAGACCGATGTAGACGCCGACGGCCGAGACACTGCCGCCGTTCTGAATCGCCAGGCTCGAAGTGCCGCCGCTGCCGCTTCCTTCCTGCAACTGGCTTTGGGCCGTGATCGTGCCGCCATCGGCAATCACGGTGCCGGTCCCCTGCGCGCCGATGCCGAGAATTCCGCCGACTGTCCATGTCGCGCCGCCCGACACCGTGACCGTGCCGTTGGTCCCGGCGCTGCCGCCGACGACCGCCTGACCGCCATCCGTGTAGGTCGCATTGGCGGTGATGAGTAGCGTGCCGACACCGGCGCCGGTGCCGGACGTCGGCAGCAGGCCGACCCCGGTCGCCGTCGTGGTCGTCCAGGACGTGCCGGCGCCCGCGACCGTGACGCTGCCGCTTGTCGTGATGCCGACATCGAGCCTCGATGCCGTCACCTGCGCGCCGTTCCGGGCGGTCAGTTGCGCATTCAGGCCGTCGATTTCGACAGTCGCCGAGCCCGACAGCGTTCCATCGATCGTGATCGGCTTCGTGCCGTAGACGATTCCGGTCGCGTTGATCGTGCCGACAATCCAGAGCGGCGTGAACGCCTCGAGGTTCGTTACATCGAGGAACCCCGCCAGCGCGTAGCTCGCCGCGGTGTCTTGAAATACAACTGTGGCGGCCATCGCGGCATTTGCCGCATCCGTGCCAGCCGTGATCGTGCCCGTATTGCTGTAGACGAGCACGGTGTCCCCGCTGCCGGGGATAGTCAGCGTCGGATTGCCCGCCTGATCTTTCCAGTTACCCGGCACGAACCAGGAACCCGTGCCGTTCGTCCAAACAAATGTAGCCATCGAATGCGCCCCGCCCCGAAGTCGGCGAACGATACGATACCGGATCGCTCCGAGCCAACATGAATCGGTGGTCGAACGGCCGGCAGATGCTCGTATGTGGCTTGGGATCAGCCGGCGGCGGCGCCCTGGTCCTTTCGTCGCGCGCCGTTGCGGCGGAGCAGAAACTCGCGACCCACTTTTACCATCGGCACGCCGTCGTATTCGACGATGTCGGCCGTGGCGTATGTCTCGCTCCATGCGTCGGGTAAGAAGCTGCCGGTGCCGACAACGTCGATCGGCGCACGAGCGTCCGCCATGACGCGGCATTTGTCGACGCCGAAACCGGACGAGACAACGATCCGAACACGCGGGAAACCCGCCTCATCCAGCGCCTCGCGAAACCGCCAGATCGCCGCCGCGGAAACGCCGGTGCCGACGAGGTAGCGCAGTTCCAAATCGCTCCGGTATCGGCGGATTGCGCCCGGGGCGTTGCGTTCGAGCACGGCATAGCTCTCGGCCGGATCGAGCCCTTCGACAAAGCGGCCGCCATGCGTATCAAGCCGGAGCGACAGCTCGCCCTTGGCCGCAAGGTCCGCAAAACGCCGGCAAACGGCGAGCCCGTCCGTAATTTCGCGTCCAAAATAGTCGACAAGCACCGTCAGCGGCGTGTCGGGAAACGTCTCGTGAAACATCTCCGCCGCCCGCACCGTGCTGCCCGCGTAGCCGATCAGTGCGTGCGGCATCGTGCCAAGACCGCGCGTCTGCCCGAACCAATGCGCGGTGCCGTCATTGGCGTTGCCGACGAAGCCGCGCGCGCCCTCGCGCCGCGCGGAGGCGCCGCCGACCGACGCGGCATAGGCCATCATCTCCTGCATTTCGGCCCCGGCGCAGTGCCGCGCCTCCATCGCCAGGAAGTCGACGTCGGGCAGCGCCATGCACATCTGATACGCATTGTGCGCGGCGACACAGGCGGGGCCGATCTTCTGCAACAAAATCGTTTCCAGGTCGGAAAGCGCCGCGAAACTGCCGGTAACATACAACAATGGCTCACCGGCGCCGACCCACGTGCCCTCGGCATGGGTCACGTCGATATCGAACTTAACGCCCCGGTTGGCCGCGACCTCGCTCAGCCACTCCGCCGCGAGACGCGGCGCCGCAATGACTGGACGGCGCAGGAAGACTGCGTAGGTTACGGTGCGGTCCCCGTATCGCGCGGCGATCGCGCGCGTTCGGTTGAAATAGACGTCGGTGCGTGCGGCGATGTCGGCCGCGAGCGGATCTGGCGTCGGCGCGTCGGCGGCCCGGTCCACGTTTGGGCTACTCGGCCGCCGCCGCATGGCCGTTGGCCAGGCGCCGCCGCTTCAGCCCCTCGGCGATAAGAAATGCCAGCTCGAGGCTCTGTTCGGCATTGAGGCGCGGATCGCAGAACGTCTCGTAGCGGTCGGCGAGATCGGCCTCGGTCAACCGATGCGCGCCGCCAATGCACTCCGTCACCGGCTGCCCGGTCATCTCCACGTGCACGCCGCCGGCCCACGTCCCCTCCGCCGCGTGCACATCGAAGAACCGACGCACCTCGGTCAGGATCGCGTCGAAGCTGCGCGTCTTGACCTTGTTGGCCGTCGTCAACGTGTTGCCGTGCATCGGATCGCAGATCCAGAGAACGCGGCGGCCCGAACGCTTCACGGCGCGCACGAGCGGCGGCAGTTTCTCGGTCACCTGCTCGGCGCCCATCCTGGCAATCAGCGTCAGACGCCCCGGCTCATCGGCGGGGTTGAGCGTCTCGATGAGCCGGATCAGGTCGGACGTGTCCGTCGTTGGGCCGACCTTGAGGCCGATCGGATTGCGCACGCCACGCAGGAACTCGACGTGCGCGCCCTCCGGCTGGCGTGTCCGGTCACCGATCCAGAGGAAATGCGCCGAGCACGCATAGGGATCGCCGGTCGTGCTGTCGGTGCGCGTCAACGCCTGTTCGTACGGCAGCAGCAGCGCCTCATGGCTGACGTAGAAATCCGTCTCCCGCATCTCGCGGGTGCTCGCGCTGGTCATGCCGCAGGCGGCCATGAAGGCGAGCGTCTCGTCGATCCGCGCGGCGATGTCGCGGTAACGGCTGGACAGCGGGCTGCGCTCGACAAAGCCGAGGTTCCAGCGATGCACCTCATGCAGGTCGGCATACCCGCCCGAGGCGAACGCGCGCAGCAGGTTGAGCGTGCCGGCCGAGCGGAAATAGCCCCGATCCATCCGCGCCGGATCGGGCACCCGCGCCTCCGCCGTGAATTCCGAGCCGTTAATCGTGTCGCCGCGATAGCTCGGCAGCGTCACGCCGCCGACCGTCTCAGTGTCGGAGCTGCGGGGTTTGGCGTACTGGCCGGCCATGCGGCCGATTTTCACCACCGGCACGGTCGCACCGAACGTCAGCACGACCGCCATCTGCAGCAGCACGCGGAACGTGTCGCGGATGATGTTCGCGTTGAAATCCGCGAAGCTTTCGGCACAGTCGCCGCCCTGCAGGACAAACGCCCGCCCCTCCGCCGCCTGCGCCAACTGCTCGCGGAGCCGCCGCGCCTCGCCGGCGAACACCAGCGGCGGATAGCCCGCAATCCTCGCCTCGGCTTCGGTTAGCGCGGCCAGGTCCGGATAGGCCGGCGCCTGTTTAATGGGGCGGTCGCGCCAGCTGCTGGGGGTCCAGGCGGTGGGGGTCATGCGGATCTCGTGGGAAAGGCTGGGGGTGGCAGGTCGGCGTAGATAACATGATCGACAGGGCGCGTCATGGCGAGGCCCGGCCCGGTCCTGTCTCGGTTCGAATTTGCGCATGGTGCCATCGCCCGAGCGCGGCTCGGTTTGCCTGTTCGCACGATTGCGTTCGAGCGAATTAACCGAAAACCGATACAATCAGCCACCTGAGGCGCGCCGCCCGGCCGGCCAGGGCCGTCACTCGGCGGCCTTGGCCTCGCCGACCCGGCGGGCGCGGGTGCGGAGGGTCACGAACTCCTCCGCCGCGGTCGGGTGGATGCCGATCGTCCGGTCGAAATCGGCCTTGGTCGCGCCCATGCCGATCGCGATGGAAAGGCCCTGCATGATCTCGGGCGCATCCTCGCCGATCATGTGGGCGCCGAGCACCACGTCGGACTGCGCGTCGACAACCAGCTTCATCATGCTCCGCCGTGCCCGGCCGCTCATGGTGTGGCGCATGGGTGTAAAGCGGCTGACGTAGATATCCACCGGCCCGCGCAGCGCCGCCTCGCCCTCCGTCAGACCGACGGTCGCAATGGGCGGCGTTGAAAAGACGGCGGTTGCGACGTTTCGCAGGCTGATGGTCCGCGGATGCCGGCCGAACAGCCCGTCCGCGAGCGCGTGCCCCTCGGCCGTCGCCACGGGGGTCAGGTTCAGCCGGTCGGTCACGTCGCCCATGGCATAGATGTGCGGCTGGCTGGTGCGGAGCGACCCATCGACGGTGACCGCGCCGACCGGGTTGGTCGCGACGCCGGCGCGGTCGAGGCAGAGCATCTCAGTATTCGGCTTGCGGCCCACCGCAAAGAAGACGAGGTCCGTCTCGATCACGTGGCCGTTGCTGAGCGTCACCTCGCGCGCGCCGTCCGGCCGGGCGGCCACGCTGTGCGGCGTGCAGCCCGGATGCAGCCGGATGCCGGCCGTTTTTAGCGCCTCGGCAAGGCATTCGCGCAGATCCTCATCGAAGCCACGGAGTGGCAACGGCTGCCGGTAGACCAGATCGACCTCGGCCCCGAGGGCGGCGAAGATGCCCGCGAACTCGACCGAGATGTAGCCGCTGCCGACCAGGAGCACGCGGCGCGGCATCGACGGCAGGTAGAACGCATCGTCGGAAACGATGCCGAGTGACGCGCCGGGAATGGCCGGGCGCACCGGCATCCCGCCGGTCGCGATCACGATGTGTTCAGCCGTAACCTGTTGGCCGCCAACCTCGATCGTGTGCGCGTCCACGAAACGCGCCCGCGCATCGAAAATCGTCGCGCCCGCGCTGTCGAGCAGCCGGCGGTAGATACCTTGCAGGCGGTTGATCTCGGTGTCCTTGGCGGCGATCAGCTTCGACCAGTCATGCTCGCCGCGGGTGCTCGACCACCCGAAGCCGCGCGCATCGTCAGCCCACGCGCCATACTCACCCGCTTGCACCAGCAACTTCTTCGGCACGCAGCCGATGTTGACGCAGGTGCCGCCCCAGTGCCGCTCCTCCGCGATGGCGACGCGCGCGCCGTGTCCAGCGGAGATGCGGGCGCAGCGCACGCCGGCCGAACCGCCACCGATGACGAACAGGTCGAAGTCGTACGCGCGACGAGACTCAGTCACCGTAATGATCCTCCGCTCCGCCAGCGCGCTTGACAAGTCAATATCCCGCCGGGGAGGCTGGTACAAAATAGACAACTAGTCGCTCGCCCCGGAGGAAACAACTACATGGATCACGCGGACGCGAAACATGTCGCCATTCCGGCCGAGGGCGCGCCAGCACGACGCGGCATCCTGGGCGCTGGGCTGCTTGGGTCGGCCCTCGCGCTGATCGGCGGCCCTGGGCCGGCGGCGGCGGCCGACGCCGCGCCCTTCCCTGAACACCCACGCTGGCGGTTCGTCTTCGTCAATCATGTGACGACGAACCCGTTCTTTGTGCCGACGCAATACGGCATAGCGGATGCGTGCGCGCTGCTTGGCTGCGAACATCAGTGGACCGGCTCGGCCAACTCCGATGTCGCCCAGATGGTCAACGCGATGAACGCGGCGATCGCGGCCAAGGCGAGCGCGATCGGGGTGCCGATCATCGACCCGAAAGCCTTCGATGCCAGCACGGCGCGCGCGCTGGAAGCCGGCATCCCCGTGTTTGCATACAATGCCGATGCGCCGGCCGGGAGCGCGAACAAGCGGCTCGCCTATATCGGGCAGGATCTGTATCGCTCGGGCTATCTGATGGGCGAGCGGATCGTCTCGATGGTTGATGGCGGTCAAATCGCGCTCTTCATCGCGACGCCGGGCGCGCTCAACATTCAGCCACGCATCGATGGCGCGCAGGATGCGATCAAGAAGTCAGGCAAAGCCTACGACGTGCAGGTGATCGCGACCGGCGCCACGGTGAATGAGGAGCTGTCGAAGGTCGAGGCGTTCTATCTCGGGCACCAAAATGTCAAAGGCATGTTCGCCGTCGATGCCGGCACGACGCAGGGCGTCGCGGAGGTGATGCAGAAGCACGGCTTGGCGGCGAAAGGCGTGAAGGCCGGCGGCTATGATCTGTTGCCGCGCACGCTGCAGCTGATCCAGGCCGGGTCGATGGATTTCACGATCGATCAGCAGCCGTATCTGCAGGGCTTCTATACCACGGTTCAGATGTTCATCTTCCTCGCGTCCGGCGGGCTGGTCGGGCCGGCAGACTGCAGTACCGGGCTGAAGTTCGTAACGAAAGAAAACGTCGGCCCCTACATCTCGACCGCGACGCGCTATGAGGGCAAGGCGGACACGCCGAAGATCGTCCCCCGCTCCGGCCCGATCGCGACCTGACCATGCGCGAAATTCTGCGATGGCGGGAGCTGAGTATCCTGGTCGTCGCGGCCATCCTCGTGCTCTATTTCGAGGCCGCAAACCGCGACTTCCTGCTGACGGATGCGAGCCTGCAGAACCTGTCGCAGTTCGTCGCCCCGACCGCCATCATCGCGTGCGGCGAGATCATGCTGATGATCGGCGGCGAGATCGATCTATCGGCCGGCATGGTCTTCGCGCTCGCGCCGTTCGTGATGAATTTCGCCTACGCGGCCGGGGTGCCGCTGCCGCTCGCCGTTGTTGTGGCACTTGCGGCGAGCGCGCTTGTCGGCCTCTGCAACGGTCTCATCACCGTCGGGCTGATGATCCCATCGTTCATCACGACGCTTGGCACCAACTTCCTGCTTAACGGCCTGACGCTCACGCTCTCGCGCGGCACGCCGGTCGAGGCGCCGGAGCACCGCGTGTTCTCGGCCGTCCTCGGCAATTGGGGCTACAGCGAAATCCTGTGGGCGGTCGTCATCGTGGCGATCATGCACACGGTGCTGCGCCGCACGCGCTGGGGCCTGCACACGATCGCCGCGGGCGCGAACCCGATCGGCGCGTCTGAGGCCGGCATCCGCGTCAACCGGCTCAAGGTCGGCAACTTCATGATCGCGGCGGTGCTCGCCGGCTTCACGGGCATTCTCGAAGGGTTTCGCATCTCCTCAATCGACCCGCAGGCGGGCGGCAACAGCATCATGTTCCTCGCGGTCGCGGCCGGCGTCATCGGCGGCACACCGCTCGCCGGCGGCTCCGGCACCATTATCGGCGGACTAATCGGCGCGTTCGTGCTCGGCGTCCTCAATGATGGCTTCACGCTGATCGGGATCAACGCGTTCACCTTCAACATCATTCTCGGCGCCGCGATCCTGGCGGCGATGGTGTTTAACATCCATGTTGGCCGACTGCGCGGCGCGCAGCGATGAGCCCCGACATGCCATCCACGCTCGGCGGCGCCGACGCGCTCAAGGCGGACGGGATCGTCAAACGGTTCGGCCCCGTCATCGCGCTCCGCGGCGTGTCCATGCATCTGAGGCCGGGCGAAATCCTCGGCATCCTCGGCGACAACGGCGCCGGCAAATCAACCCTGATGAAGATTCTGACCGGCTATCAGTCGCCGACCGAGGGCCGCCTGTTCGTCGCGGGCGAAGAGGTCACGCTGCGCTCGGTCGACCACGCCCGCAGCCTCGGGATCGAGTGCGTCTATCAGGACCTTGCACTCGCAGACTCGCTCAGCGTCTATCACAACCTGTTTCTGAACCGCGAAATCCTGACCGGCTTCCCGTTTCGCCTCCTCAACAACCGCGCGATGAAGCTTGCGGCGGAGGAGTGCCTGGCGCGGGTCGGCGTCAACATCCCATCCGTCTCTATGCCGGTCGCGCGTCTGTCGGGCGGGCAGCGGCAGGCGATCGCCGTTGCCCGCGCCGTCAACTCCAACGCGCGCGTCCTGCTGCTGGACGAGCCGCTGGCCGCGATGGGTGCGCGGGAGGCCGGGCTCATCATCGACCTGATCCTGCGGCTCAAGGCCACGGGGAACCTGTCGATCATCATGATCATGCATAACTACGCGCAAGCGCTCGAAATCGCGGATCGGATCATGCTGATGCAACACGGTACCGTAACATATGAAAACGAGGCGCGTTTGACCTCGGTCGAGGAATTGATGGAGATCGTGCGCCGTGAATACCGGGCACGGCAGGGCGTGGCGTGAGCGCGTTCGCGAGCTACCCGAGTCTCCGCGGCCGCGGCGTCTTCATCAGCGGCGGCGCAACCGGCATCGGCGCGTCATTGGTCGAGCATTTCGCCCGGCAAGAAGCGCGCGTCGCCTTCGTCGACCGGGAAGACGCGGCGGGCAAGGCGCTTGCCGAAAGCCTGGCCGCCGAGGGCCTGCCCGCGCCGCTCTTCCTGCCGCTCGACCTCCGCGACATCCCGGCGCTGCAGCACGCGATTGCCGTCGCGGGCGACCGGCTCGGCGGCGTGACGGTGCTGCTGAACAACGCCGCGAACGACGAGCGGCACCGGATCGAGGACGTGACGGTTCCGTTGTGGGACGACCGGATGAACGTCAATCTGCGCCACCAATTCTTCGCCACACAGGCCGTGTTGCCGCAAATGCGCGCGGCCGGCGGTGGGTCGATTATTAATTTCGGCTCGGTGAGCTGGCGCATCGGCCAGGGCGGCATGCCCGCCTACACAAGCGCGAAGGCCGGCATCGAGGGGCTAACACGCGGCCTCGCCCGCGACCTCGGCCCCGACCGCATCCGCGTCAACTGCATCATTCCCGGCTGGGTCATGACACAGCGCCAAATCGACAAATGGCTGACGCCCGAGGCCGAGGCGGTGCTGATAGCGCAGCAGTGCCTGAAGGAAAAAGTCTATCCCGCCGACATCGCCCACATGGCGCTATGGCTCGCCGCCGACGACAGCCGGATGTGCACGAGCCAGACTTGGGTGGTGGACGCGGGGTGGAGTTTCTGACGTCGGCGCTCACTCCACCGTGACCGACTTCGCCAAATTGCGCGGCTGATCGACATCGGTGCCCTTGATCACCGCGACGTGGTAAGCGAGCGACTGCACCGGGATCGCGTACAAAATCGGCGCAACGACCGGGTCGATGGCCGGCAGCACGAACGTCGCCGCGGCAATGCCCGCCAACCGCGCGGCACCGGCCGTGTCGCTGAACACGATCACCCGCCCGCCGCGCGCGGCCGCTTCCTGGATGTTCGACGCGGTCTTCTCGAACAGCGGCCCGGATGGCGTGATTGCGATCACCGGCACGGCGGGATCGATTAGCGCAATCGGGCCGTGCTTCATCTCGCCGGCCGCGTAGCCTTCAGCATGGATGTAACTAATTTCCTTGAGCTTTAGCGCGCCCTCGAGGGCGATGGGATAGCAGCCGCCGCGGCCGAGGTAGAGCACGTCGCGCGCACCCGCGATCATCGCCGCGATCTCCTGCACCCGCGCGTCCTGACCGAGCACCTCCGCCGCGCGTGACGGCACCTCCAACAATGCCGCCGTCAGCCGCGCTTCCGCCGAAGCCGACAGCGCGCCGCGCGCTCGCCCGGCCGCGATCGCGACGCAGGCGAGCACGGAGAGCTGCGCGGTGAATGCCTTAGTGCTGGCAACGCCGATCTCGGGCCCCGCGACCGTCTCCAGCACAACGTCGCTTTCCCGCGCCATGCTGCTCTCCGGCACGTTTAGCACCGACAACACATGCTGCCCATGCTCGCGCATGTAGCGAAGGGCGGCGAGCGTGTCGGCCGTCTCCCCCGACTGGCTCACGAGCAAGCCAAGGCCGCCGCGCGGCATCGGCGGCGCGCGATAGCGGAACTCACTGGCGACATCGCCGTCGGTCGGAATGCGCGCGAGCTGCTCGAACCACCAGCGGCCGACCAGCCCGGCATAGAACGCCGAGCCGCAGGCCGAGATCGTGATGCGCTCGATCGTGGCGAGGTCGAACGGCAGGTCGGGCAATTGCACCGCCCGGGTCGCGGGATCGACCATGCGATGCAGGCTGTCGCCGATGACGGCAGGATGCTCGTGCAGCTCCTTTTCCATGAAGTGGCGATAGTTGCCCTTGCCGATGGCGGCCCCGGTCAGTCGGGTGAGCTGAATTTTGCGCTCAACAGGCGCACCTTCGATGTTGAAGAACCGCGCGCCCGAGCGGTCGAGCACCGTCCAGTCGCCGTCTTGCAGATAGGCGATCCGGCGCGTCAGTGGTGCTAACGCCAGCGCGTCGGAGCCGACGAACATCTCGTCATCGCCGAACCCGACCGCGAGCGGCGCGCCGTGCTGCGCGCCGACGATCAGGTCCGGATGGCCCGCGAAAATCATCGCGAGAGCATAGGCGCCCTCAAGACGGCGGAACGCGGCACCGGCGGCCTCGACCGGGTCCATGCCGCGCGCGAGGTTGAGATCGACGAGCTGCGCGACCGTTTCCGTATCGGTCTCGGTCTCGAACACCTGTCCCTCCGCCTCCAGTTCGGCGCGGAGTTCGGCATGGTTTTCGATGATACCATTATGGACGACGGAGACGCGCGCGGTGCCGTGCGGATGCGCATTGCCGACCGTCGGCGCGCCGTGCGTCGCCCAGCGCGTATGGCCAATTCCCGTCTGACCGTCCAGCGACGACGTCTCGAGCGCCGCGGCGAGGTTGCCGAGCTTGCCCTCCGCCCGCCGCCGCTCGATCCGTCCATGCACGAGCGTCGCGATCCCGGCGCTGTCATAGCCGCGGTATTCGAGCCGCTTCAGCGCGTCCAACAAGGTCGGCGCCGCCTGCCGCGCGCCAATCACGCCCACAATGCCGCACATGACGTGTCAGTCCTTCCGTTTCTCGGGCTGTTTCTCGGGACTCTGCTGCGCGAGGCTGCGGCGGAGCGCAGCGCCGCGACCGGGCTTGGTTTCCTGCCGACCGCGCGCGATCGCGAGAGCATCGTCGGGCACGTCCTCGGTAATCACGCTGCCCGCCGCCGTGATCGCGCCGGCGCCGACCGATACCGGGGCGACGAGCGCCGTGTCCGAACCGATGAACGCGTTCGCGCCGATCGTCGTGTGGTGCTTCGCGACGCCGTCGTAGTTACACGTGATCGTGCCCGCGCCGATGTTCGCACCAGCGCCCACACTCGCATCGCCGAGATACGTCAAATGGTTCGCCTTGGCACCCGCGCCGAGCCGTGTTGCCTTCAGCTCGACGAAATTGCCGACATGCGCGCTCTCATCCAGCACCGTGCCGGGGCGAAGCCGCGCGAACGGGCCGACGATGGAGCCGGGCCCGACCGTACACCCCTCAAGATGACTGAACGCGCGGATCTCCACGCCGTCCGCGACCATCACGCCCGGACCGAACACGACGTTCGGACCGACTGTCACGTCGCGGCCGAGCCGCGTGTCGGCGGAGAAAAAAACGCTCGATGGATCGATCAGCGTCGCACCCGCCGCCATCGCCGCGCGGCGCAGCGCCGTCTGCACGACAGCCTCGGCGGCGGCCAGCTCTTCCCGCGAGTTGACGCCAAGCAGTTCCTCGGCCGGCGCCTCGACCGCAATCACCCGATCGCCGCCCGCGCGGGCAATTGCGACTGCGTCCGTCAGATAAAATTCGCCGGCCGCGTTGTCTGCGCGGATTGAGTACAACCAGCCGGTCATGTCGCGCGTAGACGCCGCCATCACACCCGCGTTACAGAGCCCGACCCCACGCTCCGCCTCCGTTGCGTCGGCCCATTCGACGATGCGCTCAACCGCGCCCTCGGGCGACGCAATCACGCGGCCATACCGGCCGGGGTCGTCCGGCCGCATCGCCATCAGCGCGAGCGCGGCCCCCGCCTCCCGCCGCTCGGTGAGGAGACGGCGGAGCGTTTCCGCGCGGATCAATGGGTTGTCGGCATACATGATGACGATCTCGTCGTCCGGCGCACCGAAATGCTCGACCGCCTGCAGCGCCGCGTGCGCGGTGCCGCGCCGGTCATGCTGCACAACGGTCACATGTGGCGCGGCTGCACGGGCGACCGCGTCCATTGACGGCTCCGGTCCGACGACAATGACGGCGCGGTCAAACACCGCCTCGACGGCCGCCAGCAGATGGCGCAGCATCGGCCGTCCGGCGAGGGGATGCAGGGTTTTCGGTATCGACGAGTGCATCCGCGTGCCGTGACCGGCGGCGAGAATGATCGCGGTGGCCTGTCGCGTCATGCGGTCATTCCTTGCTCGCCACTCCTCGTGCGTCGCCGGGCCAAACTGCGCTTTCCGCCCGACATCAAGGCGGACCATATGTGAACCGACCCGGCGTGCGAAGTGTCGTGCACGCAACCCGTGATCGTTCCGATCAAAGTGTGTTACAGTAGATTTCTGCAACCTGGAGGGTACGCATGGGTCTGTTCGCCATGATTGACCCACGCTTCATGGTATCGGGATTTTTGGTCGGCCTGCTGGTCGGACAGACGGGAATGGGCGGCGGGTCGCTTATGACCCCGATCCTCGTGCTGCTGTTCGGTATTCATCCGGCGACGGCCGTCGGCACCGATCTCCTGTACGCGTCGGCGACCAAGACCGTCGGGACGTTAGTGCACGGGCTCAATCACACCGTCGATTGGCGGATCACCGGCCGGCTCGCCGCCGGCAGCCTGCCCGCGACCATCGTCATGCTCATCGTGATTTCGAACTTCGATGTCTCGAGCCCGATGAGCGAGCGGATCATTTCCCTGGTTCTGAGCATCATGTTGCTGCTAACGGCGCTGTCGCTCATGTTCCGCCGGCATTTCCTCGATTTTGCCGGTCCTAAACTGGCCGAAATATCCCCGCGTCAGTCGGCGCGCCTCACCATCTGCACGGGCGTCGCACTGGGGGCCCTGGTCACGATTTCGTCGGTCGGCGCGGGGGCGCTCGGCGTTACGGCGCTGCTGCTGCTCTATCCGCGCAAGCCGATGGCGGTGATCGTCGGGTCGGACATCGCGCACGCGGTTCCGCTGACGCTGATCGCCGGTGTCGGGCACTGGTGGCTCGGATCGGTTGACTGGCCGCTGTTCAGCTCGCTGCTGAGCGGATCCATCCCGGGGATCATCCTCGGCAGCTATCTCTCGGCGCGTATCCCCGAGACGGTACTGCGGCCGCTGCTGGCCTCAACGCTGGTGGTCGTGGGCGGCAGGCTCGCGTTCTAAACGCCCGCCTGCCGCCGCTCCATCGCGCTACGGATCAGGGCGGCGAGGCGATATGGTCCGTGCGCGAATTTCCCGTACGGCAGCGTCAGGAATAGGCCGAACACGACACCGAGATGCAGCGCGAGCAGCATGCCCATCGCCGGCGTCGCGCGTGCGAGCAGGAGCGCGAGGCCGGTGAGGCCGGTCAGGAACAACGACAAATTGAACGCGATATTCGACCCGTCCTGCGCCGCGTCGCGCAGCATCGGATCACGCGTCAGCCGCGCCCAGACCAGCCCGACCGGCCCGACCAAGAGCCCGACGCCGCCGACGGTTCCGAGCACGACCGGCAAATCCCACCACGCATACGGCGCTTCCCGCCCGAGTACGTAGTGATACAGCGTCGCTACCGACGTCGCGGCAAAGCACAGCAGGAAGCCGTACGCCGTCACGTGATGCCACAGCCGCCGCCGATCAGTTGGCCGGTCATCCGCACCGAAGCACCCGACGCCGCCGCCGCCGAGATAGCGCAGCGTCGCCGCCGCGCGCAGCCCGTCGCCGACGGCCGCACGGTCCGGCACACCGCCGCCCGCTTCGCGCCACGCGGCGCGCACGCTCATGCCGAGTGCGACGATCGCCGCGACGAACGCCGCGCCGAAGACGGCGGCCATCGCATTGTGCGGCATCAGCACATAAAACGCGCCGGCGCCGACATACCGCGCGACAACCGCGTCCGCTCCGTTGGCGAGCAGGAAGCCGGCAGCGAACAGCACGACGCCGAGCAGCAGCGCCACGCCAACGACCGCCGCGTTGCGCGAAAACGCGACTCGCATCACGGGCGGCCAGGCGTGTGCCGCGTAATTGTCGGCACGGATCGTCGCGAGCGTCACCGGCACGTTGACCGCAAATTCGTGCGGCGGTGCGAACTGACAATCGTAGTAGCAGGCGCCACACGAATGGCACAGGTCGGCGAGGTATCGGAGGTCGGCATCGGCGAACGCGCGTCGCTGCTCCATCGCCGGAAACACGGCGCACAGCCCCTCGCAATAACGGCACGAATTGCAAACCGTCATTAGCCGGTCGGCCTCCGCCAGCGCCGCCGTCGCGTGCGGCATCGCGCCTGATGGCGCTTCAGCCGCGTGTGTTGCGTCCATTCAGCGCCACCTCCCGTCCCGCGATGCGTCCGAAGACGCTACCGATCGTCATGCCGATGCCGGCCGCATAGCCCTGCCCCAGCACGTTGCCGGCCATGATCTCGCCTGCCGCGAACATGTTGGCCGACGGTTTTCCCGACGCCATCCGCATCCGCGCATCGCCGTCAACGCGCGTGCCGAGATAGGTGAACGTGATGCCTGGCCGCACCGGATACGCGTAATAGGGCGGCGTCTCGATCCGCCGCGCCCAATGCGATTTCGGCGGATCGAGCCCTTCCGTGTGGCAATTATCGAGCGTCGCCGGATCGAAGTTTCCGGGCCGCACCGCACCGTTGAAACCAGCGACTGTCCGCGCCAGCGCCGCCTTGTCGAGGCCGAGTTTTTCCGCGAGCCCCTCGATCGTGTCAGCCGTTATCGGCGGATAGAGCGACGGCATGAACAGGCGGAGCGAGGGCGCGTCGAAGATGATGTACGCAATCTGATCGGGCTGCCGCGCGACGAGCCTTCCCCAGATCGCGTAGCGCTTCGGCCAGACATCCTCGCCCTCGTCATAGAACCGCTCGGCGCGGTTGTTCACGACGATCCCGAACACGATGCAGTCGAGGCGCGTGATGATGCCGCCGTCGAAACGCGGGGCGCGCGCGTCGATCGCAACCGCGTGACACTGCGTCGGGTCGCCGACCGCTTCGACGCCCGCGTCCAGCAGCGCGCGCAGCACGGTGCCGCGGTTGTAAGGCGTGCCGCGGATCAGAAAGTTCTCGGCGATCTCACCCCAGCCTTCGCGCAGCCACGCGATGTTCGCCTCGAACCCGCCGGACGCGGCGACGAGATTCTTCGCGGTGATCCGTCGCGTCTGACCAGTTTCGCCGCCTTCGCGCACGATGGCGGCGCCGAAAAACCCGCCTTCGATTTCGAGCGCCGTCACTTCCGCGTCGTAACGGACGACGACACCCAGCGCCTCCGCAGTCAGATACA
>CAYSTX010000057.1:0-9736 GCA_964434035.1 uncultured Acetobacteraceae bacterium
CCTTCGGCAGTTTCAGGTCGAGCAGCATGACCGCGGGGTTGTCGTTGGGGCGAGTACTGAACTCACCCCGACAATAGAGGTAATCCAGCGCTGTTGCTCCGTCGCGGGTAACCACGACCTCGTTTGCCAGATTATATTCCGCCAGCGCCGTCAGAGTGAGTTCCACGTCTCTGGGGTCGTCCTCGACGAGCAAGATTCGCCGCAGTTCGCTCATGGCGTATTCGCGCTCCTCTCCGCTGCTTTTTGTGCCTTAGGGAGTGAGAAATAGAACGTCGCGCCTTGATCGACACACCCTTCGGCTCGGACGTTCCCTCCATGATGGTGGATGATCCGCCGAACGCTCGCGAGTCCTATTCCGGTGCCTTCAAACTGTTCCGCGAGATGCAGCCGTTGAAACACGCCGAATAGTTTATTTACATACTGCATTTCGAAGCCGGCGCCGTTATCCCGCACGAACACCTCTACTTCATGTTCCCCATCCACCCAGCCAATCTCGATTTCGGCCTGGGCTCGCATGCGTGTGAATTTGACCGCATTGGAAACAAGGTTGGCGATCACCAGCTTCAGCATGGAACGGTCACCGTAACAGACCGGAAGGGGATCGATCTTCCAGACAATGTCTCGCCCCCTCGTGTCCTGCCCGCTCTCCGCGACGACCTCTTTGACGAGCTGGTCCAGGCTCACCAGCGTCATTTTGGTCTCGACCCGCCCGATCCTGGAAAATGCCAGCAGATCGTCAATCAGGTTACCCATTCTTTTTGATGACTCAACAATCGTTTGCACGTACCGACGGCTCTTCTCGTCGAGCAAGGAAGACGCCTGTTTCTGAAGCAGCTCCGAGTACCCGCTCATATGCCGAAGCGGCGCGCGAAGGTCGTGGGAGACGGAATAGGCAAACGCCTCCAGTTCCTTGTTAGTGCTAGCGAGCTCCCTCGCCCGCTTGGCGAGCTCTTCATTGAGTTGGTAAATTTCGGCTTCTCGGCGCTCGCGCTGTTCCGCCTCAGCCTCGAGCTGGTCTCGCGAGTGGCGAAGATCGCTCTCGATGCGGCGTCGAACACCTACGAACCAGGCAGAGACCGCCGCCCAGGTCGTGAAAAGCAAAAAGTACGGCAGATCTTCCCTGGAAACTGCGAATGAGTAACGAGGCTCGGCGAAGAAGTACTCAAAACAGGCCGTAGACAGCACCACCGCCAGCACGGAAGGCCCAATCCCGGCGTACCAGGTAATGACGACGATGGCCATGATGAAGGCCGGCAATTCCACGGCGCGAAAGCCATAGTACTCCAGTGCCAGCGCCGCCCCAACCGCAACTGCAACGCAGACGATTGAAAAGCCATAACGGATCAGCGGATGACCGCTCTGTAGTTCCAGGTTCCAGCGCGCCAAGTTTCGCCCGTCCGTCACACGTCTGGGCCCTTCCGCCAGTCCGTAGAACCGCCCCACGGGACCCTCCGTAAAAGGTCTTTTCGAAAGCAACCGCCGTGAGCCGCTTCCCCCGAAGCGGAGCCTCACTGTTCCACCTACACTAGCATACGGAGACGGTGATTGAGCGCCGTCCCACGGCCCGGCTTGGTGCTGCGCGGGTCGCTCGCGTGGCCCGGCCGTGCCGCGGCGCAACCAACCCACCGGCGCGCCAATCTAGCGCGCGGACGGCGGCGCCTCGCGAAAGCCGGTTGCGATCACGTAAAGCTCGCTGCTTTCCTTGCGGCTCGCCGGCGGCTTGGCGTGCTTGACCACAGCGAAATGCTTCCGAAGCCGCAGCATCATGTCCCGCTCCGACCCGCCCTGAAATACCTTGGCGACGAAGCCGCCGCCCGGCGTCAGCATTTCGATCGCGGTGTCGAGCGCCATGTCGGCGAGCGCCATGATGCGGATATGGTCCGTCTGCGCGTGGCCGGTCGTGTTGGGCGCCATGTCGGACAGCACGAGGTCGGGCGCCCCGCCGAGCAGTTCGGCCAGACGCGCCGGCATCGCCGGATCGGTGAAATCGCCCTCGATCATCTTTGCCCCGGCCATAGCGGCGACCGGCAGCAGATCGACGCCCACGACCCGCGCCGCCCCGCGCGCGAGCGCCACTTGCGACCAGCCGCCGGGCGCCGCGCCGAGATCGAGCACACGGGCGCCCCGCTTGATGAGGTGAAAGCGGTCGTCCAACTCCATCAGCTTGAACGCGGCGCGTGAGCGCAGCCCTTGCTCCTGTGCGGCCCGCACATATGGGTCGTTGAGCTGCCGCGTCAGCCAGCGTTGGGAGGCGGTGCTGCGGGTCTTGGCGGTCCGCAGCTTGACCGTCACCGCTCGCCCCGCCGGGGGCGACGTCCGTCCGCCCGGTGACCGGGCCATCAGGGGCGCGCGCGGTGCGGGACGCGGACGCGGTCGGCCTGGATCAGCCGGGTCAGCATCCCCTCGCGGAGGCCCCGGTCGGCGACCGTCACGCGGCTGACCGGCCAGAGCCGCGCCAGCGCCACGAAGACCGCGCAACCGGGCAGCACGAAATCAACCCGGTCCGGCCCGACGCAGGGGTGCCGCGCCAGCCCCTCCCGCCCGAGCTCCCGCAACTCCGCCACCGCCTGCAGCGCCGCCTCCGCCGTCAGCGCGACGCCGTCGACCAGCGGCCGCCGGTACCGCTGCAACGCGAGCACGACGCCCGCGAGCGTCGTCACCGTGCCGGACGTGCCGATCAGCCGCACATCGCCCGCCCGCACCTCACGTCCGATGCAATGCACCCGCTCGAACGCCAGCAGCCGGGCTGTCACGTCGTCGACGATCGCCTCGAACCCGTCCGGGTCAAACGCCGCGTCACCCCAGTGCTCGGACAGGGTGACGACGCCGATCGGCAGGCTGTCATAACCGATCAGCGACGGCCGGCGCCCATCGAGCCGCACCCAGGCAAGCTCGGTCGAGCCGCCGCCGATGTCGAACAGCAGCACACGCCGCCCACCGTCCCGCAGCAGTGGCGCGCAGCTTTCGAGCGCGAGCTCGACCTCCTCGCGGGTCGAGATGATGCGGATGTCAATGCCCGTCTCCGCCCGGACGCGTCGCAGAAACTCGGCCCCGTTGCTCGCCCGGCGGCAGGCCTCGGTCGCGACGGCCCGGAGCCGAATGCCCGAGCGGCGGTTAATCCGGGCGGCGCAGGCCCGGAGCGCACCGATCGCCCGCTCCATCGCCGGCTCGCTCAGCATTCCGGTCTCGTGCAGCCCCTCGCCGAGGCGGACGATCCGGCTGAAACTGTCGATCACCCGAAACCCGCCGCCGGGGGACGGCGCGGCCACCAGCAACCGGCAATTATTAGTGCCGAGGTCGAGCGCTCCATACGTCGCCAGCGCCGGGCCGGCCGTGGCGCGCACGGGCGCTGGCCGCGCGGTGGCAGTCTGGATCTCCCGAGTGGCGACCGTGGCCGTCAATGGCGCGCTAGCTTCGGTCATCTAGCGATCATTTGCCGGTCGCCCGCCGCATGCAAGAGGATCGGGGATTATCCAACCGACATTTGTCGTCCAGCGTTGCAGCCGATAGTGCCGCGTGTTACGCAGCGCGCCCGCGAATGGGGGATAGTTTAGCGGTAGAACTCCCGGCTCTGACCCGGGCAGCCTTGGTTCGAATCCAGGTCCCCCAGCCACCCCCGCCAGAAATGCTATGCGGATCAGAATAGCCTACCTGAGGGATTCAGGAACCTCTCGGTGCAGAGAGGTGTCCGGCATGGCGGTCTGAATGGTGCGCCCGACGAAGGACCCGCCTACGCGAACGGAACAGCGCGGGTGACCGCGCGCGGCTCACCCACATCCACAACCATGATCTGTGGCGCCTCTTGCGTGCCCAGAAACTCGGCGTCGCCCCCGGTATCCGCGGTTCAGCCCGGTATCAAGACCGTACCTGAAGAGCCAGCAAGGGGCAGCCGACTCGCTACTCGGTCGAGTTGTCGGCGCCACCATCTCTTGCTGCGTTCAACCGGGGCGCCAAGCCCAGCGATGACAGCGAGTGTCAGCGCAATTGCGAGCCAACCTTGATTTGCCGGAAGAAATGCCGCCCACAACTCGAGGAGGGGCATATGGAAGAGGTACGCGACAAAGCTGACGCCAGCACACCAGCGAACTGGAGTTGCTATCCGCTCAATCGGCACGCGGGTCAGGATCGTACGGGCGCCAACCAAATGGGCGGCAACTGCTAGTCCGAGCGCCCAATCCAGCCAGAAGACCCGTGCTTGAGCGAGTTGCTTAAATATCCAAGGACCAGCGAATCGAGCCATTGCGTCGATGGCGGAATTATACGGCATTGTCGCAAGAACCCAAGCGACGGTGAGGAGTCCGCCTATCCAGAGCGCCACGTCCACGGCAACGGGCAATTGGCGAATGGTTCGAGATCGCTGCAACGCGACTCCCATGAGCCATATGGGGAGCAGCAACAGCCCCTTGTGCCCGGCAAAGACCGCCGCCGTGGCGACTGCCACCACACGTGTCCGCCCTGAGGGAATGAAAAACCAAGCAGCGAACAGCATATAGTACCAAAATTCAGCGCACAGTGACCAAACCACCCCATTCGAGAGTGGCTGAATGCTGATCCAAGTTTCCGAGAGGAAAGCAAGCACCGCCCCGACGCGGATCAGTGGGTAGTCGACAGGCGCAAGCTGATGACCAATCGGGTAGTGCCCGAAGACACGCCCGATGATCTCACACGCAACCGTTAGGGCCATAGCAGGAACAAGAACAGACCATAGCCGCGCAAATCGTGCGACTACAAATGATCGCGCTGTGTTCTCTCGGGTCTCTGCTGTATGGCAAATCACGTAACCCGATAATACGAAGAAGACGATAACTGCTTGGTGTCCCCAGCGTGGCAGGTCCGGCAGCGCAAACATGGCAGGCGCGTGATCCAGCACAACGGTGAGGGCCGCTAAGCTGCGTATAAGGTCGAGATATACCGACTCGCGACGGCTCAGGTGAGCGGATTTGTCGAAAAACAGACGCGAATACGTCATTTTAAATGGACCGAAGTATCACCCCCCTATTGATAGGAACGCCTGACGTTTCCGTCAAGGATCGTTCCAGCGTGTCGCTGCAGGTGGGGCCACTGGGAGATTGATGCCGTTGCGATACTCAAGTCCGCTCCGGCGATTCGGGAGAGCGGCGAGACTAGCCGACTGCATTGCGAGTACCGAGGGTGCAGCAGCACTTCTGCGGCAAGAAGTGCTTGTTCGATCACGGTAACGATGGCACAAACCGAGGCCGGACCGTAAGCGTAACGGCTGTAGGTAGCGGCGGGTGAGAGCCCCCGCGTTTTCGAACGGATGAGGACGTGGACCATGAACCAACCGCGGACGTTGCGACAATCTCGCGACGCATCGTTGCGTACTAAGACCGATCCGGTCACGAGAATAATTGAAGAAATAATTCTCGTGCTTCTCGTGGTCGGCGGGACACTCTGCCCGCCAATTTTGAGCGTTCTAATTGCGTTGGCCGCACAGCAATAGATTCACGCAACCGTGAACGGACGCGAAAGATGTTCTGGACAAACCGGCTGCAAGATTTGAAACGCTTCCACGCGCACTCCTTGCGGAGTGAGACTGGGCCGGACTCGAGCCTACCCTACCTCACGAAGGATAGTTCGCCATATGCCAGCAAGAAATACACAATGCGTGGCGACGTAATCAGGTTGGCTTTTGGCACCGTTTTCTTTCTGCTGCTGTGCCTGATCGCGAGGCTTGACTACATCTACCCTGTCAAGAGCTCGAAATGCACGACCAACGTGATGGTTGGACCCTGGCCATGAAGTTTCGTGTGACGATGAAGATCCAGACGTCCTCAATGAGGCAATCGAGGCAATGCGAAAAACGGGCCATGCAGGCCGCCTCGTGTGACCGCTGCTGAAATCCTCGCCGCTGCGGCGGTGCCCGTGGCCCAAGCGGTTCCCGCTCAGATACCCGGCGCCGCACTCGGCGTCGTGACGACCGAAGGCGATCGCGCGGTGGAGGTGTTCGGTCTGGCGCAGCGCGAACCAGATCCGTCGCCGATGCGTCGCGCAACGTGGTTCGACCTCGCGTCACTCACCAAGGTGCTGTTCACGACGCCGACGATCCTGCACCTCGTATCCCAGGGCCGCATCACGCTCGACGACCCGCTGACCAGGGCCATTCCAGACCTCCGGCAATACCATCGGGACGCCGCGGAGCGCCGCCTGACGTTCCGTCAATGCCTGTCCCATCAAACCCACTTACCCGCCGTCGAGCCGCTCTACACCTACGGTCTCGACCCGAACACGCTGCGCGCCTTCATCCTTCAGCGCGTGTGGCAAGCTGGGCCGCCCGTCTATTCCGACATCAACTTCATGCTGCTGGGCATCGCCATTGAGCGGCTGAAAGGGTGCGAGCTGGCCGATCTGGAACTGCCCCCGGGACTGACCTGGCATCCGGACCCATCCGAAACCGCGGCCACTGAACGCTGCACCTGGCGTGGCCGCGTGATGCGGGGCGAGGTGCATGACGAGAATGCCTTTGCGCTAGGCGGTGCCGCTGGCCATGCCGGTATTTTCGGTACGATCGACGGGGTCCTCGACGCGGCGCAGCGCCTCCTGCAGGGCGTCGATCCATGGCTCCCCGCGCTCCGCACGCGGCAAGCGGCGACACGCTGTCTGGGCTGGGAGGCGCGTCACGAAGGATGGTCCGGCGGCAACGCCTGCTCGGAGGACACGATTGGTCACACCGGCTTCACCGGCACCGGCGTCTGGATCGATTCCGCCCGTGGACTGGCCTGGACGCTCCTCACCAACCGCGTGCATACAACGCGCCATCGAGACACCGGAATCGACACGCTGCGCCGCGAGGTTGGTAATCTGATCATGGGTGCGGCGTCTTGACCGTCGGCCAATGGAGAAGCTGTGCGGCCATTACCTGGTTGCTGCTGGTCGCCTCGGCCTCAAGCGGCGCCGCCTCGATGGATGACCTGCTGCGCGCCTATCCGGATGCCCTCGCTGGCTTCGACGGCGTTGACCTGATTTGGCGCGATGGCACCCGCATGAAGGTGGACGACGGGCTTCCCGACAAGACCATGGAGGATCAGGTTCGCCACGGCTCCATTCTCGATCAGTTGCGCTTGCCGTATCCCGCGGGTGAGCCGCTTCTGCCACCGCCGCAAGAGGATCCGGGCCGCGTTCGCAACAAAGCGTTCTTCGACAAAATGTATGGTGACTGCAGGGCGGGTCAGGTGACGCCGAAGCTTGTGCCCGTGGTCTGGCTACCGAACACGTGGCGACATGTCGTTCACATCACGTCGGTCAACGGAGTCGACCGGCAGTTGGCAGCGATCTCGCGCGAACTGGACGAATTGCCCGCGGACGACAAAAAATACGTTTACCCGTTGGGCGGCACCTACGAGTGTCGGCACGTGGCTGACACTGGCCAAACCAGCATGCACGGCTGGGGCGCCGCGATCGATATCAACACGACCTTTGCGGACTACTGGCTGTGGCACAGGTCTGCCGGGAATGTTCCGGCATATGTAAATCGCGTCCCATCCGAAATTGTCGCCGTCTTCGAGCGGCACGGGTTCATCTGGGGCGGCCGCTGGGCGCATTTCGATACGATGCACTTTGAATATCGGCCCGAGCTTCTGGGCCACAGTGCCCATTAGGCACGAGCGGACGGCGTCCGAAGGCGCTTTGGCTCGGGCGAGCACCTGCGTGAACGTTGTTGCCGTCAATCGCGTTGACTTCAGCGGCGTCCGTAGTCTATTGGCCGCGTGGAACGTTATGACTGCAGGCCTATTTGCGCCCCCCGCTCGAGCGCATCGCCGACCAGTCTGTCGGCGAGACCTTCCGGTGAAGACAAAATGGCAACGGCCAGGTCGAAGAAGTCCGCAAAGAAAAAACGTCAGGCACCTGCGGCACGTGTGCAATACGGGGCTCTGACGTATCGCAAGACCAAGGCCAAGGGGATCGAGATCCTTTTGGTAACAAGCCGTCAGACAAAGAGATGGATCATTCCGAAAGGCTGGCCGATTAAGGGGCTCAAGCCATGTGATTCTGCAGCCCGGGAAGCCTACGAGGAAGCAGGCGTTCGCGGGACCATCAGTCGCCGGCCAACCGGTAAGTATGCATACGATAAACAGCTTGAGGCGCCTGCGAAGGTGGTGCCCTGCGAAGTGTACGTTTACCCGTTGCGGGTCCAGCATCAGGAGGAGAGTTGGCCTGAAAGTCATCAGCGGCAAACCCGCTGGTTTCAGCCCCACGAGGCCCTTGCTGTCGTCAACGAAGGCGATTTAGGCGCTGTGATTGAGACTTTCGTGGCTACGCGGATCAAGCAGGTTGAAACCACGAAGCCGGCTAAAGCGGCTGCCGAAGTCGCCCGTTCTCGACGTCACTAGCTGCTAGACAGAGATATCGCCCGCCGCCGGGCGGACTGCGAAAGCCGCACACGGGCGACGGCTAATCGGACCCAAGCGCCTCCGAAAAAGTCGCCAGCAGCGGAATAACCGGCCGCGTCCCCGAGTCTAGCCCGTGGAACCACTACGCGGGAGGGGAACAATGAGCTCTTTTTTCGCCGATCTGGCCCAACGTCTGCAGAGCAATCTCAATAGCCTGACCGACAATGATCCCGCCGTCGCCGCGATCAACAGCAGCCTCGACCTCGACCAAGCTTCAGACTTCGGGGTAAATCCGAATGGGACCCGGTTCATCCAAACGAATCTGGTCACGGACGGGCTGTTTCCGGCGGCGAATACCGACCCGCTCCTGGTCAATCCCTGGGGTTTGGCATCCAGCCCGACTGGGAGCCCCTTTTGGGTGGCCGACAACGGCTCGGGCTTCGCGACACTCTACAGCAGCAACGGCAGCCCGTTCCCGCTCCCGCCCGCTCAACCGCTACAGGTCACGATCGCCGCACCTCCGGGCCAGACGACGCCCGCTGCGCCGACCGGCAACGTGTTCAACACGTTCGCGTCGAACAACGCGTTCATGCTGAACGGGAAGCCGGCCACCTTCATTTTCGACACGGAGGACGGGACCATCTCCGCCTGGAACGGCGGTACCACCACCACGATAGAAGTCGACAACTCGAACAACCCGGCCGCGGGCGCAGACGGAAACGGCGCCGTCTATAAGGGGCTCGCGATCGGCAATTCGAGCAATGGTCCGGAGTTGTTCGCCGCGAATTTTCGTCACGGCACGGTCGACGTTTTCAATTCCAACTTCCAGCAGATCGGAGACTTCACCGATCCCAACGTGCCGACGGGCTATGCGCCGTTCGATGTGCAGAATCTGAATGGCAACCTGTTCGTCACTTTCGCTTTGCAGAATGCGACCAAGCACGACGACGTCGCCGGCGAACACCACGGGTTCGTGGACGAGTTCAACGCGAATGGACAGCTGATTACTCGGGTTGCCTCCGGTGGGCCGCTCGATTCTCCCTGGGGTCTCGCCGTCGCGCCCCAGGATTTCGGCAAGTTCGCGGGCGACCTGCTGGTGGGCAACTTCGGCGACGGCCGCATCAACGCGTACAACCTGGCGACCGACCAGTTCGTCGGGCAGTTGCAAGATCAGGACGGCAAGGCGCTCGTCATTCAGGATCTGTGGGCGCTCCGCCCCGGAAACGGTGGCAATGGGGGCAGCCCGAACACGATCTACTTCACAGCCGGCGTGCAGAACGAGGCGCACGGCCTGTTCGGCGCCCTCGATCCGGTGCCCAACCTCTCGGGCAGCACGTCGATGGCATGACGCCGTACATCCGCGGCGCGCTGACGCGGCGACCTGCCCG
>CAYSTX010000057.1:9746-14563 GCA_964434035.1 uncultured Acetobacteraceae bacterium
GGAACGAACATGAACACTGTCTCAGCCGCGATTTTCGCTCTGGCGGCCGGCATGCTGGTGGCTGGTTGTACGGTCCCAACGGACGGGCCCAGTGCCGGGACGGCGAGCACGACGCACGCGGGGGGCACTGATCCCAATCGCGGAGGAGGTGGCGGCGGAGGTGGCGGAATGGGCGGGGGCGGAGGCGGAGGCTACTGACAGAACCGCGCCTTGCCGCCGACCGCCACGCCTTATGACGCGGCTCTCCGCCACCCCCTTCGACAACCGCGATGGCCTGCGGACAATGCCCGCAGGCCAAACGGGGCGGCGGCCGGTTAAGCGGCTTGGCGATTGACGCGGCTTTCCGCGATCCGGGTCAGCTTCTTGTCCGCAGCCTTTTCCTCCTCCAGCGTCTCGCTGAGGACACTGGCGCAGTCGCTCCGCCCGAGCTCCTTCGCGTACGCGATCAGGCTGCCGTAGCGCGTGATCTCGTAATGCTCGACCGCCTGCGCGTCTGCCACCATAGCCGCATCGCAAACTTCTGGATCGTCGCAGTCCGAGAGGATTTCCTTCGCCTCGCCGAGAATCCCGTTCATCGCCTCGCACGTGATGCCCTTCGCGGGCTGCCCGTGCATCTTGAACACCTGCTCAAGCCGCGTGACCTGATTTTCCGTCTCGGTGAGGTGTTGCTCGAGAGCGGACTTCAGCTCCTTGTTTGAGGCCTTCTTGATCATCGTCGGCAGGTTTTTGACGATCTGTTTCTCGGCGTAATACATGTCCTCGAGCATGTGGACGAACAGGTCATCCAGCGTCTTGATCGGCTTCGAAAAGGCTCCCATTGCGGCGTCTCCTTTGGTTTGGGCGTTAGGGTTGAGAGCAGCCAAGACCGCCAGACGTGCCGATCCTGAAGCTCCCGTACGCAACGCCCTGCATGGCGGGCGGATCGCTCACGCTCCTCAAATTTACTTCGCCGTTTGATAGCGGCCGGTGACGCAGAGACGAGTGCGGCGACTGGCGCGGCTTCGGCTGGCTGGCTAGCGGGCGCGCAACCGCGAAGCGGCGATTTTAGTCACGAACGGTATGAGTACGAAATCCTCGGCGACATGCACCACGCCGTCGACCATGACGGCCAAGACGACCTTGCAAGTGCGATAGAGCGCCGTGAGCACGAGGGCCGTTTCCGTGGTCGTGGTCAGGACCAGCGGCGCGGTCCATAGGCAGACGCGGAGCGTCGGACGCTCCTCGCGCAGAGCGCGCAAAGCGCTACGCAGCGGAGAACGAACCGCCCATGTTCGATCGTAATCGGAACGGACGGTCGCTGGATCAGAGTAACGGAGATCGCCTGCCGCTTCGTGTCGTTTCAGTTGATCGCGTTCAGCGCCACAAATTGGTGCGCGCGAGATCGATCACCTCATCCGTGCGGCCGTTCAGCACCGCCTTGACCATGTAGAGCGTGAAGCCCTTCGCCATTTCGGTCGTCACCTTAGGCGGAACGGCGAGCTCCTGGCGGTTCACCACCGCATCGATCAGCACCGGCCCGTTATGCGCCAGTGCCGCCGCGATCCCCGGTTCAACATCGCTTGCGTCTTCGAGCCGGATGCCCCTGATGCCAACCGCCTCGGCCATCGCGGCGAAGTTGGGGTTTTTGAAGTCGGTGCCGAAATCGAGGAAGCCGGTCGATTTCTGCTCCAGCTCGATGAAGCCGAGCGCGCCGTTGTTGAAGACGCAGACCTTCACCGGCAGCCCGAGCTGCGTGAGGCTGAGGAAATCGCCCATTAGCATCGCGAAGCCGCCGTCGCCGGACAGCGAGATCACCTGCCGCTTCGGAAACGCCGCCTGCGCGCCGATCGCCTGCGCCATCGCGTTGGCCATCGAGCCGTGCCAGAACGAACCCATCAACCGGCGCTTGCCGTTCATCGCGACGTAGCGCGCCGCCCAGACGGTAGGCAGCCCGACATCGCAGGTAAACACGGCATCCTGCGCCGCGAGGTCGTTCAGCACCTTCGTGACCTGCTGCGGATGAATCAGCTTCTTGCCCGGCGTGCCCGTCGCGAGTTCGTCGAGCCCCTTGCGGGCGGCGCGGTAATGCGCCTGCGCCTGTTGGAGCCGGCGCTCATCCTTCTTCTCGGTGAGAAGCGGCAGCAGGAGGTCGAGCGTCGTGCGAACGTCACCCACGAGGCCCAGATCGACCGATGCGCGCCGCCCGATCTGCTCGGGACGCAGATCGACCTGCGCGACGCGGGCCGATTTCTGCGGATAGAACTGACGATACGGAAAATCCGTGCCGAGCATCAGCAGCACGTCGCAATCGTTCATTGCGTAATAGCCCGACGAGAAGCCGATCAACCCGGTCATGCCGACGTCGTAGGGGTTGTCCCATTCCACGTACTCCTTCCCCTTGAGCGCGTGCACCATCGGCGACTTCAGCCGCGCGCCGAGCGCGATCAGCTGATCATGGGCACCGGCGCAGCCCGAGCCGCACAGAACGGTCACCCGGTTCGCTTCGTTCAGGAGTTCGGCGAGCTTCTGCACATCCGCGACGGCGGGCGAGACAACGGCACGCGGCGGCAGCAGGTTGGCGGCCTTCGGCGAAGGCGCCTCGATCGCGTCCTGCAGCGCGACATCACCCGGAATCACGATGACGGAGACGCCGCGCTGACCGACCGCGGCGCGGATACCGATCTCCAGCGCCCGAGGCATCTGCGCCGGGCTCGAGACCAGCTCGCAGTAGTGGCTGCATTCCTTGAAAAGGTTTTCGGGATGTGTCTCCTGAAAATACCCCGAGCCGATCTCGGGCGACGGAATGTGCGCGGCGATCCCCAGCACCGGTACGCGCGAGCGGTGGCAGTCGAACAAGCCGTTGATGAGATGCAGGTTTCCTGGCCCGCAGCTACCTGCGCAGACGGCGAGGTCGCCGGTCAGATGCGCCTCGGCGCCAGCCGCGAAAGCGGCGACTTCCTCATGGCGGACATGGATCCACTGGATCTTGCCCTGCCGGCGGATCGAGTCCGTCAGCCCGTTCAGGCTGTCCCCGACAATCCCGTAAATCCGCTTCACGCCGGCTGCGGCAAGCGTCTCGGCGAACTGATCGGCAACCGTTGTCATGGCACTTGCTCCTGTTTGGATTGCAAAATGGAGGGATGATCGGCGCGCCTAATATGCCGGTCGATCGTGGTTGATATCCTCCAGGTATCGCAATTGTGAGCGGAAAGGACGACGATGGAACTGCGGCACCTTCGGTACTTCGTCTCCGCGGCGGAGGAGCTGCATTTCACCCGGGGCCGATGTCGCTTTCGTCCGCCCGCCGATTGGCGACGGCGACGACCTTATGGTGCACCATTGATAAACGAACCGATGCTCGTCGTGCTGCCGATCACCCATCCGCTCGCCGAAGTTCGTGCGATTCCGATAGAGTCGCTTGCCAACGAAACGCTGATCCTTTCCCGCGCGTACCGTCGCGCCGTCAGGAAGATCTGATCATCATGATCCGCACCATTGACCCCAACCACTTCCGCGTCCCCGAGGGCGAACAAGTCGACCTCGACCGCTGGCCGACAAGCGTGCCGCCTGTTTACGCGTCGAAGGCCGACTATGAGCTACAGCTCGCGGCCCATGTCGGCCGGCTAAGCGCGCTTCAGCAGCGTCTCTATGCGTCCAATCGTTACGCTATCCTGCTGGTCTTTCAGGCCATGGATGCCGCCGGAAAGGACGGGGTGATCAGGCATGTCATGTCGGGGGTCAATCCGCAGGGATGTCAGGTGTTCAGCTACGCGCACCCAAGCCCGGTCGAGCTACAGCACGACTTTCTCTGGCGCACGACACGCGACCTGCCGGCACGGGGGCGGATCGGTATTTTCAATCGATCCTATTACGAGGAGGTGCTGATCGTCCGCGTCCACCCGGATATTCTGGAGAGCGAGGGCGTGCCTGTCCGGCGCGGGGGCAAGAGCGTGTGGCGGAGTCGGTATCGCTCCATTGTCGATCACGAGCGGCACCTGACGGAAAACGGCACCCGCATCCTCAAATTCTTCCTGCATCTGTCGAAGGAGGAGCAGCGCAAACGCTTCCTCGCCCGCATCGACGATCCGCGCAAGAATTGGAAGCTCAGCACCGCCGACATTCAGGAGCGGCAGTATTGGGCCGACTATATGAAGGCGTACGAAAAGTGCCTGACCGCGACCAGCACGGATGACGCACCGTGGTTCGTCGTGCCGGCCGACGACAAGCAGAACACGCGGCTGATCGTCTCCGCGATGATCCTATCGCTGCTCGAGAGCCTCAAACTGACCTACCCAACACCCAGCCCCGAGCATCGGGCCGAGCTTCTGGAGATCCGCAAACAGCTTGAACACTGATCGACGGGGCGTTTCGCCCTTCGGTCAGGCGTATCAGGTCGTGATATTGAGCGCGTCGGCGATGCTGCTCCGGTTGGCCGCGGACGCCGAATGCGCGGCGTTCGGATCGGCGTCGTTACGGTGCTGGCCGTGGTGGGCGTGACTTCCGGCGGACGGATGGTTGAGCTGCGCGGCCGCGATGGCGTGGCTCGACGCGACGGACGCCCAGTTCGGCGACGCCTGCGTCGACGACCCGGACGCCGGCGAGAGTTTCGCGGTCAGCGATGACGCTGCCTGCTTGAAGATCGAGCTGGCGATGCTCGAGACGTCCGGGGTGCTCATGGCGCGATCTCCTGTTGCGCAAATCTTGCCTCGATCATCGCGGCAGGCGGTTACGCCTTCGCTAAAAGCGCCCCGCGCTCACCGAACCGTGCCGCGCGCGCGGAGTGCTTCGATCTCGGCCGCGCCGTAGCCGAGCGCCGTCAGCACCGCGTCCGTATCACG
>CAYSTX010000057.1:14663-16154 GCA_964434035.1 uncultured Acetobacteraceae bacterium
GTGCGCCAGTGCGCGTCCGACGTGATGCCGATGAAGATCGGCGTACCGTCCTTGGTCGCGAACGTCTCATAGACGCCCCAGGCCGCGAGCCGCGCCGGCATCGGCGGCACGGGCGCGCCGCTCACCGCCTCGCCCGCCATGTGCTGCGCGACCAGGAACGCGGCACTCTCGTAGAGCGATGCGGTCACATGCCGTCCCTGCCCGTCCGCGTCGCGGGCGCGCAACGCGGCAAGGATCGCAACCACGCCCATCACGCCGCCAAGGATATCGACCACCGACGCGCCCGCCCGCAGCGGCCGCCCGGGCGGGCCGGTCATGTAGGCAAGCCCGGCCATGAACTGTACGATCTCGTCGAGCGCCGGCCTATGCTCGTACGGCCCCGGCAAGAACCCCTTCAGCGCGCAATAGATCAGGCGCGGGTTAAGCGCCCGCATCGCCTCGTATCCGTAGCCGATCCGATCCAGCGTGCCCGGCCCGAAGTTTTCGATCATCACGTCCGCCGACGCAATGATGTCGCGCGCGACCGCCCTTCCCTCGTCGGATTTAAGATCGACCAGCACACTCCGCTTGTTGCGATTGAAACAGGCATGGAACCCGGCGGCGAAGCCCGACAGAACCCGCGTCCGGTCGCCGTCCGGCGTCGGCTCCACACGCACCACGTCCGCGCCTAGATCCGCGAGCACGAGGCCCGCCGTTGGACCCATGATCGTGTGCGTGAACTCGATCACGCGAATGCCGCCGAGCGGCGCCGTCTCCGTTATCATCGCGTTCTTTCTCTCTCACCCGCTCTCGACCGCGAGAGCAAACGAGGGCATCGTCGCCCGAAATCAATCGGCGGCGAAGAGGGAGAAGCGTCATGGCGGCACGGATAGCGATTGTAACGGGGGCCGGCAGCGGCGTCGGGCGCGCGGCGGCGCTGGCATTGCTCGCCGACGGCTATATGGTCGGGCTCGCCGGGCGGCGAGAGGATGCGCTCGTGGAAACGGCGGATATGGGGGGCGGCGGCAGCGGCCGGCCGATCCCCGTGCCGACGGACGTCACCGATCCAGCGTCGGTCGCCAATCTGTTCGCGCGCGTGCTGGCGGAGTCGGGCGGACGGCTCGACGTGTTGTTCAACAACGCGGGCGGCAACGTGCCGTCGACCAATTTCGGCGACATGACGTGGGATCAGTGGCGCAGCGTCGTCGACGTGAACCTCAACGGCATGTTCCTCTGCGCCTCGGCCGCGTTCCGCGCAATGCGCGATCAGTCGCCGCAGGGCGGGCGCATCATCAACAACGGGTCAATTTCCGCGCATGCGCCGCGGCCGGGTTCGGCGGCCTACACGTCGACGAAGCACGCCGTCACCGGGCTCACCAAGTCGATCGCGCTCGACGGAAGGCGCTTTGACATCGCGTGCGGTCAGATCGACATCGGCAACGCGGCGACCCCAATGACGCGCCGCATGGCGAACGGCGTGCCGCAGGCGGACGGGTCGACGGCGGTCGAGCC
>CAYSTX010000058.1:0-1960 GCA_964434035.1 uncultured Acetobacteraceae bacterium
TCCGGCGCGGCAGGCCGGTCGCCGCCGCGACCAGCGAAGCCGCGTCCTTGACGCTACCGGCCGCCATCGCCTCGATGAGAAGCTGGTCGAGCATCTCGGCGTCCGCCTTCTCGGCCGCGGGCGGCCCGACAACCACCGTGATCTCGCCGCGCGGCGGCGCGCTGGCATAGAGCGTGGCGAGCGCGCCGAGGCTGTCGCGGCGCACCTCCTCGAACCGCTTCGTGAGTTCCCGCGCGACGGCGGCCGGGCGGTCGGCGCCGAAGGAGAGCGCGGCGTCGGCCAGCATCTCCGCCAGCCGGTGCGGCGCCTCGTGCCAGACGAGCGTCGCGGCGAGCCCCGACCGCTCGGCCGCGCGAAGCGTCCCGAACGCGGCCCGACGGGCGGCCGAGCGCGGCGGCGGAAACCCGAGAAAGAGATACGGCAGCGGCGGCAAGCCGGAAAGCGTGACCGCGACCACCGCCGCATTCGGGCCCGGCACAGCCGTCACCGCGATGCCGTCCGCGATCGCGGCGCGTACGAGCCGGAACCCGGGATCGGACACGAGCGGCGTGCCTGCGTCCGATACCAGCGCGATCCGCACCCCCTCGCGCAGCCGCGCGAGCATCGAGGGGATGCGCGCCTCCTCGTTATGGTCGTGCAGCGGCAGCAACGGTGGTGCGGCGAGGCCGAGGGCGGCGAACAGGCGGCTCGTTGTCCGCGTGTCCTCGCACAAGACCACGTCAGCGGCACGCAACGAAGCGACGGCGCGTGCGCTAACATCGCCGAGGTTGCCGATCGGCGTTGAAACCAGCACAAGACCGGGCGGCATAGTAATCGGGTCGGCCTCGGCCGCGCCGGGGAGGGCGTCGAATGGATTGGGATCGTGTGACACGTCGCTCGTTCATCCTTCTGGGCGCCACACTGGCCCTTGGAGCGTGCGAGTCTATCACGTCGGCCGGGTTCGCGCCCGGCGCAGGTTACCGCGCCGGCCCGACCGCGCTCGGCGCGGTGCCGTCCGGACCGGGCGGCCCACCGGGAACCGGCGGGAGGGTCGCGCTGCTCGCGCCGATGACCGGGCCGCGCGCCGAAATCGGCGCGGCGCTGCGCAACGCGGCGACCCTCGCCCTCTCCGCGCCGGGCTCGCCCGCGCTCGACGTGCACGACACCGGCGGCACGCCGGAAGGCGCCGCCAACGCGGCCCGCGCGGCGATCGCGGCGGGCGACCAGATCATCATCGGTCCGCTGACCGCGGCCGAAACGGCCGCGGCCGCGCCCATCACGACGTCGGCGCGCATTCCCGTGCTCGCTTTCACCAACGACGCCTCGGTCGCGCGGCCGGGCGTCTGGACGCTTGGCATCACGCCCGCCGAGCAGGTCGACCGGCTGCTGCGCCTGAGCGCGGCGCAGGGCCGCCCGCGCGTCGCCGCCTTATTGCCAGAGACGGATTTCGGCCGGGCGATGGGCGAGGCACTCCGCGCCGTTACCGCCGCGAACGGCGCGCCGCCGCCGCGCATCACGACGTACGGGCGCGGCATGGCCAGCATCACTGCCGCCATGCGTAACGTCTCGGACTACGACAGCCGCCGCGGACCCTTGCAGGCGCGCATCCGCGCGGCGCGCGCGCTCGAAACCACCGAGGGCCGGCAACAGGCGGCGGAGTTGGCCAAGGAAGGCGTGCCGCCCGCCCCGTTCGACGCGCTGCTGCTGGCCGATGTCGGCGAGCCGCTGTCCGAGATCGCGCCGCTGCTAGCATATGACGACGTGCCAACCGGCCCCGGCCGCATACTCGGCCCGGCGCTATGGGCGTTGCCGGGTTCGGGGTCCGGACAGTTTCCGGGTGCCTGGTACGCCGCCCCCGACCCGGCGTTCCGAAGCGCATTCGACACGAACTATTCGATCAAACACGGCACCCCGGCGCCGCCGGTGTCCGATCTCGCCTATGACGCGGCGTCGATCGCGCGTGTCCTCGCCGTCGCGCCGC
>CAYSTX010000058.1:2060-16059 GCA_964434035.1 uncultured Acetobacteraceae bacterium
TCCGATCTCGCCTATGACGCGGCGTCGATCGCGCGTGTCCTCGCCGTCGCGCCGCCGGGTGTCGCACCGCCCGCGCTGACGCAGCCGCAGGGCTTCCTCGGCGCCGACGGCCTGATCGTGCTGGGTTCGGACGGTGGCGTGCGGCGCGGTCTCGCGGTGTTCCAGGTGGGACGCGGCGGCCCGACCATCGTCGATCCGGCGCCCGGCGCGCCCGCCGCGCCGGTGCCCGGCGCCTAAGGCACGGCAGGGCGAGGGTCGACCATGCGTCCTTCAAGCGTCTGGCTCACCTCCGCCCTGATCGCCGGCACGCCGGTCACCACCATCGCGCTGATGGCGGCGGCGGGGCTGGCGCGGCCCGGACCGGCGTTTGTCGCGATTATCCTGGTCGCAACGGTTGGCATCTGCCTCGCGCTGATCTGGGCGCGCGAGATGACGCTGCTCGCCGACACGGTCCGGCGGGCGGCGAGCGAGGATATGGTCGAACCGGCGCTGCTCGACGGCACGCCCGTGCTGCCGGAAATCGAGCGCATCGGCCGCGATATCGAGCGGCTGTCGCGCATGCTCGCCGCCCGCACGGCGGTCGTCAGCCGTCTCAGCCGCGCCGACGAATCGATCGTAGAACGATTGCCCGATCCGCTGATCGTGCTGAGCGCAGGCGGCGAGGTGCGCCGCGCCAACGCCGCCGCGCGCGCGGCGTTCGGCACCGACATGTCGGCCGTGCTCCGCCACCCGGGGCTCCGCGCCGCGATCGACCGCGCGAGCCGCGACGAGACGCGGACCGCGCAAACTGCCGAGCTGACGATCCGCGTGCCGGTGCTACGCGAAGTGCGGGCGACGGTGGTTGCGATCGACACGCCGCTCGCCGATGGCGGGGAAATCGTCGCTGTCCTCTCCGACCGCACGCGCGAGCGCATGGTCGAGCGGACGCGCGCCGATTTCGTCGCCAACGCAAGCCATGAACTTCGTACACCGCTCGCGAGCCTGATCGGCTTCATCGACACGCTGCTCGGCCCGGCCGCTGACGACCTGCCGGCGCAGCGCCGCTTCCTCGGCATCATGGCCGATCAGGCGGCGCGGATGAGCCGCCTGATCGACGATTTGCTCAGTCTTTCGCGGATCGAGCTGACCGAGCATCAGCCGCCATCGGACAGCGTCGACGTGCGCGACGTTGTCGACCGGCTGGCACCCGGCTTCGAGCCGGCAATGGCGGCCCGCAACATGACGATGGTGCGGCAATACGCCGACGCGGTACCGAACATCGTCGGCGACGCCGATCAGCTCGCGCAGGTCGTGCAGAACATCGTCGACAACGCGATCAATTACGGCCGCGAGGGTCAGGTTGTGCGGATCAGCGTCGCGCCGGCGCCCGTCGGTGGTCGCTGGCCCGCTCGGGCCGGGGTGTTGCTGACGGTGCAGGACGAAGGCGTCGGCATTCCGCGCGCGCATCTGCCGCGCCTGACCGAGCGGTTTTATCGCGTCGACAAAGGACGCTCTCGCACCGTCGGCGGCACCGGGCTCGGTCTCGCGATCGTCCGCCACATCGTCACCCGCCACCGCGGCGTGCTGCAATTCGACAGCCAGGAGGGCGCCGGGACGACCGCGTTTGTCTGGCTGCCGACGGTCGCCGCGACCGGCGCGGCCACCGCCGCATCGGCCGCACAGGCCACTGCCGGGCCGGCCGCCGACTGATTGACGCGGGTCAGGCTTCGGGGCGGATCAGCAGCACGGAGGCGTGCGGCTGCAACGCATATACGGAGGCGACCGGCGACGATGCGGCATCATCTGCTGTGTCAAACAGAACCCGCCACGAACCCGCGCCGTCTTCCGCCGGCACGCGGAAATCAACCGCCTCGGCGCTTGCATTCAGCAACAGCAGCAGCGTCGCATCCTCGACCCCGCTCGCCCGTCCGTTCAGCATCATGGCGAAACTGCGCGTATCCGGCTCGTGCCAATCGGCGATACTCATCTCGTGTCCTGTCGGCGCAAGCCAGATCACATCGCGCGCGCCATCCTCCTCGTTATAGCGGCCGGTGACGAAGCGGGCCTGCCGCAGCACCGGATGCTGGGCGCGGATCGCGATCAGGCGGCGGACGAACTCGGTGAGCGCCTCGGCCTCGGGTGATGGCGTCCAGTCGGTCCAGCTGATCTCGTTGTCCTGACAATAGGCGTTGTTGTTGCCGCGCTGCGTCCGCCCGCGCTCATCGCCCGCCAGCAGCATTGGCGTGCCCTGCGATAGCAGCAGCGTCGCGAGCAGATTGCGCATCTGGCGGGCGCGCAGCGCCTTCACGTTCGGGTCATCGGTCGGTCCCTCGACTCCGCAGTTCCACGAGTAGTTAGCGTCGGTGCCGTCGCGATTGTCCTCACCGTTCGCCTCGTTGTGTTTGGTTTCGTACGAGACGAGATCGGCCAGCGTGAAACCATCATGCGCGGTGACAAAGTTGACGCTGGCCCAGGGCCGGCGGCCGCGCCGGTTGAACAGATCGGCCGAACCGCACAAGCGCGCTGCAAGGTCGGGGGCAAGGCCCGCGTCGCCGCGCCAGAACCGCCGGACGGTGTCGCGAAACCGGTCGTTCCACTCGGCCCAGCCGGGCTGATAGTTCCCGACCTGATAGCCGCCGGGCCCGAGGTCCCACGGCTCCGCAATCAGCTTGACGTGGGTGAGCACCGGGTCCTGCCGTAGGATGTCAAAGAAGCCGCTGCCCTCGTCGTAGCCATACGCCTCCCGGCCAAGGACGCTCGCGAGGTCGAAGCGGAACCCATCCACGTGCATCTCGGAGACCCAGAACCGCAGACTATCGGTCACCATCTGCAAGACGCGTGGATGCACGACGTTGAGCATGTTGCCGGTGCCGCTATCGTTGAGATAGACGCTCCGATCATCCGGTTGCAGACGGTAGTAACTCGCGTTGTCGATGCCGCGAAACGACAGCGTCGGGCCGCCCGCGCCTGCCTCGGCAGTGTGGTTGTAGACGACATCTAGGATCACCTCGATGCCGGCCGCATGCAGGTTCGCGACCATCGCGCGGAACTCGGCCGCCGGGTCGTCTGTCGCGGCAAGGCGCGGGTCGGGGGTGAAGAAGCCGAGCGTGTTGTAGCCCCAGTAATTGACGAGCCCGCGCGCATGGACAGCCGGCTCATCCATCGCCGTCTGCACGGGCAACAGCTCGATCGCGCTGACGCCAAGACCCTTCAGCATGGCGACGGTCTCCGCCGCGCCCAATCCGGCGAACGTCCCGCGCACGCACTCCGGCACGAAGGGCGCGAGGCGCGTGAGGCCCCGTACATGCGCCTCCAGGATCACCGTCCGGTCCCACGCCGTCGCCGGGCGCCGGTCGGCAGGCCACGTCACGGCCGGATCAACCACCCGGCATTTCGGAACGAACGGAGCGCTGTCCCGCGTATCCATCGTGGTACCGTCACCAGCATGACCATAAATCTCGGGCACGAACTGCACGGCGCCAACATGCGCGCGCGCGTAGGGATCGAGCAGGAGCTTGTTCGGATTGAAATGGTGCCCGTCGTGCGGCGCGTACGGCCCGTGCACGCGATAACCATACAGGTCGCCCGGCCGGGCGTCCGGCAGATAGCCGTGCCAAACCTCGTCGGTATACTCGGGCAGCACGACCCGCGCCGTCTCCTGCGTGCCGGACGGGTCGAACAGGCAAAGCTCGACCCGCGTCGCGTTCGCCGAAAACAGCGCGAAGTTGACGCCCGCGCCGTCCCATGTCGCGCCGAGCTTCGTGGGTGCGCCGGCTAGGATGCGGCGGTGGCAGACGGATTGCGACACGGTCTCTATGCTTCCCCGATCAAAATACGGACGGACGGACGAAATGGTTGGACGGCTGGCGGCGCTTGTCGCGCTTTCTCTCTGTACGGCGACCGCGATGGCGGCCGACGAGCCCGGCGACGACATCGTGGGACCGGTGCGGCCGCCCGCGCTCGACGGCGAACAGATGGCCTATGTCGGCATCGCGACAAGCCCGTGCAGCATTTTCCTCGCCGTCATGGGTGCCGAGCGCGCGGCCCGTGGCGACCGGGCGTCCCAGCCGGACGCGGTGCTCACCGTCGGCTATGCCGCGTTTCTGTCCTGGGCCGACGGTTACCTGACGGCACGAAACGAAACATCCGCCGCCGGTCGCATGGCGGGGGTCGCGAGCAACCACGAGCAGCGCGCCCGCTGGCTCGAACTGTTCTGCCGCGCGAACCCCGACGCGCCGTTTCACGCCGCCGTGTTTCGCCTCCGCGAACAGCTGGTCATCGACGGCCATTGAAGCCGCGCCTCACGCCTCGAACGCCGCGCGCATGAGCGCCCGCGTGTACGGCTCGCGCGGGGCGGCGCAGATGATCTCGGTGTCGCCTTCCTCGACGACGCGGCCGTTCCGCAGGACGATGATGCGATGCGCAAGCGCGCGGACGACGCGCAGATCGTGGCTTATGAAAAGAAACGCCATGTTGTGCCGCGCCTGCAAAGCCCGCAGCAGCAGCACAATCTGCGCCTGCACGGATCGGTCAAGCGCGCTGGTCGGCTCGTCGAGGATCAGCAGGCGCGGCTGTAGCACGAGCGCCCGGGCGATCGCGATCCGCTGGCGCTGCCCGCCGCTGAACTCGTGCGGATACCGCCCGGTCGCGTCCGCCGGCAGCCCGACCTCATCCAGCGCCGTCGCCACAAGCCGCGCCCGCTCCGCCGGCGACACGTCGCGCGCATGCACGCGCAGCCCCTCGCCCACGATGTCACCGACCGTGAGCCGTGGCGACAGCGAGCCGAACGGATCCTGAAACACGATCTGCGCATGCGCCCGCCAGCGCCGCAGCGCCGCTTTGTCAAGTGCCCTGACATGCGCGCCGTCGATGATGATCCCGCCCTCGCTTGGCAGTAGCCGCAGCATCGCGAACGCGAGCGTGCTCTTACCGGACCCGCTTTCGCCGACGAGGCCAAGCGTCTCACCCGCGCGGATCGACAACGACACGCCGTCAACCGCGCGGACGGCGCCGACCGCGCGCCGCAGCACGCCGCGGCGGACGATAAAGTGAACGCGCAGATCCCGCGTCTCGGCGATGACCGGCGCATCGTCCCGCACCGGCGCCGGCGAGCCGCCGGGCTCCGCCTCAATCAGCATTCGCGTGTACGGGTGTTCCGGGCGCGCGAAGACGTCGGCGACGCGACCCTGCTCGACGATCATGCCCGCCTGCATAACGCAGACGCGATCGGCATGGCGGCGGACGAGGCCGAGGTCGTGGCTGACCAGCAGCATCGCGAGCCCGCGCGCCACCCGCGCCTTGTCCAGCAACTCCAGGATCTGCGCCTGGATCGTCACGTCGAGCGCCGTCGTCGGTTCGTCGGCAATCAGCAGGGCCGGGTCGTTGGCGAGCGCCATTGCAATCATCACGCGCTGCCGCTGCCCGCCCGACAATTGATGCGGAAAGGCATCGAGCCGCGCCTCAGCGTCGGCAAATCCCGCCTGCGCGAGCGCCGCGACGACGCGGCCGCGGACGGTTCGCGACGTAAGCCCGCGCTGATGCAGCCGCAGCGCCTCGGCGACCTGACGGCCGATGCGGTGCAGCGGGTTTAGGCTCGTCATCGGCTCCTGAAACACCATCCCGGCAATGCCGCCACGCGCGCGCCGCAGCACGGATTGCGGCGCGCCCAGCATTTGGACGCCGTCGAGAAGCACGCTTCCGGACGGGTTGGTCGCGCCCGGCGGCAATAGGCCGAGCAGGCTGAGCGCCGTGAGCGACTTGCCCGAGCCGCTTTCGCCGACAATAGCCAGCGTCTCGCCCCGCTCGAGCGTGAACGACACGCCATGCACCACCGAGCTTTGCCCGAAGCAGACGGACAGATCCTCGACCGCGAGCAGCGTCATCCCGCCGTCCGCCGCGGGTCAAATGCGTCACGCACCGCCTCGCCAATGAAGCTGAGCAGCACGAGGATGCCGCCGAGCACGATGAACGCGGTCAAGCCGAGCCACGGCGCCTGCAGATTGTTCTTGCCCTGCGCAACCAACTCACCGAGCGACGGCGCGCCCGGCGGCAAGCCAAAGCCGAGGAAGTCGAGGCTCGCCAGCACCGTCACCGAGCCGGACAGCGTGAACGGCAGGAAGGTGAGCGTCGCAACCATCGCGTTCGGCAGGATGTGGCGCGCCATCAGGGCCCCGTCGCTGACACCCATCGCGCGGGCCGCGCGCACGTAGTCGAGATTGCGCCCGCGCAGAAACTCGGCGCGCACGACGCCGGTCAGCGCCATCCATGAAAACAGCAGCAGGAAGCCGAGCAAGCTCCAGAAACCAGGCGTGATGAGGCTGCCGAGGATGATCAGCATGTAGAGCTGCGGCATCCCGGACCAGACCTCGATGAACCGTTGAAACCCGAGATCGACCCAGCCGCCATAAAACCCTTGCACCGCGCCGGCCGCGATGCCGACCGCGGACGAAATCGCCGTGAGCGCGAAGCCGAACAGGACGGAAATGCGAAACCCATAGATCACGCGGGCGAGCACGTCCCGCGCCTGATCATCAGTGCCGAGCCAGTTGCGCCAGCTTGGCGGCGAGGGCGCAGGCTGGTTGAGGTTTTTCACGGTTGTTGCGTACGAGTACGGGATCGGCGGCCAGAGCATCCAGCCATGCGCGCGGATCGCGCGGGCTACGTCGGGGTCCGTATAGTCGGCGTCGGTCGGCAGGAAATCCGGGCCGAAGCGATCCTCGCTGTAGTCGCGCACCACCGGGAACAACCAGGCGCCGTCGTAGTGGACCACCAACGGCCGGTCGTTCGCGACGAACTCCGCGAACAGGCAGACGACGAACAATACCGCGAAAATCCGCAGCGACCAGAGGCCACGCCGGTGCGAGCGAAAGACCGCGAGCCGGCGGCGTGTCAGCGGCGAGAGGGTCACTCGGCGCGCGCCGCGAAATCGATGCGCGGATCGACCAGCGTGTACATCATGTCGCCGACGATCTGCAGCACGAGGCCAAGCAGGGTATAGATGTAGAGCGTGCCAAAGATCACGGGATAATCCCGCGCGATCGCGCTCTGAAACCCGAGCAGGCCGAGCCCGTCGAGCGAGAAGATGATTTCAACCAGCAAGGACGCGCTGAACAGGATGCCGATGAAGGCCGCCGGAAACCCGGCGACAATCAGCAGCATGGCGTTACGGAAGACGTGACCATAAAGCACTTGCCGCTCGGTCGCGCCCTTGGCGCGCGCGGTCGTCACGTATTGCTTGCGGATTTCCTCTAGGAAGCAGTTTTTCGTCAGAATCGTGAGACTCGCGAACCCGCCCGCGACCAGCGCGATTGTCGGCAGCACCATGTGCCAGCCGTAATCGACCAACCGGTCGTACCACGGCCATGCGGCGCTGCCCTCGGTCGTCAGCCCGCGCAGCGGAAACCATTGCACAAAGCTGCCGCCGGCGAAGAGCACGATCAGCAGGATCGCGAACAGAAAGCCGGGGATGGCGTAGCCGACCAGGACGGCGGCGGAGGTCGCAACGTCAAACCGCGAGCCGTCGCGCACCGCCTTCGCGATCCCGAGCGGGATCGAGACGAGATAGACGACAAGCGTGGACCAGAGGCCGATCGAGATGCTGACCGGTAGTTTCTGTTCGATCAGGCCGATGACCGTCCGATCCTGGAAAAAGCTGCGGCCGAAATCGAACGTGAGATAGCCGCGCAGCATGATCCAGAACCGCTCGAGCGGCGGCTTGTCGAAGCCGAACAGCTTGCGGATGTCAGCAACGAGATGCGGGTCGAGACCGCGCGCGCCGCGATAGGCGCCCTCCGCTTGCGCCGTTGGTGCCGCCACCTCACCCGCGCCGCCGCCGCTTGTCAGCCGGCCGGTCGTGTCGCCACGGCCGCGCAGCTCGGCGATCATCTGCTCGACCGGGCCGCCCGGCGCGAGCTGCACGATTGCGAAGTTAATCGCGATGATGCCAAACAGGGTGGGCACGACCAGCAGCAGGCGGCGCAGCAGATAGGCGCCCATCAGCCGCCCTTCGCCCCCGCCTTGTCGGCGGCACCACCCTTGTCGCCCGCAGGGCCACCGGACCCGCGCGCCGCCTGGACCACCGCCGAGCGCGCTGAGTTGACCCACCAATTATCGAGAATGATGCCGGCCCGCACCACCGCGTCCGGCCGGGAGAACCGGTCCCAATACGCGATGCGGGCAACCTGCACGTGCCAGTTCGGGACCATGTACCAGCCCCAGAGCAGCGTGCGGTCGAGCGCGTGCGTCGCGGCGAGCAGCCCGTCGCGGTCGGACGCGCCGACGACGCGCGCAACCATCGCGTCCACCACCGGATCGCGCACACCGCAGATGTTGTCGCCGCCAACCGCCTCGGCGGCCTTGCTGGTCCAGAAGCCGATCTGCTCGTTGCCCGGGCTTTCGGATTCGGGGATGGTGATCAGCGTCATATCGAAATCGTAGTTGTCCATGCGCTGTTGGTATTGCGCCGGATCAACAGTACGGACGCGCACCTCGATCCCGAGTTTCTGCAGGCTCTGCGCGTACGGCAGCGCGACCCGCTCATAGTCCGACGCCGGCAGCAGGAACTCGAACGAGACGGGCTTGCCGGCGGCGTCGGTCATCACCCGGTCGCGCACCGACCAGCCCGCCGCCTCGCAGAGCTTCATCGCGGCAACCAGCTGCGCGCGGTTGTTGCCGGAGCCATCCGTCACCGGCAGCGTGAACGGCGTCGTGAACAGCTCGGGCGGCAGCTTCTCCCGAAACGGCTCCAGCAGCGCTAGCTCCGCACCCGCGGGCACGCCGGAACTCGCAAGCGCGCTGTTGCTGAAATAGCTGAGCGTGCGGGTGTACGCGCCATAGAACAGCGTGCGGTTGGCCCATTCGAAATCAAACGCCATCGCCATCGCCTGACGCACGCGCCGATCGGCGAAGACCGGCCGGCGCGTGTTCATCGCAAAGCCCTGCATCCCCGTCGGCAGGTACTGACGCACCGCCTCGTGCTTCACGAGCCCGTCGCGCACGGCCGGAAAGTCGTACGCGGTCGCCCATTGCTTGGCGATGTTCTCCTCGCGGAAGTCGATCTGCCCGGCCTTGAACGCCTGTAGTGCCACCGTCGCGTCGCGGAAATATTCGGTGCGGATACGGTCGAAATTATTCAACCCCCGCCCCGTCGGCATATCGCGCGCCCACCAATCCTGAACGCGGGCCATGCTTAGCGTGCGGCCGAACTCCGCTCGCTCCACCCGGTACGGACCGGAGCCGAGCGGTGGGTCGTTCAGCGGGGCGGTGAAGTCGCGCCCGGCGAACCAGTGTTTCGGCAGCACCGAAAGGTCGCCGACGATCTGCGGCAGCTCGCGGTTCGTGACCGCGCGGAAGTGGAAAACGACGCGATCGGGCCGTTCGGCCACCGCTTCCGTCACGTCGGCGTACATCTGCCGATACACCGGGCGGCCGTGCGTGCGCAGCGTGTCGAACGTCCAGACGACGTCCTCGGCCGTGACCGGCGTGCCGTCGTGAAACTTCGCCTCCGGCCGCAGCTCGAACGCGGCCCAGCTGCGGTCGGGCGCGATCTCGATCACGCGCGCGAGGTGGCCGTAGGCGACGGTCGCCTCGTCGGCCGCATGGACCAACAGCGCCTCCCACACCCGCGCGATGCCGCCCGGCGCGTTGCCGCGCAGGATGAATGGGTTGTAGTTGTCGAACGTGCCGATCGAGGAGAGCGCGATTTCGCCACCCTTCGGCGCGTCTGGGTTCACGTACGGGAAATGCGCGAAGTCCGGCGGCAGCTTCGGCGTCTCGAGCAAACTGACGGCGTGCGAACGTGTCGGTGCCGGGTCGGCCAACGCCATCGGCGGGAAGGCGAGCGCGGTTGCGCCCGTCGCGAGCAGCGCGCGGCGGCCGATCCTCATGCGCCACCGTCCGTCAGCACGACCACGACCGGCGCCAGCAGGCGCGGATCGCCGACCGCGACCGCCCGCCCGTCCCCGTCCTCCCGCAACGTCGCGCCAGTCCAGTCCGTCATCCGCCCGCCCGCGCCCTCGATCACCGGCAATAACGCCGCCCAGTCCCAGATTTTCAGGTCCGCCTCCGCGATCACGTCGATCTGGCCGAGCGCCAGCAAGCCATACGCATAGCAGTCCCCGCCGAACGACGCGCGGGCGACCGTGCCGGCGAGGCGCGACCAGCGCGCCCAGTCGGCGGCCGCGAACATCTCGGGGCTCGTACAGGACAATTCGGCCCGGTCGAGCGTCGGGCAAGGCCGCGCGCCCGCCACACCGCCGAAAGGCCCGCGAAACCTTGTCTGTCGACCGGCGACGCCGACCCAGCGCTCCCCCGTCACCGGCTGATCGATCACACCGATCAGCGGCGTCTCGCCCTCCAGCAGCGCGATCAGCGTGCCGAACACGGGCCGGCCCGTGATGAAGGCGCGGGTGCCGTCGATCGGGTCGATGACCCAGCGTCGGGACGCGTCCGGGCGCTCGGCACCGAATTCCTCACCGAGCAGCCCGTCGTCGGGGCAGGCGGCGGCAATCACGGCGCGCATTGACTGCTCGGCGGAGCGGTCCGCGTCGGTCACGGGGCTGCGGTCGGCTTTCCGAGTCGGCGGCAGACCGGCGCGGAAGGCGGGGCGAATGACGCGTCCGGCCGCGTCGCACGCCGCCTCGGCAACGGCGACGAGGCGGTCAAGCTCGGTGTCGGTGAATGGTGAAATATCGGGCATGTCGGGCGGGGCGGAGCCTGCCGGGCGATGGCCACGCGGGCAAGCCCGGCGGGCAGCGAAGGGCGCGATCTTGCCAAGGCTTCACCCACACGGCACATCCCGAGACCGTGAAACCGATTGTCATCATCCCGGCCCGCATGGCCGCGACGCGCCTGCCCGGCAAGCCGCTGGCGATGATCGGCGACCGGCCGATGGTCGCGCACGTGATCGACCGGGCGCTCGAAGCCGCCATCGGACCGGTCGCGGTCGCGTGCGGCGAGCCATCGATCGCCGAGGTCGCGCGGGCCGCCGGGGTGCAGGCCGTTTTGACCGACCCGGCGCTGCCGTCCGGGTCCGATCGGGTCGCGGCGGCGCTCGCGACGCTCGACCCCGACGGGCAGTACGACGTGGTCGTGAACCTGCAGGGCGATGCGCCCACGGTGCCGCCCGCGCAGATCCGCGCCGCTCTCGACCCGCTCATCGACCCCGCGACCGATATCGGCACGCTGGTCACCGCCATCCGCTCCGACGAAGAGGCGGCGACGCTGTCGATCGTCAAGGCCGCCTGCGCCTTCGCGCCAGGGCAGACCATCGCGCGGGCGCTCTATTTCTCGCGCGCGCCCATCCCCGCGCATGACGGCCCGCGCTGGCATCATGTTGGCATCTACGCATATCGCCGCGCCGCGCTGCATCGCTTCGTTTCCCTCCCGCCCTCGCCGCTCGAATTGCGCGAGAAGCTGGAGCAGCTGCGGGCGCTGGAGGCGGGCATGGTGATCGGTTGCGCGCGGGTGGAGGCGCCCATCTTCGGCGTCGATACGCCCGCCGATCTCGAGCGCGCGCGCCTCCTACTTCACACGGCCGCGCCGTGATCGCGTTTCAGGGGGTTCCCGGCGCGTACTCGGACCTCGCCTGCCGCAACGCCTTTCCGGGCATGAAGACGCTCCCCTGCGCGACGTTCGAGGCGACGTTCGAGGCGGTGCACGACGGGCAGGCGCAGCTCGCCATGCTGCCGTGCGAGAACAGCCTCGCCGGCCGCGTGCCGGACATCCATCAGCTGCTGCCCGACAGCGGCCTCTTCATTGTCGGCGAGCATCTTCAGCGGGTCGAGCACTGCCTCTTGGCACCACCGGGCGCCACGATCTCGGGCCTCAAGCGCGCGCATTCGCACGCGGTCGCGCTGGGACAGGTGCGGCACCTGCTGCGCGAGCTCAACCTGACGGCCGTGGTCGAGGCTGATACGGCCGGTGCCGCGCAGATGGTCGCTCGCCTCGGCAATCCGGAGGACGCGGCGATCGCGTCGTCGCTCGCGGCCGAAATCTATGGCCTGACGATCCTCCGCCGCAACGTTGAGGACGCGTCGCACAACACGACCCGCTTCTATGTCACGGCGACGGCGGCCTCGGTGCCGGCGCCGGAGACGCCGCATCTGATGACGACGTTTGTCTTTCGGGTCCGCAACGTCCCGGCCGCGCTCTACAAGGCGCTCGGTGGCTTCGCGACGAACGGCGTTAACATGACCAAGCTCGAAAGTTACATGATCCGCGGCGAATTCACCGCGACGCAGTTCCTGTGCGACGTCGACGGCCACCCGGAGCATCCGCCGGTCGCCCGCGCGCTCGAGGAGCTGCGGTTTTTCTCAACGTTCGTCCGTGTTCTTGGCGTCTATCCCGCCTCACCGTTCCGGCGCCGTCTTGTCGAAGCAAGCGATGGACTGGCCCGCCCGGCTTGAACATTACGCCCGCGCCACGGGTTTTCCACGAAGCCTCTTCGTCGCCGAGGACGGGCGCGTGGTCGGCACCTGGATCATGGGCAACGATTACCGGGTGAAGTCCGCCTATTACGGCGGCTACCCGGCCGGCTATTTGCGGCGCATCCGCGCGCTGTTTCCGGACAAGCGGGCGGCGCTGCATGTGTTCAGCGGGCGCGTCGACCTTTCGGCATTTCCCGGCGACACGGTCGACGTGAATGCGGCGCTTGAGCCGACGTTCGTCGATGACGCGCAGGACCTCGGCGGCGTGCCGCTCGACCGCTACGACCTCGTGCTCGCCGATCCGCCGTACAGCGTCGAGGATTGCGACCATTACGGAACGAGTATGGTGCAGCGGAACCGCGTGATGCGGGCGCTGATGCGCCTGTCGGCGGGCGCGCATGTCGTGTGGCTCGATCAGGTGCTGCCGATGTATCGCAAGGACGCGTTCGCGATCGAGGCGGTGATTGGGATGTGGAAGTCGACCAATCACCGGTTCCGGGGGATTACGATTTTCCGGCGGCTTTAGGGTCTAAGTGCAATCAGGCAGGGACGGCCGATGGTGGCGAAGCGGGCGTCGACTGCTCGGCCCTGCGCGGCTGGTTTGCGCCCATGCCGGTCATCACCGAACAGTAGCGGGCCTACCTGGAAGCGGACATCGCCCACCACCTGACGGATGGCCGTGTTGGGTGGTCTTCTGCCTGTCCGCTTTCAGGCCAGCGTATGTTCAGACCGGACATTCAGTTTCATAGCTAGGCGGGGCCGAAAGCGGATGGTCTGCTTTCAACGCGGCCAGTGAGTCTAGTCCGCTCGGCGATGCCGGCGGGCCATACTGAGAGTGAGGTCCCAGGCGTTGCGGATGTTGACGATCGCCAGTAGCAAAAGAGCTCCTGCTAGCGCAGTCAGCCCTGAGTCCTTTTCCAGATAGATGGACACGGCGGCTGCGAGCAGCGCGAGGTAACCTAGGTCGGGTAACAAGCCATAGGCTAAGTAGTCCTCTATATAGTTGGTCATGTCAGTGCGCACGACCTGGATCGTGATGTAGGTCGAGATGATTGCACCGATCAAAGCGGTGGCGCCAATTAGCGCCGCGAAGAATTTCGCTTGATGCCACGGGATTAAAGCGACCGCCGACAAAAAGAACACGCTAGTGAAATGGATGACTACCGGGCTCATAAACGTTCGCGTTCCCGACTGGCGTTCTTCTGTCAAATAACCGGCGCCCAGCGAAACGGCAACGAACAGCAATGCGAGCAAGGTTGCTCCTGCCGTTCCCACCAAAACATAGAAATCGTGCCATTCCTTCAGTGAGTCGACTGTCCACATAAAACAAATCCCAGAGCTGTCGTACATTCCGACACTTTGACAAGATAGGTTTAGATACGCCCGGCGTCACCTTCTAACCGGGTCGAAAACGGATCGTCTGTTTTCAATGGGGTGCTGACCTCTGCTAAACGACCGAAACGGGTCGATTCACGTTGCGAGTGGGAACGACCGCTTTCCGGCTGTCCGCACGAAAGCGGTCAGACCGGTTTGACCCCAAGAACCCCTCCCATGAAGCCATCACGCGCGGGAGGGCCGGCAAACGAAAGCAAGCC
>CAYSTX010000059.1:0-16002 GCA_964434035.1 uncultured Acetobacteraceae bacterium
AGCGCGCATCGGCGACGCATTGCCGAAAGCGTGGCCGTTCGAGGAGGCGGCGCGTGTCGCCGAGCGGCTGCGCGACGCCGGGCGGCTTGCTCCCGGCGCGGCGCCTGCGCTGTTTGAAACCGGTTACGGACCGTCCGGCCTGCCGCATATCGGCACGTTCGGCGAGGTTGCGCGCACGTCCTGGGTACGGCACGCGTACGAAACGCTCACTGGTTTGCCCACCGACCTGATCGCCTTCAGCGACGACATGGACGGCCTCCGCCGCGTGCCGGACAACGTGCCGGATCGGGACCTGCTGCTGCCCTTCGTTGGTCAGCCGCTGACCCGCGTGCCCGACCCGTTCGACACGCACCCGAGCTTCGGCGAGCACAACAACGCGCGCCTCCGCGCCTTCCTCGACGGGTTCGGATTTCGCTACCGGTTCGTCTCAGCAACGGAAACCTACCGCGCCGGCGGCTTCGATGCGGCGCTGATCCGTGTGCTCGAATGCTACGACGAGATCCTGGCCGTCGTGCTCCCGACGCTCGGGCCGGAGCGGCGGGCGACGTATTCGCCGGTGCTGCCAATCCATCCGCGCACCGGCATCGTGATGCAAGTGCCGCTCGAGCGCATCGATCCGGCAGCGGGCACGATCGTCTGGACCGACCCGGATGACGGCACGCGCCACGAGACCAGCGTGCGCGGCGGCGCGGCCAAGCTGCAATGGAAGGCTGACTGGGCGATGCGCTGGTATGCGCTCGGCATCGATTACGAGATGTCGGGCAAGGACCTGATCGACAGCGTCAAGCTCTCGGCCCGCATTTGCCGGATCCTGGGTGGCACGCCGCCGGTGTCGCTAACCTACGAGCTTTTCCTCGACGAGCACGGGCAGAAGATCAGCAAGAGCCGCGGCAACGGCATCTCGGTGGACGAGTGGCTGCGCTATGCCCCGCCGGAAAGCCTCGCGCAGTTCATGTATGGGGCCCCGCAGCGCGCCAAGCGCCTCTATTTCGACGTGATCCCTCGCGCAGCCGACGACTACCTCGCAAATGCTGCGCGCCTGCGCGACGAGCCGGAGGAGGCACGGCTTGCGAACCCCGCGTGGCACATCCATGCCGGGGACGTGGCCGCGGCCGGCGCAAGCCCCGTCGGGTTCGGGATGCTGCTCAACCTCGCGTCGGTGGTGAACGCCGAAACACCGTCGATGCTGTGGGGCTTCATCGCGCGATACGCCCCGGACGCCTCGCCCGAGCGGATGCCGTTCCTTGCCCGCCTCGTTGAATACGCGGTCGCCTACAACCGCGATTTCGTGCGGCCGTCGAAGCACTACCGCGACCCGACGGAGACCGAGCGCGCCGCACTCGCCGACCTCGCCGAGACGCTGCGCGGCTTCGACCTCGAACCCGACCGCGCGCCCGACGCCGAGGCGGTGCAGGCGGTCGTCTATGAGGTCGGCAAGCGGCACGATTTCCCGGCGCTGAAGGCGTGGTTCGCGTGCCTCTATCAGGTGCTGCTCGGGCAGGACGAGGGGCCGCGCTTTGGCGGGTTTGTGGCACTCTACGGTCTGGCCGAGACGGTCGCCTTGATTGAGGCCGCGCTCGCCCGTCCGGTCGCCAACGCCGCCTGAGACCAAGCGACGCCGAATAAGCCAGTGTCATCCGCCGCCGCCAAGGCCGCGCCCATTCGCTCCGCCCTCCGGCATTTGCCCGCCGTCCTCGGCGTGGTGCTGCTGATCGGCGCGATCTACGTGGTGCAGAAGCAGTTCCGGCACCTCAAGCTCGTTGACATTCAGAAGGCCCTAGACGCGATCCCGGACCGAGCGCTTCTCGCCTCGTTCGCGTGGACCTTCATCGCCTATTTCATTCTGACGTTCTACGACCGGCTCGGCACGATCTATGCCGGCAACCGGGTGAGTTACGCGCGTGCGGCGTTCGCGTCGTTCTGCGCCTATGCGCTGTCGCACAATCTCGGCTTCGCGGCAGTCTCCGGTGCTGCCGTGCGCTACCGGCTCTACGCGCATTGGGGCCTGACGCCGGTCGAGATCGCGAAGACTGTCGCGTTCTGCAGCCTGACGTTCGGGCTCGGTGGCATGGTGCTGGCCGGCATCATTCTGATCATAGAGCCGGAATCCGTGCCGTTTTTCGGCGACAATCTGCCGCATCTGCTGCTGACGCTGATCGGCGCCGGCCTGTGGATCGTGGTGATCGCCTATGTTGCGACCTCGACCGTGCTCGGCAGGATCAACCTGTTTGGCCACCAGATCGAGCTGCCGCAATGGCGGATGGCGCTGTTGCAGGTGCTGCTTGCGACCGCCGATGTCGCGGCGACGGCGACGATTGTCTATGTGCTGCTGCCGCCCGCGGCGGGGCTGACCTGGCTGCGGTTCGTCGGGATTTATCTCGCGTCCTATTCGGCCGGCCTGATCGCGACGCTGCCGGGCGGGCTCGGCGTGTTTGACACGGCGATGCTGCTCGGGCTCGAGCCATACATGACCGCGCCGCACATTGTCGGCGCCGTGCTGATCTTCCGGCTTTATTATTACATCATTCCGCTGTTCCTGGCCGGCAGCATGTTCACCGGCAACGAGCTGATGTTGCGGGGACGCGGTGTGCTCGGCCGTCGGGCGCCTGGCCTCGCGGCAGCCTTCGCGACCGCGGTCGGCGACCGGGCCGCGATCCCGGCCGCGCGCGGCTGGGGTGAGCCGGATTTCGCCGTCTCCGCCGCGACCGGGTTCGTCGTCCTCTCGGGCGCTCTGCTGCTCGGGATCAGCGTGCTCGCGCCGCCACCCGATATCGACTGGCTTGAAACCTCGTTTTCAGCGTTCGCGAGCCAGGCGGGGGCCTTCATCCCCTCGCTGATCGGCGCCGGGCTGATGGTCGTCGCGGGCGGCCTCGCGCGGCGGGTGACGCTCGCCTGGGGCGTCACGGTCATCCTGCTGGTGCTCGGCGCCGGCATCACGCTGGCGCAAGGCGAGCGGCTTTGGGTGCCCGGCGTGCTGCTGCTCACCACCGTACTCGTGCTGCCGTTCCGGAGCGCATTTTACCGCCACTCGCGGCTGATTTCCGGGCCGCTGCAGGCCTCGACGGCGCTGCCACTGTTCACCTTGATGGGCTGCATCCTCGCGTTGGCCGCTACCGAGCGGCACGTCCGGTTCATGGAGGACAACAGCTTCTGGGCGATCCTGATCGCGCCCGGCGTGCCGAACGCGGTGCGGCTCACAGTCGGGCTGACGGTTCTGCTCGGTCTCGGCGCGCTGTGGCGGCTGCTGCGGCCGGGACGCGTGCGGGTGCTGCCGTTTGACGCGGCGGCGCGCGCGAGCCTGCCGCTCGGCGCGATCACGCAGGCAGGCGGCCATGCCGATGGCGTCGTGGTCGGGGAGTTGGGGAAGGCGGCGGTCGTGTTTCGCCGCGTCGGCCGCGTGCTCCTCGCGCTGGGCGATCCGACCGGTCCCGATCAGGACCGAGTGTCGGCGATCTGGCGCTTCCGCGACCTCGCTCAGCAGGAGGGGTGCAGTGTCGCCGTCTGGTGGGCCGGGCCGGAACTGCTGCCGGTTTATGGCGACATCGGGCTCGCGGCGCTGCCGCTCGACGCGAACGGGATGACGATGCCGGCGCGGGGCGCCGATGCGCCGCCGGCGCGCCACTACCTTGTCTGCCGCGCCGAGCGCGATCTGCCCGTACTGCTGCCGCTGCTGCCCAGCCTTGCCGCCGAGCGTCTGGCCGCCGCCTGATCTTGCCGTCCCCCGACTTGCCGTGCCCCGACTTGCCGTTCCTGGCCGAGACGCCTTTGATGACCCGAACATCACTGGGCGGAGACGACGGCCATGGCGGGACGGTTCACGGGCAAACGCGCGGTCATCACGGGAGGCGCGTCCGGTATCGGCCTCGGAATCGCAAAGCGGATGGCGTCCGAAGGTGCGATCGTCAGCCTGTGGGACCGTGACGCCGACGGCATCGCCCGCGCGCGCGCCGAAATCAATGGCACGGGCGGCGCGCCGCATGACGAAATGGTCGAGATGACGGACGCCTCGGCGGTGCAGGCGGCGGCCGATCGGACCGCGAAGACGCTCGGCGGCATCGACATCCTGGTCGCCTCGGCCGGCATCACCGGGCCGAACGGGCCGGCGTGGGAATACGGGCTCGATGACTGGCGGCGCGTGATCGATGTCAACGTCAATGGCGTCTATTACTGCGCCCGCGCGGTCATCCCGCACATGCTGGCGCGCGGCTATGGCCGTGTCGTGCCGATCGCGTCGATTGCCGGCAAAGAGGGCAACCCCAACGCCGCCGCCTATAGCACGTCGAAGGCGGCGGTGATCGCACTGACCAAATCTCTCGGCAAGGAACTCGCCTCGACGGGCATCCGGGTCAATTGCGTCGCCCCGGCGGCGGTCGAGACGCCGCTGTTTTCACAAATGAGCAAGGCACAGATCGACTTCATGTTGAGCAAAATCCCGATGGGCCGGTTCGGCCGGATAGACGAAGTGGCGGCGCTGGTGTGCTGGCTCGCGAGCGAGGAGTGTTCGTTCTCGACCGGGGCGGTGTTCGACATCTCCGGCGGGCGGGCGACCTACTGATGACCGGCAAGGAAGATACGAACCTCGCCTGGACCGAGGCGGGGACGCTCGCGGCGCTGATCCGGGCCCGCCGTCTGTCGCCGGTCGAGCTGATGGAAAGCACGCTCGCCCGCATCGCCCGGCTGGAGCCGCGGCTCAACGGCTTCGCGTACCTCGACGCCGAGGCGGCGATGGCGGGGGCGCGGGCGGCTGAGGCGGAGGTCATGCGGGGCGGCCCGCTTGGTCCGCTCCACGGCATCCCGGTCACGATCAAGGACCTCGCCAACACGCAGGCGATGCCGACCCAATTCGGCAGCCCGATCATGGAAGGCAACAGGCCCGCCGAAAACTCCGCGTTTGTCGATCGGCTCGAAAAGGCGGGCGCGATCGTTGTGGGCAAGACGACGACGTCGGAGTTCGGCTGGAAGGGCGTGAGCCAAAGCCCGCTCACCGGGATCACGCATAACCCGTGGGGACACGGGCTGAACGCCGGCGCGTCCTCGGCCGGGGCCGGGGCGCTTACCGCCGCCGGCTGCGGGCCGCTACATCAGGGGAGCGACGGTGCGGGCTCCATCCGAATGCCGGCGCATTTCTGCGGCGTCGTCGGGCTGAAGCCAAGTTTCGGCCGGGTGCCGGTCGTGCCGGTCAGCAGCGCTGACTTGACCTCGCATAATGGCCCGCTCGCCCGCACGGTCGCCGACGCGGCGCTGATGCTGGACGTGATGGCCGGGCCGGATGCGGGCGATTACACCTCGCTGCCCGCGCTCGCGGCGCCGACCGCCGCCTCGCTTGACGGCGGCATTAAGGGCGCGCGGATCGCCTTCAGCCCCGATCTCGGCCACGCGCGGGTCGATCCCGAGGTCGCGGCGCTGGTCGCGGCTTCGGTCGCCAAGCTCGCTGCCGACTGTGGCGCTGTGGTCGAGGCGGCGACGACGCCGTGGGCCGCCGACGGGCCGGCACTCGCGCGGTCGATGTGGCCAGCCCACCTCGCCCGCCTTGCCCCTCGTCTGCCCGAGTTTGAGAGCCGGATGGACCCCGGCCTCGTCGCCTGCATCCGCACCGGTGCCGCGGTGTCGATAACCGAGTATCAACTGATCCGGGACCGAAAGATCGCCTATATCGCGGCAATACATCGCTGGTTTGAGGATTGGGACTTCCTGGTTACACCGTCCGTCTCGGTCGCTGCTTTCCCGGCCGAGCGGTTGATGCCTGAGGACTGGCCCGATCACGAGTGGGACTGGCTGTCCTGGGCCGAGTTTTCCTATCCGTTCAACATGTCCTGGAACCCCGCGATCAGCGTCCCCTGTGGCTGGACGGCCGATGGGCGGCCGGTCGGGATGCAGATTGTCGGCCGGCGGTGGGACGATGCGGGCGTTTTGCGAGCCGCTTCGGCCTTCGAGGCGGTCGCGCCATGGTCCGCCCGTCGCCCCGCGGTTGACGACTAGGCCGCCTCTTCCCGTCACCCGCACGGCCTGAACCACAATTCGCCCGCATTTCGCGGGCGTTTTTGTGACCGGCTTCACGTTTTCGTATCACACGAAACCGAAGCGACAGAAACGCGTAGAACTGCCTCAGTAAAATAGGGTTGCCAGACAGGTCTCGGGTACAGCATGTATGGGGCATGGACAGGATCGCACCCCCGGCGAAAGTCGGATCCGACCCCCGCCTATGACATTTATATGGACGGAAGCCGAACACGACGAAACGGTCGTCGCTTAGTGCGCCGCTTATATTCCCGCGTGCGCCGTTCCTGCCGTTCGACTGTGCGTTCGCCTGTGCGGTGGGCCGTCTGTGCGAATAAGTCTGTCCTTTCTGCTGTCACGGTAGCCGTTTGTCTGTGCACGATCGCATCGACCGACGCGCGCGCGGAGTGGGTGGGCGGCAGCAAGTCGAACCCGTCCAAGGTGGAAACCTGGTCCGAGGCCGGCGTCGCCTCGTATTACGGAAACCACCAGTCCGGCCGCCGCACTGCCTCCGGCGCCAGGTTCGACAAAGCCGCGATGACCGCCGCCCACGCCTACCTGCCGTTCGGCACAAAGGTCCTGGTCACGGTCTCGGGGTCGGACCGGGCGGTCGTGGTCACGATCAATGACCGGCTGCCGACGCCGACGCGCGTCATCGACCTCTCAGTGGGCGCCGCGCGCGCCCTCGGCATTATCCATCGCGGCGTCGCCCGGGTCGTCCTCCGCACCGCCGACGATTCTGAGGTCGGCGATCATTGGTGATCGCGGCGATTTTCGAAGCTCTTGGTTGAACTATCTGCGTCCCGTCGGTGAACCGTGTGTGCAGGCGTAAATCGGCAATCCGTCCGCATTCGTGAGCGCCTCGGACCGAAGGAAAGCCTTCCAATCCGTAGCCTGAACGGCTACGTCCGCTGTCGCGCTCGCAACAGACCGGCATGGTTGTGAATCAATGAGAATTTCGATTTTCGGCGCCGGATATGTCGGCGTCGTTGCAGGTGCGTGCCTGGCTTCATTTGGGCACGAGGTCGTCGCTGTTGACGTCTCGCCGGAAAAAGTTGCGATGCTCGCGCGCGGCCAGTCGCCCATCGTGGAAGCGGAAATCGACGAGTTGGTCGCGTCGGGGGTTCGGGCCGGGCGCATCCACGCAACGACAGATGCTGACGAGGCCATCGCCCGGACAGACATCTCGTTTGTCGCGGTCGGCACGCCGAGTTCGCCTAACGGCAGCGTGTCCTTGGACGCCGTCGACCGTGTATCGGCTGTGATCGGTCGAGCCATCCGTAAGAAGAAGACGCCACACGCGATCGTCATGCGATCCACCGTTCCGCCAGGCACCGCGGAAGATCGCGTCATCCCCATTCTTGCGCGTGAATCCGGCCTGACCCACGGGAACGGGTTTACCTATTATTCCAATCCCGAGTTTTTGCGCGAGGGCAGCGCGGTGCGCGACTTTCATGCGCCTCCGTTTACGTTGATCGGCGCCGCTCCGGGAGACGACGCGACACTGCTTCGCGAGGTCTATTCCGCAATCGAAGCGCCGGTCCACGTCGCGCCGTTTCGTGTGATTGAAAGCGTTAAGTACCTGTCAAACGCGTATCACTCGGTAAAGCTCGCATTCGCGAACGAGGCCGGGCGGATACTGGCCGGATATGGCGTTGATGCGCGCGAGGCGTTCCGTATTTTCCGCGAGGATCGCGTGCTCAACGTCTCTCCCGCCTATCTGCGGCCGGGTTTCGCATTCGGCGGCTCGTGCCTGCCGAAGGATATTCGCAGCTTTCTGGCTCTGGCCCGTGCCAAGGACATCGCTGCGCCGTTCATGGAGCAGGTGCTTCCGAGTAACCAAAGCATCGTCGATCAAGTCTGCCAGAACATCCAATCGCATGGCCGACTCCGTGTGGCGCTGCTCGGGCTGGCGTTCAAACCAGGTACCGACGATCTGCGGGAGTCGCCGTTTGTCGCGATCGCCGAACGGCTGATCGGTCGCGGCTTCGAGGTCCGGATCTATGACCGTTATGTGGAGACGGCCCGATTGATCGGGGCCAATCGCAGCTATATCGACCGAGAGATTCCGCACCTCGAACAATGGCTGACCGGCGACGTGACGTCGGCGGTTGACGACAGTCAGATCGTCGTCGTCGGCCATGTCAGTGACCCGGATCTGCCTGCGCTGCTCGCCTCGCTGGATGGCAAGATCGTCTACGATCTGTTTGGTCTTCCGTCGGTCGAGGGTAAGGCCGGGATCGATTACCGCGGTATCTGCTGGTGACGTCTCGGCCGAGGCTGCTTTTCGTCAGCCCGCGCTCGCTGTTCCCTATGGATGAAGGAGGCAAGATCCGAACCGCCAACATCCTTCGTCATCTCAAAGGCGGTGCTTACGAAGTCACGCTTGTCTCGCCGGCATCGATCGATGGCGCCAGAGGTGACGCGCCGACGGACGCGATCTGCGATAATTTCGTCTCCTGGACTGCTCGGCCAGCGTCGCAGCCGAAGAAGCTGATGGCGCTTGCCGCGTCTGTTCCCGTTAGCGTTGCCACGGATCGATCATCAGAAGGCCGGGCGACCATCACGAGGGTCATCGAGGCGCTCAAGCCTGATATTGTCGTGGCCGATTTTCCGCATTCGGCGGTTCTGCTCCCCGAACGGATACCGACCGCGACGGCCATGTTCACGCACAATGTCGAGGCCGAGATCTACGAGCGGCACGCGGCGCAGACGACTGGCGTTCGAGGACTCGTTTGGCGGGATCAAGCGCGCAAGATGCGCCGGTTCGAGGCTGATGTCCTCGAAAGGTTCGATACGGTGATCGCGGTGTCGGCGCGCGACGCTAAAGAGTTGCAACGCCGCTATCGGTTGCCGACCGTCGAAACCATAGATACCGGTGTCGATCTCGACTACTTCGCGCGCCTACCAGCGCCGCCACACGGCAAGCCAGATACGATTGTGTTTACCGGCGTCATGGACTCGCCGGCCAACATCGATGGCATAAACTTTTTGATGCAAGACGTTTGGCCGTTGGTCAGCCGCGCCCGACCGGATGCTCGCGCGTTGATCGTCGGGCGTAATCCGTCAGCTTCTGTGATCGAGGCCGCACGCACGCAACGCTTACGCTGGACCTTTACGGGCTCCGTGCCGGATATCCGTCCGCACGTCGCCGAGGCGGATGTAGCGGTGATCCCGCTCCGAATTGGCAGCGGTACCCGAATTAAGGCCTTTGAAGCGATGGCGATGGGTCGCCCGGTCGTCGCAACAACTGTCGGCGTCGAGGGCCTCGACATCGTGCCCGGCCGTCATTTCCTTGCTGCTGACGATCCGGCTACGTTTGCTTCTGCGATCGTGCGTCTGCTCGAAGACGGTGACCTTCGACAGGCTCTGGTCACGCAAGCGCGAGCACGGCTCGAGGAGCGGTTTTCCTGGGCGACGGTCGCACGACAATTCGAGTCAATCTGCCTTCGCACGCGTCAGCGAACCTCTGTTTCTCGGTAGTGAGAGTTTGGCATGCGAGAGATTCGGGCACTCACCTCTCTTCGCGGGTTAGCGGCGATGGCCGTCGTGTTGCAGCATTTCTCTGCGACTGCGCAAGAGCATGCTGCGGTGACAATCCCGTCGCTCGTTCCTCATGGATATATAGCCGTCGATTTGTTTTTTGTACTGAGCGGCTTTATTATGTCTTACACGTATTTGGAAAAATTTTTGCTTCTTGGGTTCCGCGCGACGCCTGATTTTTTTGGTCGCCGCATAGCGCGCATCGCGCCGCTAAACATCTTCGTCGTAACCGTCTTAACGATCGCGGGGATCATCAGCCTTAACTTTTTCGGTAGTTTCGTATTTTTCCAGAGCAGGAATCTACCGCTCGATTTTTTAGCGAATATTTTCATGCTGCAAGGGCTCGGGGTCGGCTCTAATTTTAATGGTCCGTCTTGGTCGGTAAGTACCGAATTCGCAGCATATGCTGCTTTTCCCATACTAATATTAGCGATTTTTCGATCTCGCTTTTTGTGCTTATTTTCGGTAATTATATGTATCGTTGCGCTTGGGTGGGTTGCGTCATTTCAGCCGAGGTACGCGTTTGGTGCTGATCAACCTGCGCATTTGGTCGTCCGCTGTTTCTCGGAATTTACGATCGGGATGGCTTGCTATCGTGCGTTCCGACTTGAATGGATCCGCCGCGTTCTTGGCCGCGACGCGATAGCGATCGGACTGGCAACAGGATGCGCGGTTTCAATGATTTTGCGCGCTGATGCTCCGGCGGTCGCCCTATTCCCGTTCCTGATCGTTGCATGCGCCCTCAATCGAAATCGAGTGGCCGCATTGCTCACGACCCGAATTCCGTACTTCCTCGGGGTCGTTTCGTACTCGCTCTATCTGATCCACTCGCCTTTCAGACCGGTTGAACTGGCTCTTGTACGTCTCGTCCATCCATCCCCGCTGAGCTATGGCTATGCGCTCCTATTCGCGGCGGCGGGATCCCTCTCCATCATTCCGTTCGCTTGGCTGGCGTACGAATTCGTCGAAAAGCCTGGGCGAACGTTGGGTCGTTCGCTCTTGTCCGGGCGACCTGCAGGCACGGCGTCGTATGCGGACCCGACTCTGCGCGAGAAGCCGATTCCGGAACGTGATGCGGGGGCGGACGTTTCGCCGATTTCGTAGGGCAATTGAAGCTGACCGGTTTCGCCCGTGACGCGCGCCCCCAGACGTCAATCAGGCGGGCGTCGCCGAGAGCAAGTGGATCGAGAACAGCGCCTCCGGGTCCGTCCACATCGCGACCGGCGACCAGCCGCCCGATGCGGCGAGGCGTGTAAACGCCGAGGCCGTGTGCTTGTAGCTATTCTCGGTGTGGATCGTCTCACCGGCCGCGAACGCGATCGTTTCACGGGCAATCCGTACCGTCTGCGCCCGGCGGCTGACGAGGTGCATCTCGATCCGGCTCTCGTCCGCATTCCACACGGCGCGGTGGGCGAAGCCGTCGAGGTCGAAGTCGGCCACCGCCTCCCGGTTCAGACGCCGCAGCAGGTTGAGGTTGAAGGCCGCCGTGACGCCGGCCGCGTCGTCATAGGCCGGGACCAGGATCGCCGGGTCTTTTGCCAGATCGACGCCGACGCAGAGGAACGCGCCCGCGCCAAGCGCTGTGCGCACGCGGCGGAGGAAGGCGATTGCGGCCTGCGGTTCGAAATTGCCGATCGTCGAGCCGGGAAAGAAGCCGACCCGTTTCAGCCCGTCGATCTCGCGCGGCAGCGCGATCGCCGCCGTGAAGTCGGCCGCGATCGGGTGGACCGACAGGCGCGGGAACCACGCGGCGATCTGCCGGCCGGTCTCGGCCACGGCGGCCAGTGCAACGTCGATCGGCACATAGGCGGCCGGCCGGGTTAGCGCCGCGAGCAGGATGGCCGCCTTGTCCGGGCTGCTTGCGCCGTATTCGACGACGGCGGCGTGCTCCGGCACGCGGGCGCCGATCGCCGGCGCCGTGTCGGCGAGCAGCGCGCGCTCGGTCCGGGTCACGTAATACTCGGGCAGCCGCGTGATCGCCTCGAACAGGCGGCAGCCTTCGTCGTCGTAAAAGAGCTTCGGCGGCAGCGTCTTCGGCGTTGCGCGCAGACCGGCCAGCGCCGCCGCCGCGACATTGGCGACGGGCGGATGCTCCTCCGGCACTGCTCAGCGATCCTGCTCGGCGAGACGAAGGCCGGTGAACTGCCAGCGCTTATCGGGGTGAAAGAAGTTGCGATAGGTCGGCCGCGCATGGCCCGGCGGCGTCGCCATGGAGCCGCCACGGAGCACCATCTGCCCAATCATGAACTTGCCGTTGTATTCGCCAAGTGCGCCCGGCGGCGGCGCGAAGCCGGGGTAAGGGCGATAGGCACTCTCGGTCCACTGCCAGACATGGGACTGCGCTTCGAGCAGCAGCCCGTCTTCCGCCGCGATCTCCCACTCCGCCTCGGTCGGCAGCCGTTTGTCGGACCAACGGGCGAACGCGTCCGCCTCGAACCAGCTCACGTGCCGCACCGGTGCCGCCGGATCGAGGGGCGCCGCGCCGCCCGGTCCCAATTGCCGCCAGCCGTCGTCCTCGTCCTGCCGCCAATAGAGCGGCGCGTCCCAGAAGCCGGCGCGGGCCGCGTCCCAGCCGTCCGACATCCACAGTGTCGGCGTGCGGTAGCCGCCGTCCGCCATGAAATCGAGCCAGTCGGCATTGCGGACCAGCCGGTCGGCGATCCGGAACGGATGGATCAGTGTCTCGTGGCGCGGCGTCTCATTATCGAAGGCAAACCCGTCCGCGCCGGCATCCGTCCCGATACGCCGCACGCCGCCCGGATGTGCCCGCATCCGCGTCGGCCCCGGCGCGCCCTCGGGCTCGGTCCAGCCAGGGATTCCCGCCGGACAGAGCGGGTTCTGCGCGAAGGCGTGCAGGACATCGGTGACGAGCAGCTCCTGATGCTGCTGCTCATGCTGAAGCCCGAGCGTCAGCAACTCCGTGAGCCGCACTGCCGTCTTCTCATCCGAGAGCAGCCGCGCCATGGCGGCATCGACATGTCGTCGATAGGCGCCAACCGCGGCGGCGCCAGGCCGGGTGATGAGACCGCGCGACGGGCGCGGATAGCGGGCGCCGACCTGTTCGTAATAGGAATTGAACAGGAACCGGAACGCCGGATCGTACACCTCATAGCCGGGCACGTTCGGCCCGAGGATGAACTCCTCGAAGAACCACGTCGTGTGTGCGCGGTGCCATTTCGCCGGACTCGCGTCTGGCATCGACTGCACGACCTGATCTTCCGGCGTGAGGCCGGCCGCCAGCGCCTCCGTGTAATCGCGAACGCTGCGGTACTGGTCGAGCAGGGCCGGGCCGTTTAGGGGATTTGGGATCGTCGCGTCGATGTCCGCCATGACCGTCTCCTTCGCGCGGGGTCCCGCCGCGTTTCACGTCACGCGTCAACGACCCAGATCACGTCCAGTTTGGTCAGATGACCGTTCCAACCATCAGTCCGTAGACGGCAGCAATGCCCCCGATCGCGCCCGCCGCCCAGGCGAGCCAGCGGACGCGCGTCACGACGGACACGGACGCCAGAACGATCGCGATCTGCAACGCGCCAACGACCCGTTCGAACCGGTGGTAGGTGTGAAAGGCGTGGTCGCGTAGCAGGGTCTGCTCCGCCGCGAGTGCGGCCAGTTGCTTGCTCCCGTCCCCCTTGGCCGGGTCGTCGCGGAGCCGCGCCGCCTCCGCCCGCGCCGTCTTGGCCCGCTCGGCGACCGCCGGCTGGTCCGCGGTCGGCAGGCTCTCCAGCACGTCGGCTTCGGCGGTCCGGAGGAGGGCACGGTCGTTTTTCGCCTGGAAGAAGTTCCAGGTGTCGCTGACTGTGATGTGATGGGTGAGGTATTCGTTCTGAGCGCCCTTTTCGCCGATTTCGGCAAGCGCCAGCGCGGCGGCGAGGGCGGCGATCAGAACCGCGATGCGGGCCGCCGAACGATCGGTGTGCGCCGCATGGTCGGCATGCTCCAGGCCCTCGCGCGCGTGCTCGATGGTCTCTGACATGGCGTCCTTCCCTATGAACGGCTTATTCATTAGCCAGACGACGGGTGAGAGAGTAGCAGGCCCGCATGTCGGATACGCCCCCTGCCGCCGTGCCGGAAGCCCCGCCGCAGCCGGCCCCACCTCGCCCGCCGGGCATCCCCATTCGGACCGCCATTGCCGGGCTTACGCTCGCCCTCGTGCTGCTGCTCGGCGGGATCACCTGGCTTAGCACGGGCCATCCGCCCGGCCCTGAGATCGGCGGTCCGTTCACGCTCGTCGATGGCTCCGGCAAAACGGTGACCGACCGCGATTTCCGCGGCCACACCATGCTCGTCTATTTCGGCTACACGTTCTGTCCGGATGTCTGCCCAACGACGCTGACGACCGTCGCCGACGCGCTCGATAAGCTTGGGCCGCTCGCCGACCAGCTGCGGCCGATCTTCATCACGATCGACCCGCGGCGGGACACGCAGGCCGTCGTTGGCAAATACGTCGCCGCGTTCTCACCAAGGCTGATCGGTTTGACTGGCACGGCGGAGCAGATCGCCGCCGTCGCCAAGGCGTACAAGGTCTATTACGCGCCGCAGCGGACCGGGCCGGGGCCGGACGACTACACGATGAACCACAGCTCCATCCTGTATCTCATGGGGCCGGACGGGCAGTTCGTCGCGCCGATCGCGGCCGACGAAAACGCGCAGCAGATGGCCGACGACATCCGCAAACATCTCGGCTAGCGGCGCCGCGCTGGCGCGCGGCTTGCTTGTCCATGCATGATGGACGCCGTGTCTGACCGTATCCTTGACGTCGCTGCCGCCACGGGCTCGCCCGCGCCAGTCGCACCCCCCGGTGCCGTCGTTCCCGCGCGCCCCGAGCGCCGTCGTGCGCCGGGTTGGGCGCTCGGTCTGTTGTCGGTCTCGGCGATGGTCGCGGCATGGTCGCTGCTGAACGTCTCCGGGGCCATTGATCCGTCGCTGCTGCCCTCACCCGTCGCCGTCTGGAACGCGTTTGTCGAGATCGCGACCGGCGGCTATCGCGGCACGACTTTGCCGGAAAACGCCTTTGCGACACTCGGGCGGATGGCCGGCGGCTTCGGGCTCGCGGCCCTGGTCGGGGTCCCGCTCGGGCTCTGGATGGGCCGCGCCCGGCGCGCGCACGCGGCGCTCGACTGGATCGTGCAGTTCATGCGGCCGTTGCCGCCGCTTTCCTACATGATCCTTCTGATCCTGTGGCTCGGCACCGGCGACTGGTCGAAGGTGGCGCTTCTGTTCCTGACCGCGTTCCCGATCATCGTCGCGGCCAGCGCCGCCGGCGCGCGCGGTGTCGCGATGCAGAGGATACAGGTCGCGGAAGCCCTAGGTGCGACGCGTGGGCAGATCCTCCGCCACGTCGTCTTGCCGTCGGCGGCGCCGATGGTGCTGACCGGGTTGCAGGTGGCACTGGCCGCCGCGTTCAGCACGGTTGTTTCGGCCGAGCTGATGGCCGCCAACAACGGGCTCGGCTGGATGGTGATTTCAGCGAGCTACTATCTGCGGAACGACATCATCATCCTCTGCATCCTGCTGCTCGGCGGAATGGGTGTCGCGCTCGCCTGGTCGCTCCGGGCACTCGACCGTCGGCTCGTGCATTGGCGGGGGCAGTTGTGAGGGTGCGCGTTGCCCGGCTGCCGGACTGGACGACGACGGTGCTCGCCATGGCCGTCGTGTTCGCCGCCTGGGTCGGCGTGACCGAGGCGGGGCTGGTGCGCGATCTGTTTCTGCCGGGGCCGCTTGACGTCTGGTCCGGGTTTCAGGAGCTGCTGACCGACGGCTACAAGGGACGCACGCTGCTCGACCATATCGGCATGAGCCTGTTGCGGGTCGGGGCGGGGTTCGTGACCGGCGCCCTGGTCGGCACGGTGCTCGGGCTCGGCATGGGCTACCTCCGCACGGTCGACGCGCTCGCGGCCCCCTTTATCGAGTTTCTGCGCCCGCTGCCGCAGCTTTCCTACCTCGTGCTGCTGATCGTCTGGCTCGGCATCGGGGAGAGCAGCAAGATCATGATGCTGTTCCTCGCCGCCCTCCCGGTCTCGGCGGTCGCGGCGCGTGACGGTGTGCGCAATGTGGCGCCCGAGCGCATCCGCGCGGCCGAGGCGCTGGGGGCGACGCCGTGGCAGATCTTCCGCTACGTGATCGCGCCAAGCGCGCTGCCGGAAATCCTGACCGGTGCGCGGCTGGCGCTTGGGATCGTCTACGGAACGCTGATCGCGGCGGAGATCATCGCGGGTGCGAGCGGCATCGGTTGGATGATCCTCGACGCCGGCCGTTTCTTGCGGTCCGATTATGTTTTCGCGGGTATCTTCCTGATCGGGCTCGCCGGGCTCGGTATCGATCGGGCGCTGGTGCTGATTGAGCGGCGGGCCGTGCACTGGGCCGGGCGCTGAACATCCAAACGAGGAGACTGACCCGATGACCATCATCACGACACGGCGCAACGCATTCAGGCTGGGGGCCGCCGGCGCTCTCGCGCTC
>CAYSTX010000060.1:0-6978 GCA_964434035.1 uncultured Acetobacteraceae bacterium
GCTGAAGCCGGCGCGCGGCATGGCGCCCTTCGCAACCCGCATGAGGGGCGCCGCGTCCGTCGCCGATGGGCACCGCGTCGTCGCGACGGGGATCGAGCGCACGTTCGGTACGCGCTACACGGTGGATACCGTGCGCGCGCTGCGCCGGCGGTTTCCGCGCGCGTCGTTCGTCTGGCTGATGGGCGCGGATATTCTGACGCAACTTCCCCGCTGGCGGCGCTTTCGCGACATGATCGACATGGTCCCGCTGGCGGTCCTGCCGCGCCCCGGCTACACGCTGCCCGCACTGGCCGGGCAGGCGGCTCGGCGCATGCGGCATGCGCGATTGCCCACGCGGGCGGCGTCGCGTCTTGTTGCGACGAAGCCGCCCGCTTGGTCTTTCATTCCCGGCCCGCTGCATGCGGCGTCGGCCACCGCCATTCGCGCCGCGCGCAAGGAGCCTCGCCATCGCCCGCAAGCCCCCCTCCGGCACGGAGCCGCCGGCACCGCCGCCACCGCCAACGCCCGCGCCACGCCGCACGACCGGCCGAACGGCGTCCCGCGACAGCCGAAGCACGACGCCGGCAGCCCCGCCCACCGAGGCGGGAGCCGGCGTGCGAATGCCCGGCACGCCGCGCAAGAAGACGGTCGCCGCGGGCCCGCGCTCACGCCGTAAGCAAGCCGCCGCCGAGGCATCGACGCCGACGCCGACCGAGCGGCTGGACCAGGTGCAGCGCGTCATCGTGGGCAGCCTCGAGGACGACAAGGCGGAGGACATCGTCGCGATCGACCTCGCCGGCCGCGCCGCGTTCTGCGACCGAATGGTGATCGCGACCGGCCTCGCCGACCGGCAGATCAGCGCGATGGCGACGCATCTCGAAGAAAAGCTCGCCGAGGCCGGCGTTCGCCGCGTGCAGATCGAGGGCGCGGGCGGCTCGGACTGGGTGCTGATCGACGCGGGCGACATCGTCGTCCACCTGTTCAAGCCGGAGGCCCGCACGCTCTACGCGCTCGAGCGGATGTGGGGGAGCGAGCTCGACGAGGTCGGCTGATGCGCGTCGTCGCCGTCGGCCGCGGCCGTGGCCCGGAGGAGGCGGCGCTGTTCGCCCGATACGCCGCGCGGATCCGCCCGGCGCTTACGCTGACGGAAGTGCCGGACGGCGCCGGCGCACCGGAGGAAGCGCGACGGCGGGAAGGGGCGGCGTTGCTCGCCGCCGTGCCGGACGGTGCGTTCATTGTCGCGCTCGATCTCGGGCCACCCGCGCCGGATAGCGCCGCGTTCTCACGGCTGGTCGAGCGCTGGCTCGGGCTCGGGCGGACGCTATGCTTCGTCATCGGTGGCGCCGACGGGCTAGATCCGTCGGTGCTCGCACGCGCCGACTACGTGTTGTCGCTCGGGCCGCTGACGTGGCCGCATCTGCTGGTGCGCGCGATGTTGGCCGAACAACTTTTTCGGGCACGCGCCATCGCCGCCGGGCACCCGTATCATCGGGCGCACCGGCCGGCGTAGCGCGATCGCGTCAGGCGGCGCGGGACGCTTTCGCCGCCTGGATCGCTGACCACACCCGCTCGGGCGTCGCCGGCATGTCCATGTGGCGGATGCCGTATTCCGACAGCGCGTCGATGACCGCGTTCATCACCGACGGCAGCGACCCGGCGCAGCCCGCCTCACCGCAGCCCTTGGCGCCGAGCACGTTTGTTTTCGCCGGCACCGAATGCGCCCCGAACGCGAAGCTCGGCGCGTCGGAGGCGCGGGGCAGCGCGTAGTCCATATAAGAGCCCGTCATCAGCTGCCCGTCGGCGTCATAGTGCGTCCGTTCAAACAGCGCCTGCCCGATGCCCTGCACGATGCCGCCATGCGCCTGGCCTTCGACCATCAGCGGATTGATGACGACGCCGAAGTCATTGACCATGCTGTAGCGGACCACTTCGACCACGCCCGTTTCGGGATCGATCTCGACCTCGGCGACGTGCGTGCCGTTTGGAAACGCCGACGGCGCGGCCTCGTGGATCGTCTGCACGTCGAGCGTCGCGGGAACGCCCTCGGGCGGGACGATCGAGCCGTCGCGCAGCCCGGCCGCAAGATCCATGATGTGAATGCCGCGGTCGGTGCCGGCGATGGAGAAGCGGCCGGACGAGAACTCGATATCCACCGGCGCCGCCTCGAGCGCGTGCGCGGCGATGCGCGTGCCGGCCTCGACCACCTTGGCGCTCGCTTCGACGATCGCCGCGCCAGACGCCATGATCGACTTCGACCCGCCGGTGCCGCCGCCCGCGATCAGCTCGTCGCTGTCGCCTTGCAGCAGCCGGATGCGCTCGAACGGAACGCCGAGCCGGTCGGCCAGCACCTGCGCGAACGGCGTCGCGTGGCCCTGACCGTAGTCGAGCGTGCCAGTGATGATGGTGACGGTGCCGTCGTCCTCGAAGCGCAACCCGCCCATCTCCTTCGACGGCGGTGCGGTCACTTCGAGGTAGGAGCCGATGCCGCGCCCGCGCAGCTTTCCGCGCTTGCGGCTCTCGGCGCGGCGCGCGGCGAAGCCGTCCCAGTCGGCGAGTGCCAACGCCCGGTCCAGCACCGTGCCGAACTCGCCGCTGTCGTATTCGAGGCCGTTCGGCGTACGGACCGGCATCGCGTCGGGATCGATATGGTTGCGCCGGCGCAGCTCGACCGGGTCGATGCCCAGTTCGGCGGCGGCGCGGTCGATCACGCGCTCCATGTAGTAATTGCCCTCGGGCCGCCCGGCGCCGCGATACGGGCCGACCGGCGTCGTGTTCGTGAACACGAGCTTGGTCGCGACCTCGAGCAGCGGCGTCCGATAGACGCTGATCGCGTTCTTCACCACGTTGATGGACGCCGGCATCACCGTCGCGTTGCTGGCATACGCGCCGTAATTGCCGTACCCGGTGATGCGGAGCGCGAGGAAATGCCCATCTGCGTCCATCGCGAGCTCGCTCGTCATCTCATGGTCGCGGCCGTGGCTGTCGGAGAGGAAGCTCTCGCTCCGCTCATCCGTCCACTTCACCGGCCGGCCGAGCGCGCGCGCCGCGTGCAGGATGCAGATATATTCCGGATAGGCCGACGCTTTCATCCCGAAGGAGCCGCCGACGTTGCCCGTCAGCACACGGATGTTGTCGAGCGGAACATTCAGCGGGCCGCGAAGCAGCTCGCGCAGGCCGAACACGCCCTGACAGCCGACGCGGAGCACATACCGGCCTTCCGCCGCGTCCCACTCGGCGAGCGCCGAGCGCGGCTCCATGGCGCAGACGACGACGCGGTTGGAACGGATGCTGAGGCGCGTGACGTGCGCCGCCTTCGCGAACGCCGCCGCCACCGCCTCGCCGTCACCGTAATGGAAGTCGAGCACGACGTTGCCGGGCACTTCATCATGCAGTTGCGGCGCGCCCGGGGCGGCCGCCTCGCTCGCGACGGTGACGGCGGGCAGGGGGTCGATGTCCGGCATGATCGTCTCGGCCGCGTCGCGCGCCTGCTTCGGGGTCTCGGCGACGACGACCGCGATCGGGTCACCGACATAACGAACGCGGTCCGTCGCCAGCGCCATCTGATGCGGGCGCGGCATGGCCGAGCCGTCGCGGTTTTTGAACCCGCCGCCCGGCCCCGGCATCGGCTGGAATCCGGCCGCAACGAGGTCGGAAGCGACGATCACGCTGAGCACGCCGGGCATGGAGCGCGCCTCGGTCGTGTCGACCGAGCGGAGATGTCCGTGCGCGACGCGGCTCCGGACTATGACCGCATAAGCCTGCCCCGGCAGCGAGAGATCATCCGTATAACGGCCTTCGCCGCGCAGCAGGATCGGGTCTTCTTTCCGCGAAACCGGCTGGCCGACCGCGAATTTCGTGAAGGTGAGCGTCTCGTTGTCGAGCGGAGCGTCCATGCCGGCGCGGTCCTCGGGCTGTTGGCTGAGCCCTAAGACTGGCCTCGGAGCCGCCCTCCGGCAAGCTTTGGCCGATGTCGGTTTCGTGTCGGCCGGTCAGAAGTGCCGCTCGAACACCGTCACCACGTCCCCCGGCGCGAGCGAATCCTGCCGTCCGACCGTGCCCTCGACCGCCTGGCCGCCCTCGGTTCGGACGACCGAAAACACGCCATCGATCGCGCGATAAGTGAATCCGCCGGCGATCGCGACCGCTGTTACCGGGGTCATGCCCGGCTGAAATGGGAATTCGCCGGGCTTGTTGACCTCACCAAGCACGAAGATCGGCCGATAGGCGACGATCTCGGCGGCGACGCTCGGCGTCTGATAGAGCTTGCGCGCGGCGAGCGACGCCGCGACACGCTGCGAGACCGCGACCGTCGTCAGCCCCACGACCTGGACCGGGCCGAGCAGCGGCAAGGCGAGAGCGCCGTCGTCGTCGACCCGGTAAGTGCCGCTCATGCGATCGTCGCCAAACACGATCAGCCGGACCTGATCGCCCGGACCGAGCCTATAGCGCGCGCCGGCCGCGACAGGCGGCAGGTGGGGCAGGTCGGCGCCGGGCGCGGTGCAGCCGGCCAGCACGGACGCGAGCAGGACGGCAGCGAGAGCGTAGCTGGGTCGGACTGACATAAGGCAGGAACATTCCTGAACCGGTTGACGGAAGTGTGTCCAACCCCGTATCAATCGTGAGTTGAAACGGAGCGAGTGTATGCCGATTCTTTCGGCAAACACCGGGATAAACCAAACCGACGCTATGGATCGTCCCGTTCCGCTCGGCGCCGTGCTCGCGGCGCTCCGGCGGCAGCGACGGTGGCTGATCCTGGCGGTGCTGCTAATTCCGGCACTCGCCTATCTTGCGATCCTACAGACGACGCCGCGGTACACCGCGACCGCGACCGTTGTCTACGAGCCGAGCGCGTTCGCGGCCCAGGAGCTGCAAAGCATCCTCCGCGAAGATCCCGCGACTGACGCGGCGATGGCGAGCCAAGCGGCGATCGCGGGCAGCCTGACCGTCGCGACGCGGCTCGCGGAAAAATTCGACCTGTTCGCCGATCCGGCCTTCAACGCGAGCTTGCGCCGCCCGAGCCTTCTCGTCCGCGTCACGCGCCCGCTGCTGTCGGCCGCCAACGCGCTGCTCGGCTGCACGCCCGCGCCGCCGCCGGCGCCGGACGCCGTGCGCAACGCGGTCCTGCTCGCGGTGCAGGCCGCGCTAACTTCGACGCCGGTTCGCGGCTCGCACGCGATGGAAATTGCGTTCGAGGCGCCGGACGCGGCTCAGGCCGCCGCGATCGCCAACGAAGCCGCCGACCTCTACGTCCACGACGCGCTCGAACAGAAATACGCGGCGATAGAGCGGGCCGATACGTGGCTTACCGAGCGCGCAAAAACCCTGCGCGCCGAGGTGCAGGCAGATGAGGACCGGATCGCTGCCTATCGCGCTCGGATCGGGCTCGTGCAGGGCGTGCAGGCGGGCCTCGATACCGAGCGCGCGAGCCATCTCGCGGCCGATTTGTTGGCCGCGCGCAGCGACGCCGCTGCCGCCGCCGCGCGCGCCGCCGCCGCGCGGGCGAGCGGGGGCGCGTCGGCGCAGGCCGAGCTGTCGCCGGGCGCCGTTGCCGCGCGCGCGCAGGCGGAGCAGGTGGCGGGGCAGTTGAGCGCGGCGATGACGCGACTCGGCCCGAACCACCCCGACGTCTCGGCGCTCCGCCGGCAGCTTGCCGATCTGCGCACGGCGGCGGGCGCGGAGACGGGTCGCGGATTGGCGGCGCTGGAGAGCGACGCGCGGGCCGCCGCGGCTAAGGTCGCGTCGCTCGAACGCGGGATGCGCGACGCGAACGACGCAGTTGGCCGCACTGCGTCCGCCGAAGTGCCGCTCAACGCCATGCAGCGCGACGCCGACGCGGCGCGCGGGTTGTTGCAGGCAGTGCTGGAGCGGGTGCAGCAAACCGGTCAGCGATATGCGATTGAAACGCCGGACGCGCGGGTGATCTCCCCGGCGCTGCCGCCACTGCGGCCGACCTCGCCGCGTACGCTACCGATGATGGCGGTGAGCCTGGTTGCCGCCGTGCTGCTCGGCCTCTCGGCAGTCTATTTGTCGGAAACCGGTGCGCAGACGTTTCGCGGCGGCGAGGATGTGCGCGCGGTGCTCGGCCTACCCTGCCTCGCGCTAATGCCGCGGCTTAGCCGCACCGAGCTGCGCCGGCGGCCGATCGTGGATTATGTCGCCGAACAGCCGCTCTCCCCCTTCGCCGAGCAGGCGCGCGCGACGCGGGCCGGACTGTGGTTCGGCAGCGATAACCCGCGCGTCGTCACGATCACAGCGGCGCGGCCGGATGAGGGCAAGACGACGGCGACGATCGCCCTCGGCCGCTCGGCGACGCTCGCGGGCGAGCGCGTGGTGGTCGTCGATTGTGACCTGCGTCAGCCGGCGCTTGGTCGGCGGCTCGGCGTCGGCGCCGAGCTTGGGTTGGTCGATTGCCTGCAAGGGCACGTGACGCTCGACGATGTGATCCACACCGATCAGCGGACCGGGATCGACGTGATCGGCGCGGGTTCGGCCGATGGCGCGCCGCCGGATCTGTTTCGCGGGGACGCAATGGCGGCGGTGATCGACGCGTTGCGACAGCGCTACGCACTCGTGTTGCTCGATGCACCGCCCGCCTATGCGGTCACCGACGCGCGGATCATCGCGCGGCTGGCGGACGCGACGATCCTCTGCATCCGATGGCGCGACACGCCGCGCGCGGTCGTGCGCAACGCGGCGGCGCTCTTGGAACAGGCGCGGGCGCATGTTGCTGGTGTCGTGCTGACCCGCGTCGATGCGCGCGTGCATTCCCGCTCGGGATTCGCGGATGCCGAAGTGTATCACCCGCGCTACGGCGGCTATTTCCGAGGGTGAGTGTCGTTGCATCGGCAACCACCGCCTCGGCGCGCGGCAACGTCGCGTGGTCGGCGGCCGAGGCGGCGGTCTCGGGGCTGCTGTCGGCCGCGTCCGTCTTCATCGTCGCGCGGCTGATCGGCCCGGCCGAGGTCGGCGTTGGTGCGGCGTCGGTCGCGGTCAACGTCG
>CAYSTX010000060.1:7078-15978 GCA_964434035.1 uncultured Acetobacteraceae bacterium
TGGCACGCATTGCCGCCGGGCGAAGGCAAACCGCCGCGCCTCCGCGCCCTGCTGTCGATGGGCGCCGCGCTCGCGGCCGGCACGTTGGTGCAGACCGGCCGCTACCGCGTGTTCGCGCTCGCCGTCGGCGGCTTCGGCGGGACGGCGGTGCTGGGGCAGGTGCACATGGCGTTTCGCATGGTCGATACGGTGCGCGACCTGCTGTTGTCGGCGCTGTGGCGGCTGATGCTGCCGGCAATGAGCGAGCGGCAGCATGATGTGTCGCGCTTGCAGGCGGATCTCGACCGGTTTCTGGCGCTCATCGGCCTCGTGCTGTTTCCGCTGTTCGGCGCGATGGCGCTCGGGTTGCGGCCGCTGACCGCGTTGCTGCTCGGTCCCGCGTGGGATGCGGCGGGACAGGCGACAAGCGTGCTGGCGTTGTTGCTCGGCTACATCTTCCTAGGCTTCCCCGGCGGCGTCGCCTGCATCGCGCGCGGGCAGGCAGGGGCGGCGCTGTTCGCGCAGGTCGTCGGTGCGGTCGCCGTGCTGATCGCGATCGCGCTGGTGCGGCCGACGACACCGATTGCCGCCGCCGAGGCGTGGCTCCTCGCGCACGCTCTGGCCGCGCCGGCCGCACTCTGGACAACATCGCGCGCGATGAACGCGGCGATGCTGCGGCACTGGCGTGCCGGACTGCCGGCACTTTCGGTCGTAAGCGCGGCGACGCTCGCCGGCTGGCTTGTGCCGATCGTTGCCGTCGGTCCGATCGTGTCGCCCGCGACGCTGCTGGCGTTGCGGCTTGGCGTGCTGGGCGTGTTTTATGGTTTGGGCGCGTGGCTGCTGATGGGGCCGAGCGTCCGCGATGCGCTGCGCGTTGCGGGCGTTCGGCGGCGGCTGGCGGCGCTGGTGTGAGGCTGTTCGGTCTCGACTTCGCGCCGCTCAGCGTGGCGGCGGCGGCCGAGGCGATCGCGGCGCGGCCGGACGACGCGCCGTTCGCCTATGTCGTGACGCCAAACGCGGACCATTTCGTGCGCCTCTCCCGTCAGCCGGCGCTGCGAGCGGCGTACGCTGGCGCGTGGCTCCGCCTGATGGATAGCCGCGTGGTCGCGCGCGCGGCGCGTCTGCTTGGGCTCGGGCGGTTCGTCGTCTCTCCCGGCAGCGATCTTGTCGCGGCACTGGTTGCGCGCGGTGCGGGTCCGCTCACGATCATCGGCGGCGCGCCGTCGTGCATTCAGGCGCTGATCGCGGTGCACGGGATCGACTGTCGCGGTCACCACAATCCGCCGATGGGGTTCGAGGATGATCCAGTCGCGTTCGCGGACGCGGTGCGGTTCGTCGTTGCGCATCCGGCGAGGCTGATCCTGCTTGCGGTCGGCTCACCACGGCAGGAACACCTGGCGGCCGCAATCGCGGCTACTGGACAGGCGCGCGGTACGGCACTGTGTATCGGCGCGGGCATCGATTTCCTGTCGGGTGCAGCGCCGCGCGCGCCTGGCTGGATGCAGCGCGCCGGGCTAGAATGGTTGCATCGGCTCCTGTCCGATCCGCGCCGGCTGGCCGGCCGCTATCTGCTCTACAGTCCGCGCGTGTTCGTGCTGCTCCTGCGCGCGCGGTTCGGCCGTGCCGCGCTATCCGCCGGGGCGGGCGAGCAGCTGGTGGCGCAACCGGCCAAGCGCGCCGCCGCGCTGCGCCCGATCGGTGCGGGCGAGGTAGGAACGGGCGGCGTGCGGTAGGTGCGCGCGCCGACTGTCGGGCATCGCCATCCGCGTCGCATCGGCAATGGCGCGGAGTGTCGGCCGAAGCAGCCCCACCCGCGCGCCACGCAGCGCGTAGGCCGCGGCGCGCGGCAACAACGCGGCCCACGCGGCGCCCCATTTCCGCTCGACATATAGCCGGTTGCGCACTTGAAAATACCAGCGCGGGCCGGACCAGCCGACGCGGCGCTCTTCGCTGATCTTGTGGCGCACGACGATGTCGCCACAATAGCCCACGCGCCAGCCGGCGGCGATGGCGCGGAGCGAGAAATCATATTCCTCCCATGCGAAGAACAGCGCCGGATCGTAGCCGCCGACCGCTTCCCACGCGAGGCGGCGGATCGCGTGGCCGGCGCCGACGAAAGTCGCCGTGTCGAACCGTTCGGCGGCGCGTGACAGGAGTGGTCGCGGATAGCCCCATGACGAGCGGTCGTCGGCGCCGTCTGCATGGCGGACGATGCGAAAGCCGATCGCGGCGAGATCCGGCGAGGCCGTCATTGCCGCAACCGCATCCGCGAGAGTTGTCCGGTCCGCGAACTCGGCATCGTTATCCAATGCAACGATGACCGGCGCCGATCCGGCTGCGGTCGCCACGTTGCGCCCTGCCGCGACGCCGACGTTGCGCCTCAGCCGGATCAGCGTCGCGTCCGCCCGTCCGTCCAGTTCCCGAGCGAGACCGTCGAACGTCGCGTCCGACGAGCCCTGATCGACGACGATAACACGCGGCCGCACGCCGTCCTGATCGAACGCCGAACGAATGGCGGCGAGGGTTTCGGCCGGCCGATCGAGGCTCAGGATGATGACGTCGACGTCGTACGGCATCGCGCTCAGTGCGCGTTGGTCCTCGCCGCGACGACCCAGAGTGTGCGAGCGAGAATGGCCGCGTCGCGGATGAGCGACCAGTTCTCGATGTATTCGAGATCGGCCTCGATCCGTGCGGCCAGCCGTTCTTCAGTCGGGGTCTCGCCCCGCAAGCCGCGCACCTGCGCGAGGCCGGTGAGGCCGGGGCGGACGCGATGGCGGGCCGCATAGCGGGTGAGGATCTGTTCGAATGCCCGGTCGCCCGCGCGGGTGCCGGGCACGTGTGGGCGTGGGCCGACCAGCGACATCTCCCCGCGGAGCACGTTCAGCAATTGCGGCAGCTCGTCGAGCGACGCCTGGCGCAGCATGCGGCCGACCCGCGTCACCCGCGCGTCACGGCGCAACGCCTGTCGGCGCTCGTCCTCCGCGTCGAGTTCGCCAGGGAAGGCCATCGTGCGGAACTTCAGGATCGTGAACGTGCGGTCGTTGAAGCCGATGCGGCGCTGGCGGAACAGGATCGGGCCGCGGCTGTCTAACCGGATCGCCAGCGCGATCAGCGGCAGCAGCGGGATAGCGGCGAGGCCCAACCCTAGGCTGCCGACAATGTCGATCCCGCGCTTCGCTGCCTGCCGCCATCCGTTCGTCGGCCCGTCGGCCAGCACGACGACGTCAAGGCCGCCGAGGTTCGTCGTCGGACAATCCGGAAAGCGGCCATCCGCCAAGGTAACCGGCATGACGACGCGCACGGGACAGTCGGCGAGCCGGCGCAGCAGGTCGCGCTGCCGGCGCTCGTCCGACCATGGCGATGCGACAACAACCGTGTCGACCTTGTTGTCGCGGATCATGCCGAAGATCGCCTCGGTCGGACCGAGATGGTGGAACCCGTCCGGATCGCGCCCCGGCGGCGCACTATCGTCCAGCAGCCCAAGCAGCCGAATCCGACGCGGCTCGCCGCCAGTCCGCCTCAGCAGGCGTGACGCCGTCTGACGGGTGCCAAGCACGACGACGCGGGGGAAGAGCCGGCGCCGCGGATCGGCCAGCATAAGCGCCGTGGCGCCCATCCGGATCAAGGCGAGCAGCGGCGGTAGCAGCAGCAGGCGCGCCGCAACAAAGATCGTCGACGTTCCGGCGCCCGCAAACACCACGGCCGCGAGCACCACCAGAACCGCGCCGACGCCGCCCGCGGCGCCAGCAATTAGCTGCCGGAGCGGCGCGCCAATTGCGTTCCGCGCGGACCCGCCCGCGATGACGGCGCCGATGATGGCCCCCATTGGTGCGACGCGGGTGATCGCATCAAGGGGCAGCCGCGCGCCGGCCTGATCGGCGGGCGTGTCACCGAGCAGAAGCGTAAGCGCCCCATATGTCGCCAGCGCATCGAGCCCGAGCAGCAGCAGGGTGACGCCCACGGCGGAATAGGGCGGAGCTTCGTTTGCCCGATCGAACGGATCCGGAACGCGGTGCACCGGACGAACGGGCTTGGTCTGTTGAAGCTGCCTCCGGCCGACTCCGCTGGCCTGGGCAGAATCCGCGCCGGACATCAATTCAACCTCGACCCGAATCGCTACCGAATTGGTTTTGACCTAACCATACGATGGCAGCTGGCGCCAGCGAAATTCTACTACTGCGCGAGGGCAGGCAGCCATTTTCTGAGCGCTAGCGAAACACGACCCGCCGGGACAGGTTGTAATTCGCAAGAACGCCGGCAATTCCGCCGGCAAAAACTGCAATTACAGGTTGTTCACGGCAGAGCGGGACCGAGGCGATCAGCGCGACATACATGCCGCGGTTGAGAACGAAGCCGATCACATTGGCGCCGATGAACCGCACCCATTGATGCCAGATCGCATCGGCGCGGCGGCCCGAAAATGTCCAGACTCGGTTCAGAATAAACGTGACGTTAACCGCGACCGTGAAGGATACGAAGCCCGCCGCGTATAGTCCGACTTCGTGGCGAACCGCATAGACGGTGGCGGTGTCGGCCGCGAACCCGCAGAGCCCAACCGAGATGAATTGCGCGAATTGGACGAACGATTCGATCCGCGAGTCGCCGAGCCGTCGCGCCGCGGCCGGGGGCAGGAGGCTCACGGCGAGCAGAAAAAAGGATCGCATGGCCGCGCGCTTAGCGCCGCCCGCGTCCGGCGGCAACCGTGTCACTGTGGCACGAAGCTGGCATTGTCCTATCGGCGCCGTTCCCGTGTCGCCAGGAGACCCAGATGATTCGCCGCCGCCAGCTGCTTTCCGCTGCCGCCGTCGCCCCGCTCGCGCGTCCGGCAATCGTACGTGCCGAGTCCGCCCGCGTCTTGACTTTCATCCCGCAGGCCGACCTCGCGGTCCTCGATCCGATGTGGACGACGGCGTATGTGAGCCGCAACGCTGGTTTCCTCGTCTATGACACGCTGTTCGGCTCTGACAGTCAGTTCCGGCCGCAGCCACAGATGCTGTCGGGGTCGGTGACGGAGGACGACCGCAAGACGTGGCGGCTCACGCTCCGGCCGGGACTCAAGTTCCATGACGGCGCGCCCGTGCTCGCGCGGGACTGCGTGGCGAGCATCAAGCGCTGGGGCGCGCGCGATCCGTTCGGCCAGACATTGCTCAGCGTGACGGACGAGCTGTCAGCGGCCGACGACAAGACGATCCTCTTCAAGCTGAAGAAGCCGTTCCCGCTGCTGCCTGCCGCCCTCGGCAAGCCGGGCAGCAATGTCTGCTTCATTATGCCGGAGAGGCTGGCGAACACGAGCCCGTTCACGGCGCTGACGGAAATGGTCGGCAGCGGGCCGTACCGGTTCAAGGCCAGCGAGCGCGTCACGGGATCGCGCGTCGTGTTCGAGCGCAACCCCGACTATGTGCCGCGCGAGAGCGGGAAGGCCGAATGGAGCGCGGGGCCGAAGCATGTCCATTTCGATCGCGTCGTCTGGAACGTCATCCCCGACGCGGCGACGGCGGCGGCGGCGCTGCAGACCGGTGAGGCGGATTGGTGGGAGTTGCCGACCGTCGATCTCGTGCCGTTGCTGAAGCGGGATAAGAAGCTGGTCGTCGAGATCAAGGACCCGACCGGGCAGATCGGCTGCCTGCGGATGAACGAGCTGACTGCACCGTTCGACAACCCGGCCATTCGCCGTGTCGTGCTCGATGCGGTCAATCAGGAAGATTACATGATCGCCGTCGCCGGCACCGATCCGGCGATGTGGCACGCGCCGTGCGGATTCTTCACGCCGAACACGCCGATGGCGAGCAGCGCCGGCCTCGATGTCTTCACACGCGAGAAGAACCTCGGGGCGAGCAAGGCAGCGCTGACGGCGGCCGGATACAAGGGCGAGAAGATCGTGCTGCTTGCGCCAACCGACTTCCCGATCCTGAAGGCGATGGCCGATGTCGGGGCCGACATGCTTCAGAAGATTGGTTTCAATGTCGACTATCAGGCGATGGACTGGGGCACCGTCGTGCAGCGCCGGGCCAAGAAGGACCCGATCGATAAGGGCGGCTGGAGCGTGTTTCACACATTTTGGTCCGGCGTCGATCAGCTCAACCCGGCCGTCAACGCGTTCCTCCGGGCACAGGGGGCGAACGGCTTCATCGGCTGGCCGAACAGCCCGGAGATCGAGGAGATGCGCGAGGAATGGCTGTTCGCGCCGGATGACGCCGCACAGAAGACCATCGCTGCCGGGATACAGAAGCAGGCGTTCGAAGACGTTCCCTACGTGCCGGTCGGTCAAAATTTCTATACGTGCGCGTATAGCGCCTCGTTGAAAGACATGCCGGAGGGCTTTCCTATCTTCTGGAACGTGAGGCGCACATGATCGACGACACACTGCTCGCGGCCGCCCGCGCCGCCGGCGAACGGCTCTGCATTCTCGGGCAGAGCATCGGCGTCGCCGAAAGCTCAACCGGAGGCATCGTCTCGGCGGCGCTGCTCGCCGTGCCCGGCGCGTCGGCGTATTTTCGCGGCGGCGGCGTGATCTACACGCGTGCGGCGCGGATCGCGCTGCTCGGGATCACGGATGCCGACATGGCCGCGATGCGCTCGGCGAGTGAGCCGTATGCGCTGCTGCTGGCCGACACGGTGCTATCCCGGCTCGGGTCCGACTGGGCGCTGGCCGAGACGGGCGCGGCCGGGCCTACTGGCAATCGCTACGGCGACGCGGCGGGGCATGTCTGCCTGGCCGTTGCCGGCCCGGGGGTCCGCCGCGCGCTGACGATCGAGACCGGCAGCGCCGACCGCGCCGCCAATATGCAGCGCTTCGCCGCCGAGGCGTTTGCCTTGCTCGCCGACGCGCTCGGGTAAGTTCGCGCGGCTACAGCCCTGGGCGTGGCGTGTCGCCCAGCAGCCGCGCGACGATCGGCTCGATCGCTTCCGCCATCTTCGCCTGTGTCTCAGGCGTCGGGTGCAGCGGCGGGTCGGGCGGCGTCAGGTGCGGGTCGAGGAAGCGGTCGGCCAGGACGTGCCCGGCATTGTCGCGAAACAGGTGGCCGACATCGACATAGGTCACCAGCGGATCGGCACCGCGCCCGAAGCGCGCGGCAAGTGCCTTGTTGGTCGCCGCTGTCTGCTCGTCCACCCATTCGCTGCGAATGCTCGGCAGCACGCCGATCAGCACGATGTGCGTCTTCGGCAGGCGCGTGTGCAACGCGCGGATGATCGTCTCGATACCAACGACAGTATCTTCGGCCGACCAGTGCACACGGCCGAAATTGTTCGCGCCGATCAGCAGCACCGCCGCGCGCGGCGCAATGCCCGCGACCTCGCCGTTCTCGATCCGCCACAGCAGGCTCGACGTCGTGTCGCCGCTGAAGCCGAGATTGGCCGCGTGCCGATCCGCGTAGAAATGGTTCCAGGCGGGACGGAAATCGTACCAGGGCTCCGGGCCCGTGCGCTCCCAGTCCTGGGTGATGCTGTCGCCGAGGAGCAGCAGATCGACTGGCCCGGACGCGATGCGATGTAGCACCGCCGCATGCCGCGCCCGCCACCATTTGAGGCTCAGCCGGTGGATCGGCACGGCCGCGAGGATGGTGCGCGGGCGTTCGGCGGATACGTGCGTCGCGTGCTTGTGCGCATCATGCGGCGGGCGGGCGGCGCCGACGCTCAACAGTGCAGCCGCGACGAGGGCGGCCCGTCGGAAGCGGCTCACGCCGCGCGCCCGCCGTTCGTCGCGAGCGCCGCCGCGATCGTCGCCGCATCGCATCCCGCCTCGCGCAGCACCTCTTCGGTATGCTCACCAAGCAGCGGGGGCGGGCGGCGGATCGCGCCGGGAGTTGCGGAGAAGGACGGCGTAATGGACGGCATCGTGAGCATTCCTTGGGCGCCGCCGTCGACGGCGACGAAGTATCCAGTCTCGGTCAAATAAGGGTCGTCGAACAAGTCGGCCAGCGCGTTGACCGGGCCGTTCGGCACGTCCGCTTCGTCGAGAGCGGCGAGCCACTCGGCGGTCGTGCGGGTTGCCATCGCCTCGGTCAGCACCGCGTACAGCGGCTCGATGTTGCGCGAGCGCGCGGTGCCGTCGGCGAAGCGTGGGTCGTTGATCAAATCCGGCCGCCCGATCACGCCGAACAGCCTCCGCCAATTCTCGTCCGACACCGCAATGACGCAGATATACCCGTCGCGTGTGGCGTAGGGCCGCCGGTGCGGCGTCAACATGCGCGGATAGCCGACGCCCTTCGTCGGCTCGCCGAGCGTCGCCGACCACATGTGCTCGGGCAGCAGGAAACCGAGGATCGACTCCAGCATCGGCACGTGCAGCGCCTGTCCCTCGCCGGTGCGTTCGCGATGAAACAGCGCCATGCCGATGGCGCTCGCGAGCAGCGTGCCGGTGAGCTTGTCGACCGCGACGGTCGGCCAGTAGCGCGGCGCGCCGCCCGGCCCGGCGTTGAGCGCGGCTACGCCGGCCGCGCCCTGGATGATGTCGTCGTATGCGGGCCGGTCGCGGTGCGTGCTGGTCGGCCGCCAGCCGCTGGCGCTCGCGTGGATCAGTCGCGGGTGCGCGGCGCGCAGCGTTTCCGCGTCCAGCCCGAGGCGCTTCGCCGGACCTGGCCGCATGTTGTGCACCAGCACGTCCGCGCCTGCGATCAAACAGCCGAGCGCTGCCCGACCGTCGGACTGTTTGAGGTCGAGCACCACGCTGCGTTTGTTGCGGTTGAGCTTGGCGAAATAGCTGCCAGCGCGCTCCACCCGGGCCGGGCCGATCAGGCGGCACGGATCGCCCTCCGGTGGCTCGACCTTGATCACGTCGGCGCCCATGTCGCCGAGCGTCTGCGTCGCGAAGGGGCCAAGCACGACCGCTGTCAGATCGACGACGCGGACGCCGTGAAGCGGCCCGGCCGCCGGGCCGGTCATGCGAGCAGCAGGTACGCCAGGGAGCCTGCGCCGAAGAT